>NZ_BAAAMJ010000010.1:0-285767 GCF_039529215.1 Streptomyces sodiiphilus | reverse complement strand
CGCGAGGCGGCCGCGGAGGAGCGTCCGGGGCCGGGACGCAGCAGCCGGCGGTCCCGGAGGCGGAGGCCGGCGAGGCTCCGGCAGGCGCCCCGGCCGCGGACGCCGCGCCGAGCCGGCCGCGTCGCCGCCGGCGGTCCCGCAGCGGCGCCGCCTCCTCGGCCTCCGAGGAGTGAGCAGCCGGACGTGAGCAGGCCACCGTTCATCGCGCCACCGGGCGGGGTCCGGGCGTACCGGCTGGAAACGGCCCGGGGCGCGTTCGCTGTTCTGGACGCCGCCCCGGAGCGGGAGCCCCGGGCCACCGCCCTGCTGGTTCCCGGTTACACGGGCAGCAAGGAGGACTTCATCGCGCTGCTCGGACCGCTGGCCGAGGCCGGCTACCGGGCGGTGGCGGTGGACGGCCGCGGGCAGTACGAGACCCCCGGCCCGCGCGAACGCCACGCCCGCTCCGCCTATGGCCTGGCCGCGCTCGCGGAGGACGTGCTGGCCCAGGCCCGGGCGCTGGGCACCGGCGGCCTGCACCTGGTCGGGCACTCCTTCGGGGGTCTGGTCAGCCGCGGTGCCGTGCTGCGCGCCGCCGCCGCACGGCACACGCCGTTCGATTCGCTGACGCTGATGAGTTCGGGCCCGGGGCGGATCGCCCGGCTGCAGCGCTGGCGGGTCCGGGCGCTGTGCGGCGGTCTGCCGGTGCTCGGCCCGAAGGCCGTGTGGCGGATGTGGCACCCGGCCGAGGACCGCTCCGAGGTCGGTGACTTCCTGCGCCGCCGCTGGCTCGCGCACACCCACGCGCAGCTGCTGGCGGTCGGCCGGACACTGCGCCACGAGCCGGACCGGGTCGCGCACCTGGCCGCCACCGGCCTGCCGGTGCACGTCCTGTCGGGGGAGCGGGACGGCGCCTGGCCGGTCCCGCTGCTCGACCGGATGGCCGGCCGTCTGGGGGCGCACCGCACGGTCGTCAAGGGTGCCGAACACTCCCCGAACGCGGAGCAGCCCCTGGTCACCGCGGCCGTCATGGTGGACTTCTGGGCGGGGCTCGGGCGCTGAGAGCGGCCCGCGCGCTCTTCGGCCGTGCGCTCCTCGGCCGTGCGCGCCGGGCGGGTGGTGCCGGTGATCAGGTGGTGCCGGTGATGAAGCCCTGGATGCCGTTGGCGATCTGCTGCACCGCGATCGCCGACAGCAGCATGCCGGACAGCCGGGTGACGAGCACCACGCCGCCGTCCTTGATGATGCGGATGATGAGCAACGAGTAGCGCAGGGTCAGCCAGAGGACCAGGTGCATCACGGCGATCGCCGACCAGACGGCGGTGTGCTCCCAGGGACCGTCGGCGCGCTGCACGGCGAGGATGACGGTGACGATCGCCCCGGGGCCGGCCAGCAGGGGCATGCCCAGCGGCACCAGGGCGACGTTGACGTCCTTGGTCTGGCTCGGCTCGTCGCTCTTGCCGGTCAGCAGATCGAGCGCGATGAGCAGCAGGAGCAGCCCTCCGGCCACCATGAGGGCGGGCAGCGACACCCCGAGGTAGTCCAGGATCTGCCGTCCGGCGAGTCCGAAGACGGCGATGACGCCGAGCGCGACCAGGGTCGCCTGCCAGGCCATCCGGCGCTGGACCTTGACCGGGCGGCCCGAGGTCAGGGCGAGGAAGATCGGTGTGGTGCCGGGCGGGTCCATGATCACGAAGAGGGTCACGAAGACGGACCCGAAGAGAGCGAAGTCGAACACGGGAGGGCCTCGGAGGTGGCGGGAGCGGTGAACGGTCGGGCGGGTTCAGCCGGTCAGCGGCTTCGCCCCGTCGGCCCGGGCGGCGATCTCGGCGTAGACGCCGGGCGCGGTCGTGTACTCCCCGAGCCGGCAGGGCTTGCGGCTGCCGTGGTAGTCGCTGGAGCCGGTGACCAGCAGGCCCAGATCGGCGGCCAGACCGCGCAACCGCCGGCGGGCGGCGGTGTCATGGTCCATGTGGTCGGCTTCCAGGCCGTCCAGTCCCGCCTCGGCCAGCTCGGCGATCTTCTCGGCCGGCACCGTGCGGCCGCGCTTGACGGCCAGCGGGTGCGCGAAGACCGCGACGCCGCCGGCCGCGTGGATGAGCCGGACCGCCTCGAAGGCGTCCAGCTCGTGCTTGGCGACGTGCGCGCGCCCGCCGTCGGCGATCCACTCCTGCGTGAAGGCGCCCGCGATGTCCTCGACGACCCCGGCCTCCACCATGGCGGTGGCGATGTGCGGGCGCCCGACCGCACCCTGGGCGAGCTCGCGGACACGTTCCCACTCGACGGGAGCCCCGAGCTCGCGCAGCCGGGCGACGATCGCCCGGGCACGGGGCACCCGGTCGTCCCGCAGCAGCTCCCGCTCCCGGGCCAGGGCGGGCTCGGCCGGGTCGAAGAGGTAGGCCAGCATGTGCAGGCTGGTCCCGTCCAGCCGGCAGGAGAGCTCCGCGCCGGTGACCAGGGTCAGACCGCGGGGGAGGGCCGCCGCGGCCTCGGTGTGCCCGGCCACGGTGTCGTGATCGGTCAGGGCGACGACGTCCAGCCCTTCCCCGGCGGCCCGGCGGACCAGTTCTGCCGGGGTGTCGGTGCCGTCCGAGGCCGTGGAGTGGGTGTGCAGGTCGATGCGCACGGCGACGGCTCCCGGGGGCGGTACGGACGGCGGACGCCCCCAGGATAGCCGCGGCCCTCAGGACAGGATGCGGGGCGACAGCGCTCCGCAGGGGAGCAGGTCGACCTCCGACCCCGCGGCGCGGATGTCGGTGAGCACCAGTTCGTCGTACATCAGCAGCCCGGAGTGCTGGGGCCACACGACCGCCCACAGCCACACCCCCAGGGCCTCCCCGGCGAACACCGCGCGGTCCGGCGGGGTGTCCTTGAGGAGCCACAGCGGGGTGGGGCGGCCCGCCGCGTGCACCTTGGTCTGCGGGGGGCGGCCGACGTCGAGCTGAGGCCCCGGATCCGGGCCCTCGATGCCGGCGTACCGGGCGCCGAGCCCGACGCCCAGTTCCTCGGCGATCAGCAGCAGCTCACCCGGCCCGCCGAGCGGGCTGGGTCCAGAACAGGCCACGGCGACGGCCCGGCCGCCGCTGCGGTCGTCACCGGCCGAGGCCACCCCGGTGAACAGCCAGCCGACGGGCAGCGGCCAGGGCATCCACACCGGCACCTTCGTACGGTTCACCACCACGGTGAGCGCGTCCACGCTGGGAGGTATGACCGGCTGGAGCGGATGCACCGGGCCGTGCGCGTCGCACCGCCAGGAGTCGGAGAAGAGGCCGGGAGCCCGGACCCGGCCACCGCACTTCGGGCAACTTGGTTCGCCCCTCATGCTGACCAACGGTCCCCGGGTACCGCCGCCGCGTCAAGCGCTGTCACTCGCCCAGGCGTACCCCGGCGCGCGCCGGGTCCCGCAGATCCGTGCCGTGACGCAGCCACCGTTCCTGGAGGGCCTCGGCGCCGTGCACCCGCTTCCACGCCGCCTCGTTGGGCGTCATGGGCAGCAGCGGCATGAACCGGACCGGCTCGCAGGGGTCGGGAAGGGCCAGGTCGGGCACCAGTCCGCCCGGCTCGCCGACCAGCACCGAGGTGAAGGGCGCGTTGGGCCACAGCGGACCGCCCGTGTCGAGGGAGCCGCCGGGAGCCACCACGACCCCCTCGACCTGCGGCGCGGCGGCCAGCGCCGCCAGCGGCCGGAGCACCCGGTCGGTGTCGGCGCGGCCGGCCCGGACGGTCAGCAGCAGCTCCGCCCGGGGGCCGCGCAGCGGGTCGGCGACGGCTGCCGTGGGGTCGGTCATCGGGGCCGCGCACATGCCGAGCGTGGCGTACCGGACCAGGCCGCCGCCGTCGGGAGTCACGAAGCGGAGCACTTCGATGCGTTCGGTGCCCAGAAAGGTCACCGAGGCCCGGGCGTCGGGTTCACCCAGTGCTTCGGTGAGTTGCTGCTCGGCCCGCTCGCGTACCCGCATGGCATCCACGCGACGAGCCTACGGTGCCGGCGCGGGCCGCACCCGTTCGGCCCTGATCACCACGGCGAGGCCGGCCAGGATGACCGCGAGCGCCGGGTAGGCGGCGAGCGGCGGGAGCTGGCCCAGCCAGAGCGCCGCGATGAGGGCCGCCCCGGGAGTCTCCAGCAGGATCGCGGTGGACGTGACCGAGGGGCCGAGCCGCTGCACGACGCGGTTCAGCAGTGAGTGGCCCAGCAACTGGGAGGCGAGCGCCAGGACGAGCAGTTTCAGCCAGGTCTCGGCGGTGTAGTCGCCGCCGAGAGACGTCCCGGTGGCCAGGCAGGCGGCCAGGAGCAGCACGGAGGTGGTGCTGTAACAGATGAAGGTGTAGCCGGTGGTGCTCGTGGTCCGGCGCACCTCGGCGCCGATCAGCACGTAGACGGCCGCCGTCATGCCGCCCGCCAGGGCCAGGGCGTCACCGGCCAGCGCCCTGGCGGAGACCGTCAGATCCACCCCGGTGAGCATGATCACCCCGGCGAACGCGACCGCGGTGCCCAGCCACACCTGGGCAGGCGGCCGGTGGCCGCGCAGCCGCAGCAGCACGGTCGTCCAGATGGGGGTGGTGGTGACCAGAGCCACCGAGGAGGCGACGGAGGTCAGGTGCAGGCTGGGCAGCCAGAGGGCGAAATGCGCGGCGAGCGCCGCACCGGCGGCCAGCGACAGCAGCCACGTCCGGCGGTCCAGGCGGGCCAGTTCCCGGCGTAGCCTGCCGCGCAGCGCGACGACCGGCGCCAGGCCGGTGACCGCCATCGCGTTGCGCCAGAAGGCGATGGCCAGGGCGGGCGCCGCGGTGGCGGCGATGAGCGGCCCGGACAGGGAGATACCCAGCACGGCCACCGCGAGCAGCAGCAGATCGGCGCGCACCTGGGACAGGGGCACCGGAGCCACTGCCGTGGGACCGGCGGCGCGCCGGGTATCGGCAGCGGGCACAGTTCCTCCTGCGGGGGACGGACGGGTGCGGAGCGCTCCCCAGAGTAAGCCGTGGCCGGG
Source organism: Streptomyces sodiiphilus (assembly GCF_039529215.1). NCBI lineage: Bacteria > Bacillati > Actinomycetota > Actinomycetes > Kitasatosporales > Streptomycetaceae > Streptomyces > Streptomyces sodiiphilus. The sequence goes on along the minus strand of NZ_BAAAMJ010000010.1, from coordinate 280,800 downwards.
GGCTGCTCCGTCATCCCCGGCGGGCGCGCGGGGACGGCTGCGGTGCCTCGCGGCGCTGCCGGGACGTGCGGCTCAGCCGAGTCCGCGGGTGACCCGCGGCGCCGGGGCGGGGGCCCGGAACAGCAGCGAGACCAGCGCGACGCTCACTCCCAGCGCGACGGTGAGCGTCGCCGCGGCGTGCCCCTGCCCCAGCACCGCCCGGGCGATCACCCCGCCCAGCAGCGCTGCCGCGGGGCCGGTGACCAGGGCCAAGGCCTGGTCGGGGAAGCGTGAGGGACGCCAGCGGGTCGCGGCGAAGGCGACGCCGAGCCCGAGCACGAGGGAACCGATCGCCTCCCAGAACATGGCCACCTCCCGGAGCGGGGCACTGCGGACGTTCCGGTCCTACCCCTGCCGCGGGAAACACAAAACGGCGGCCGGATGAATTCCGCCGGCCGCCGTCTCGCGGTGTCTCACAGCGCTCCGAAACCGACCCTGCGGGTGGCCTGCTCACCGATCTCCACGTAGGCCACCCGGTCGGCGGGGACCAGCACGGTGCGGCCGCGTTCGTCGACGAGCTTGAGCAACTGGCTGGTGCCGGAGAGGGCGTCGCCGACGGCCTTCTCCACCTCCTCGGCAGACTGTCCGCTCTCCAGAACGATCTCGCGCGGCGTGTGCATGACGCCGATCTTGATCTCCACGGCTTGTCCCTCCGCTGGTGCTGACGTGCGCGACGGTCCGCGCCGTACCCGCACAGGTTATCCGCGCCTCACCCGGGCGGACGGCCACCCGCCCACGCCCAGAGCGAACACGGCGAAGGGAACGAACGGGACGAAGGCGGTGGGGGTTCCCCGGCCCGGCCGGGAGAGCGGCCCGCCGGTCAGCCGTGCTGGCCCTGCTGCATGGGGAAGCCGGCGATGCCTCGCCAGGCCAGCGAGGCGGTCAGGTTCTTGGCCGTCTCGCGGGGGATCTGCCGGCCCGAGCCCAGCCAGTACCGGGCGGTGATCTGTGCCAGCCCGCACAGGCTCACGGCCAGCAGCATCGCCTGGTCCTCGGGGAGGTTGGCGTCCTCGACGATCAGTGGGCTGACCAGCTCCGCGCAGTCCAGCGAGACCTTGTCGACCCGTTCGCGCACCGCCGGCTCGTTGGTCAGGTCGGATTCGAAGACCAGCCGGAAGGCGCCGCCCTCCTGCTCGACGTACACGAAGTAGGCGTCCATCGTCGCGGCGATGCGCTGCTTGTTGTCGCTGGTGGAGGCCAGCGCCTCGCGCACGGTGCTCACCAGCGCCTCGCAGTGCTGGTCCAGCAGGGCGAGGTAGAGCTCCAGCTTGCCGGGGAAGTGCTGGTAGAGCACGGGCTTGCTGACCCCGGCCCGGTCGGCGATGTCGTCCATGGCGGCCGCGTGGTAGCCCTGGGCGACGAACACCTCCTGTGCCGCGCCCAGGAGCTGGTTGCGCCTGGCCCGCCGCGGCAGGCGGGTGCCGCGGGGGCGGGCCTCGGTGTGCTCGATGGCTGTCACGCCGCCTCCCAGTATGTCGACCGTTGCGCTGCTGTCCTGCGCGGTGTGCTCGCCATCGTACGTTCGGGTAACCGTGCCGGGCGCATCGTGAGGGCAGGGTTTCACTGTGTGGACAGTCACAAACCGGGTGGCTCCGCCGTAAGGCGGACAGACCGGCCGCGGCCGTGCCCGGCTATCTGTCGTACTCGTCGTCGTCGTACTCCACGGCCAGCGCCTGTTCCTGGACATCGGCCGGGTCGGCCTCCTCCACTTCCTGCCCGGGGGGCGGGGTGCCGTGGTGCGGCAGCAGGTCGGCCCGCTGTTCGGCGGCGTCCTCGGCGGGTACCTCGGCGGGCGCCTCCGGGAAGCCGTTCTCCTCCTCGGGCAGCTCGTCCATGCTCTCCGGCTCGGTCGGGTTCACCGACATCCGCACGCACCTCCAGTGGACAGTGGGGAGGTCCAGCCTAGGAGGGGAGGACGCGACATGCGAACGCGGCGGCGACGCCGGGCCGCGAACCGGCGGGCGCGGTGGCGCACCGGGCGTGGTGGCGTGGTGTGACGGTCTCGTAATATTGCGCCATGCCAACCACCGAAGAGCAGCGGACGCAGGCCGCGCTGGCTGCCGCGGAGGGCTGGCCGGGTGTGAGAGAGGGCGAGACGATACGCACGGTCTCGCTCTCCGGCCTGGTGCTGGCCGTCCGCCGTCGCGCGGCCCACCGGGACCAACTGGCGCCGGCGCTGTTCGTGCACGGCCTCGGGGGCTCCTCGCGCAACTGGTCGGCGCTGATGGAGCACCTGGCCGGCGACGTCGAGTGCGAGGCGCTCGACCTGCCGGGCTTCGGTGCCTCGCCCCCTCCGCCCGGTGGCGACTACTCCCTGCCCGGGCACACCCGGGCCGTGATCCGGTTCCTGGAGGCCGCGGGCCGGGGTCCGGTGCATCTTTTCGGCAACTCGATGGGCGGAGCCGCCGTGACCCGCGTCGCGGCCCTGCGGCCGGACCTGGTGCGCTCGCTGACACTCGTCTCGCCCGCGCTGCCCGAGCTGCGGCCGCAGCGCACCGCGCTGCCCACTGCGTTGCTGGGGATGCCGGGGATGGGCCGGCTGCTGCGCCGGATGACCGCGCAGCTCGCCCCCGAGCAGCGCGCCCGTGACGTGCTGCGGCTGTGCTACGGGGATCCGGCACGGATCACTCCGGAGGAGTTCTCCGCCGCCGTCGCCGAGTTCGAACGGCGCCAGAATCTGCCCTACTTCTGGGACGCGCTCAGCCGCAGTGCCCGCGGCATCGCGGACGCCTACACCCTGGGCGGCCAGCACTCGCTGTGGCGGCAGGCCGAACGTGTGCTGGTGCCCACGCTGTTGGTCTACGGTGGGCGGGACAAACTGGTCTCCTCCCGGATGGCGGGCCGGGCCGCGGCGTCCTTCGCCGGTTCGCGGCTGCTCGTCCTTCCGGACTCGGGGCACGTGGCCATGATGGAATACCCGGACGTCGTGGCACGGGCCTTCCGGGAGTTGCTGGCCGAGACGTCCACTCCGACCCAGACATTCACCCAGACACCCACCGGTTCCGGCGAGCGGTCGCCGGGAGAGACGGCGGGGTAGGGAGCCGCATGGAGCGCCGCAACGAGTCCGGCCCCGCGGCCGGCACCGCCGACCGGCCGCGGGGCGGCCCCGCGGTGGTGCCGCCGTCACCGGGCGGGTACGGCGGGCCGCGCCAGGAGTACGTCGAGGCCTTCGACGGTCCGGCCGCACCCGTGCTCCCCGATCAGCCGGTGTCCGGGCCCGACGACACCATGGGCGGGCCGGCCCCTGACCGGGAGGCTCCGGCACGGCCCTCCGGGCGCCACCGCGCACCGTCACCACGGTCCGCCGCGGGCGGGCGGGAGGAGGCGTCGGAGAGCCACTGGGGCCGGACCCTCACGGGGATGGCCGCGGCCGCGGTGGTGACGGTGCTGGCTGTCGTGGTGACCGGGCAGGTGGCCGGGGAGCGCACGGCCGCGGACATATCCGGAGCCGGGGACGGGGATCCGTCGGTGACGGGGGAGAAGGACGGGGAGGTCGGTCCGGCAGGCGGGAGCGGGGAGGCCGTGGAGTCCGGCGGAGAGCCGGCCGGTGCCGGTGCGGAGCCGGATTACGACGAGCTCATGACCACCGGGTTCGACCTCGACCCCGGCCTCACCGCCACGGGGGAGCTGGCCCCGGTCGGTGGCAGTGACCCGGCCGCGGACCCGGACGCCGCCACTGTGCTGCGCTACCGGGTCGATGTCGAGCGGGGGGTGGAGTGGGCCCCGGAGATCTTCGCGGAGGCCGTGCACCGGACTCTCAACGACGAACGCGGGTGGGGGAACAGGGGAGAGCGGAGTTTCGCCCGGGTCTCCTCCGGGCCCCACGACTTCGTGGTCACCCTGGCGAGTCCGGGCACCACGGCCGAGTGGTGTGCCAAGTCGGGGCTCGACACGTCGGTGGAGAACGTCTCCTGCGACTCGGCCAGCACCGAGCGGGTCATGATCAACGCGTGGCGGTGGGCCCAGGGGGCGGAGACCTACGGGGACGACATCGAGGGCTACCGGCAGATGCTCATCAATCACGAGGTGGGGCACCGGCTGGGCTACGGCCACGTGCTGTGCCCGGAGGACGGAGCCCTGGCGCCGGTGATGATGCAGCAGACCAAGTTCCTCACGACGAACGGCCGCACCTGCCGCGCCAACCCCTGGCCCCACCCGGAGCGCTGACCCTCTCTCCTGACCGCGGTGCCCCTGCCGCGGGCGGGCTCACCGAGAGCCCTGTCCCGCCGGTTAACGCCGAAGCGCGTCGATAGTTACGGTTCTTCACCCTTTCCGGTGGCGCGACGGACAACCGTCCGTCATGACCCCGTCCTCCGGCCCTACCGTCGTCCCGCGGACGCCGCTCCGGCTCTTCCGGTTCCGGCCGCGGTGCCCGCAGCAACCACAGGCCGTTCACGGGAGATCGGGGCGCGGATGCCTTTCGTGCCGTTCGTTCACGCAGAGGGGCCCGGGCGGGCAGGGGTCCTTCCGGCGGTTCCTCCGGCTGCCGTTCCGGCGCCCTCCCCCCCCCTCGCCCGACCGTCGCAGCAAGGAGCGCCAACGATGATCAGACAGCCGTCCGGGGCCCCCTTCCCGGAACCCGTCCCCGCCGGTGCGGTGGGAGGCCCTCCCCGGCCGGAGGTGGCACGGTGAGGGTTCTCCTCCTGGGAGCCGGCGGCTACCTCGGCCGCTTCGTCGCCGACCGGCTGCTCGCCGACCCGGCCGTCCAGATCACGGCGCTGGGCCGCGGCGACGACGCGGATGTCCGCTTCGACCTGTCCACCGGCAGCCCCGGGGCGCTGACCCGTTTCCTGGACGCGGTGCACCCCGGTGTCGTCGTCAACTGTGCCGGGGCGATCCGCGGCACGGCCGGCGAACTGGTCCGGCACAACACGGTGTCCGCCGCCACGCTGTGCGAGGCGCTGCGCCGCAGCGGCTGCGGAGCCCGGCTGGTGCAGCTGGGTTGCGCCGCCGAGTACGGCCCGTCCCCGCACGGCTCCTCCCTCGCCGAGGACGCCACCGCAAGGCCCGGCGGCCCCTACGGTGTCAGCAAGCTCGCCGCGACCGAGCTGGTGCTCGGCTCGGGGCTGGACGCCATCGTGCTGCGCGTGTTCTCCCCGACGGGGCCCGGCACTCCGGCGGGTTCCCCGCTGGGCCGGCTGGCGGACTCCCTGCGCCGGGCCCTGCAGCACGGGGACAGCGAGCTGAAGATGAGCGGACTGGGCGTCCAGCGCGATTTCGTGGATGTCCGCGATGTGGCCAGGGCGGTGCACGCGGCGACGCTGTCGGCCGCTCAGGGCGTCATCAACATCGGCACCGGCCAGGCCGTCCGGCTGCGGGATGCCGCCGTGACCCTGGCCCGGATCTCCGGGTACGCCGGCACCCTTCACGAGCTGGACGGTCCGCTGCCGGGGCCGCCCGCGCCGCGCAGTGCTCCGGGCGAGCCGGCCGGGCACCTCCCCACCCCGGCCGGACAGGTGCCCTGCCCTCCCTACCCGGACGGGTGCGGTGCGTGGCAGCAGGCGGACGTGCGCACCGCCCGCGACCGGCTCGGCTGGCGGGCCAGGATCAGCCTGGAGGAGTCCCTGGCGGACATCTGGATGGAGGCCGCCTGCCGGATGTGACAGGTTCCGTCCTGTGGGACGCCGCCGTCTCGCACGCCGGGACGGGTGTCTCGGAATGAGATCGGCCGTGGCAGTGTTACGGGGAGTACGACTGTCCCTAGACCATCGGAGTCCCCGTGTCGCTGCCACCCCTGGTCGAGCCGGCTGCCGAGCTCACCGTCGACGAGGTCCGCAGGTACTCCCGCCACCTGATCATCCCGGATGTGGGGATGGACGGGCAGAAGCGGCTGAAGAACGCGAAGGTCCTGTGTGTCGGTGCCGGCGGGCTGGGTTCGCCCGCGCTGATGTACCTCGCCGCAGCGGGCGTGGGCACGCTCGGCATCGTGGAGTTCGACGAGGTGGACGAGTCGAACCTGCAGCGGCAGATCATCCACAGCCAGGCGGACATCGGCCGTCCCAAGGCTGTCTCCGCCAAGGAGACGGTGCAGGGCATCAACCCGTACGTGCGGGTCAACATCCACGACGAGCGCCTGGACTCGTCGAACGTGATGGAGATCTTCGCCCAGTACGACCTGATCGTGGACGGCACGGACAACTTCGCCACCCGCTACCTGGTCAACGACGCCTGCGTCCTGCTGGACAAGCCCTACGTCTGGGGTTCGATCTACCGCTTCGACGGCCAGGCGTCGGTGTTCTGGTCCGAGCACGGGCCCTGCTACCGCTGCCTGTACCCCGAGCCCCCGCCGCCCGGCATGGTGCCCTCCTGCGCCGAGGGCGGCGTCCTGGGTGTGCTGTGCGCCTCCGTCGGGTCGATCCAGGTCACCGAGGCCATCAAGCTCCTGACCGGCGCCGGTGACCCGCTGGTCGGCAGGCTGATGATCTACGACGCCCTGGAGATGACCTACCGTCAGGTCAAGGTCCGCAAGGACCCCGACTGCGCGGTCTGCGGGGAGAACCCGACCGTCACCGAACTGATCGACTACGAGGCGTTCTGCGGTGTCGTCTCCGAGGAGGCGCAGGCCGCCGCCCTGGAGTCGACGATCACTCCCAAGCAGCTCAAGGAGTGGATCGACGGCGACGAGAAGATCGAGATCATCGACGTCCGGGAGCCGAACGAGTACGAGATCGTCTCCATCCCCGGTGCCCGGCTGATCCCCAAGAACGAGTTCCTCATGGGCAGTGCGCTGGGGGACCTCCCGCAGGACAAGCGGATCGTCTTGCACTGCAAGACGGGTGTCCGCTCCGCGGAAGTCCTCGCGGTGCTCAAGAACGCCGGCTTCGCCGACGCCGTGCATGTCGGCGGCGGAGTGATCGGCTGGGTCAACCAGATCGAGCCCGACAAGCCCGTCTACTGACCGGCCCTCCGCTCGTGCGGGCGCCCCCGCTCCGGAGAACCCTCCGGCCCGGGGGCGCCGTTGTGTCCCCCGAGGGCTCAGCGGCACACCAGGCCGTCCGGTGGCACCGCGCCGGAGAGCAGATGGCCGTCCACCGCGCGGCCCACGCAGTCCGCGCCCCCCTGGTAGGCGCCGTGTCCCTCTCCCTCCAGGGTGAGCAGCACCCCCACCCCCTCGCCCAGCTCCTCCCGCATCCGCTCGGCACCGGCGTAGGGAGTGGCCGGGTCGCCGGTGGTGCCGATCAGCAGGATGGGACGCGCTCCCGCCGCGTGCACCCGGGGCTGGTCACGCTCACCGGTGACCGGCCAGTGGCTGCAGCCCAGCAGCCCCCAGACCAGGAACTCCCCGAAGACCGGTGAGACCTCCTCGAAGGCGGCCCGGTGCTCGCGCACGGTGGCCACGTCCGGCCGTGAGGCGAAGTCCGCGCAGTTGATGGCGGTGTTGGCGGCGTGCAGATTGTTGTACCGGCCGTCCGGCGAGCGTCCGTTGTAGCCGTCCGCCATGGCGAGCAGGGGCCCGCCGTCGCCGCTCAGGGCGCTCTCCAGCGCCTGCGTCAGGTGGGCCCAGGACCGCTCCGAATACAGCGCGGACACCACCCCGGTGACGGCGAGGCTCTGGGTGAGCAGCCGCTCCCCGTCCCCGGGCAGCGGGCGGCCGTCCAGCTCCGTCAGCAGGTCGCCGACGGCCCGCCGGCCCTCCGTCACGCTCCGGCCCACCGGGCACTCCGGCTGCCCGGCACAGTGGGTCAGGTAGTTGTCCAGCGCCAGCTGGAAGCCCTCCGCCTGGCCCAGGGCGCGGTCGACGACATCCCGGGTGGGGTCGACCACGGCGTCGAAGACCATGCGGCCCACCCGTTCCGGGAAGAGGTGCGCGTACACCCCGCCCAGCTTCGTCCCGTAGGAACTGCCGAAGTAGTTGAGCTGCCCGTCGCCGAGTGCCTGGCGCAGGAGGTCCATGTCCCGCGCGGTGCCGGCCGTCGTCAGATGCGGCAGCAGCGGCCCCGCGTTCGCCGAACAGCCTTCCGCATAGGTGCGCTTGGCGGTCAGCAGCGCCCGTATCTCCTCCGGCGTGTCCGGAGTGCTGTCGACGCTCTGGCCCGCCGCTTCGATCTCCGGTGGCTCCAGGCACTGCACGCCGGCGCTCTCCCCGACGCCGCGCGGGTCGAAGCTGACCAGGTCGAAACCGGCCTGGAGGGTGCGGTACCGGTCGGCGAGGCGGGGCAGCCGCGCGACGCCGGACCCGCCCGGGCCCCCGAAGTTGAACACCAGCGACCCGATCCTGTCCCGGTCGCCACCGGTGCTCCGGGTGCGGATGACGGCGATCTCCAGCGTCTCGCCCCCGGGATCGGCGTAGTCGACGGGCACGGTCAGACTCGCGCACTGCCACCGGTCGCCGGGAGCGGGACCGCCGCCCTGCAGCACGCCGGGTTCCCCGCAGCGTCTCCAGTCCAGGGTCTGCCCGGTCAGCTCCGGCGGCAGCGGCGGCTGCTCCCCGGTCTCCGGCACCGGCCCGGGAGGCTGCTGTATCAGCGGGGTGCTTCCCGCGGACCCGTCGGCGCTCCCGTCCCGTCCGGCCCCGAGGCCGCACCCGGCGGCCAGGAGCATCACCATGCCGGCCGCCGCGCACGCGCGCCCGGCCCCGCGGACATCGCTGCTCCGCATCAGCCCCCCTGTCTTCCCGGCTCTTCGTCCCTGCGTACCGTCACGGAGACTACTTGGCCCCACCCCGACAGTGACCTTGTCGGTGACGGGAGGGATACTCAGAGCTGTGACTTGAGTACCGTGACGGATGGCAGGGGGGCCGGGCCGCGAGACCGTGGACACCGGCGGAGCGCCGGTTGCTGCCGGCCGGAGACGAAGGACGGACAAAGGGGGCGGAATGGCGACGGCGCAGGACCCGCGATCCTCGCCCGGCGACGTGCTGCTGGTGGGCGACGAGGCACTGACCGATTTCGCGGCGTGGCTCGACGGGTCGCTCACCTCGCTGCGCGACATGGGGATCTCCCCCGGGAAGCTGGGGGAGATGGCGCTCGGGCGGGCGCAGTTCGGCGGCTGGTTCACGGCGATGTCCGAGGTGGCCGCCAAGTACGAGACGGCAGTCCTGCGCCTGCAGACACTGGTGGGGATCCAGCAGGATCTCATCGAGGCCCTCGGCATCGCGACGCTGATCGCCGAGCGCGGGTACGAGAACGTCGAGGCCGAGCACGTCGCACGCTTCGAACAGATCATGGGCGAGCTGGAAGCGCACTACACACGGGCACAGGACCCCGCCCCCACCCGGGACATGATGGGGGTGACGCCGATCGCCCACTGAACACCCGCCGGGCAGAGGCGGAGAGGGTGGGCGAGTGGGCTCACGTGCTCAGGTGCAGGTGGTTCCGTCGGCGGGGATCTCGCCCTCCAGCAGGTAGGCGTCGGTTCGCTGCCGGACACAGGAGTTGCCGCTGTGGTAGGCGCCGTGCCCCTCGCCGTCGTAGGTGAGCTCGACCGACACCCCCTCGCCGAGTGCCTGCCGCATGCGCCTCACTCCCTCGTACGGGGTGGCCGGGTCGCCGGTCGTGCCGATCAGCAGGATGTCGGTGGCGGCGCCCCCCGCCCCGACCTCGGGGTGTGCGCTCTCGCCGTCCACGGGCCAGCCGGTGCAGCTCAGCAGCGACCAGGCCATGGTTTCCCCGAAGACGGGTGACGCCTCCTCGAACCGCGGCAGCAGCCCGCGGACGTCCTCGATGTCGTAGCGCCGGTCGGAATCCGCGCAGCGCACCGCCCGCAGGGATGCGTGGAGAGTGGAGTAGGAGCCGTCCCCGGTGCGGCCGTTGAGCGCGTCGGCGAGGACGAGCAGGACGGTGCCGTCGGGGCCCTCCGCGTCCAGGGCGTCGTCCAGGCCCTGGGTGAGGAAGGTCCAGAAGTCCTGGGAGTAGAGCGCCTGGGCGATGCCGGTCCAGGCGAGGGAGCGGCTGAGCGGACGCCCGTCCGGGTCGCGGGTGGGTACCGGGTCCTCGCGCAGTCGTTCCAGGAAGTCCCCGAGGACCCGCTCGGCCTCCTGGGGAGAGGAGCCCAGCGGGCAGTCGGTCTCCGCCGTGCAGGACTCCAGGAAGTTGCCCAGCGCGCGCTGGAAACCGGTGGCCTGGCCGAGCGCGCCCTGCTCGTCGGTGAGGGTGGGGTCCACGACCGCGTCGAAGACGGTGCGCCCGACCCGCTCCGGGAAGAGGTGCGCGTAGACGCCGCCGAGCTGGGTGCCGTAGGAGATACCGAAGTAGTGCAGCAGCTCGTCCCCCAGGACGTGCCGGATCAGGTCGAGGTCGCGGGCGGTGTCGGTGGTGGTGAGGTGCGGCAGCAGCTCTCCGGCGCGCTCCTGGCAGGCGGCGGCGAAGTCCTGGACGCGCTGCAGGTACTCGGCCTCCTCCCGGGGGGTGCGCGGTGCGCGGTCGGCGGCGAACCAGTCATCCAGTTCCTCGTCGTCCAGGCACACCAGGCCCTCGCTGTCGCCCACCCCGCGGGGGTCGAAGCTGACCAGGTCGTAGCGCTCGTGGAGGGCGGCGTAGTCGTCGCCGAAGGCGGGGAGGGTGGTGACGCCGGAACCGCCCGGCCCGCCGAAGTTGAACAGCAGCGAGCCCAGGCGTTCCTCCGCCGGGGCCGGGGTCCGTGCCCTGATCACGGCGATGGGTATGGCCGGGCCCTCGGGCTCGGCGTAGTCGCGCGGGACGTCGATCGTCGCGCACTCCCAGTCGGTGCCGTCCGGGAGCTGCTGGGGGACGACGTCGCCCTCCCGCGCACCGGAGATCTCGCACGTCTCCCAGTCGGGCTGTTGCCCCGTCAGGGATTCGGGCAGGCCGTCGGTGTCAGTGGCCACGGATATGAGATCCGCCGCGGTGCCGGGGGAGGCGGCCCGGTCCGTTCCGGAGCAGGAGGCGAGGGCCAGCACAGCGGTGATCGCCAGGGCAGTGGTGCGGGGCGCGGGTCGGGGCATGGCGGTGGTCCTCGTTCCTGGTCCGTGACTGCCCATCGTGGCCGGGCAGGCGGGCCGGGGCCCGCCGGGCGGGGCGTCGGAGTGACCCGGCCTCCCGCTCCGGACGGTCAGCCGCGGCCGACGCCCGTCCAGCGTCCCCGCAGCGAGAGCAGCACGGCGGCGGCGATCACCACCAGCAGCAGGGAGACGGCGGTCGCCCCGGCCGGGTCCTCCTGGAGCAGGAGGTAGACCTGGAGCGGCAGGGTCTGGGTGACGCCGGGGAGGTTGCCCGCGAAGGTCAGGGTGGCGCCGAACTCACCGAGGGCCCGCGCCCAGGTCAGGGCGGCACCCGCGGTCAGGGACGGGAGCACGAGCGGAAGCGTGACCAGTCGCAGGATCTGCAGCGGCCCGGCCCCCATGGAGGCCGCGGCCTCCTCCAGGCTGCTGTCCAGGCCCGCCAGCGCCCCTTCGAGGGTGATGACCAGGAACGGCATGGAGACGAAGGCCGCCGCCAGCACGGCGCCCGCGGTGGTGAAGGGCAGGCTGACGCCGATGGCCTCCAGGGGCCCGCCGAGCAGTCCGGACCGGCCGAATCCCTGGAGCAGGGCGACCCCGGCGACGGTCGGAGGCAGCACCAGGGGCAGCAGGACGAGGGAGCGGATCAGCGGCTTGCCGGGGAAGTGCGCGCGGGCCAGCACCCAGGCCAGCGGTACGCCCAGGAGCACCGACAGCAGCAGGGCCCATCCCGAGACCAGCAGGGACAGGCCGAGGGCCTCACGGACCCGGGCGCTGCCGAGCCGGGCGGGCAGTTCGCTCCACGGGGCGCCGGCCAGCACGCCGAGCAGGGGGATGGCCAGCAGGGCGACGGCGAGCACCGCGGGGGCGGTGAGGACGGCGGGCTGCCGTGGGCGCGCGATGGCACGGGAGGGCGTGCGCGTGGTGGAGCCCGGGGGCGTCACGGCTGCTGGAAGCCGGCGTCGTGCAGCAGTCGCTGTGCGGTTCCGGACTCCAGCCACAGCAGGAAGTCCTCGGCCTGGGCGGGGTGCGTCGAGTCGGTGAGGGCCGCCGCCGGATAGCGCACGGTCACGTTCTCCTCGGACGGCACCGGAACCCGGCCGACCGATTCCCCGGCCGCTACCGCGTCGGTGACGTAGACCAGCCCGGCGTCCGCCTCCCCGAGAACCACCTTGCCCAGCACCGCGCGCACGCCCGGCTCCTCGGAGACCGGCGACACCGTGACGCCCGCCCGTTCCAGCACCTCGCGGCCGTACGCACCGGCCGGCACCTCGGGGGCGGCGAGCACCACCTTCAGGCCGGGGCGGGCCAGGCCGGCCGTGTCGTGGATGCCGTCCGGGTTGCCGGGAGCGGTGACGATCGTCATCTCGTTCCCGGCGATGAACCGGACCTTTCCCGTGCGCCCGCGGAGCGCGTCCATGGTGTCGCTGTCGGCCGTGATCAGGATGTCGGCGGGCAGTCCCTGACGGATCTGGGCCACCAGTTCCTGGGAGCCCGCGAAGGAAAGGCGCAGCCGGATGTCCGGCTGCTCCTCCTCGTACCCGGCCCGGGCCTCGTCGAGCACGTCGGCCAGCGAGGAAGCGGCCAGCACGGTCAGCGTGATGGCGGGGTCGCGCTGCTGGGCGTCCCCGCACGCCGCCACCGGCGCCACCAGCAGTGCGGCGGCGAGCACCGCGGCGCGCGACCGCGCCCTCATGCCGGGGCGGCCCGGTCGATGTGGACGTTGGTGGCCTTCACCCGGGCCACGGCCTCCGTTCCCACGGCGAGCCCGAGTTCCTCGACGGACTCCCGGGTCAGCAGCGACACCAGCCGGTGGGGACCCGCCTGGATCTCGACCTGTGCCACCACGTCGCCGACCGTGACGGCGGTGACGATGCCGGGGAAGGAGTTGCGCGCACTGGTGTACGGGGACGGATCGGCCGTGTCGGCGCCCTCCTCCGAAGCGAGCGCGACGGCGAAGGCGGCCAGGTCGGGACCGTCGATCAGGCGCCTGCCCGTCTCGTCGCGCCTGGTCGGCAGCCGGCCGGCGTCCGCCCAGCGGCGGAGCGTGTCAGGACTGACACCGAGCAGCCGGGCAGCCCGGCCGATGGAGTAGGGCCGCATGTGCGGCACACTATGGCCTCATGGCTGGCAGATGCAAGGCGGTGGCCGCCGGTCTGCTCGCAGATGCGGCCCGAGGGGGGATCGCGGCGGCCGCCGTCAGATGGCTTCCTTGCGGGTGAGCTGGGTGAAGGCGAGCCAGCCGGGCAGCACCGGCAGCCAGAAGGTCACCAGCCGGAACAGCAGAACGGCCGGGGCCGCGGTGTCGAAGGGCAGGCCGAACGCCACCAGGCCGGCGATGAGCGCGCCCTCCACCGCGCCGAGACCGCCCGGGGTCGGTGCCGCCGAGCCCAGCGCGTTGCCCGCCAGGAACACCACGGCGATGGTCGCGTAGCTCAGCTCCCCCCCGAACGCCCGGACACTGGCGTCCAGGCACATCACGAACGCCAGTGTCATCAGCAGCATGCCGCCGATGCCGGCGAGCAGCTTCTGCGGGCGCTGGACCACGTCGAGCATCCGCGGCACCACTCCGGCGAAGAGGCTGCGGACCCGCTCGGAGATGAACTTCCGCAGCGCCGGGACGGCCGTGATGATCAGCACCAGAACGGCGACCGTCAGCAGCCCCGCGATGACCGTCCGGGACGGCGACAGCGTCGGGGTGTGCTGGGTGCCGGTGAGGTAGGCGAAGGTCAGCAGCAGGCTGACGTGCGCGCCCAGCCCGAACAGCTGGTTGGCGCCGACGCTGGCCACCGCGTGGCCCGGGCGCACCCCGGAGCGCTGCAGGTAGCGGGCGTTGAGCGCGACACCGCCGATCGCGGCCGGTGCCACCAGCTTCACGAAGGATCCGGCCACCTGGGCCAGTACGGTCCGCAGATAGGACACCTTCTCCGGGACGAAGCCCAGCAGGCTGACCGCCGCCGCGAAATAGGTCAGCGTGGCGAACGCCCCGGCCGCCAGGGCCCAGCCCCAGTCGGCCCGGTCCACCACGTCGTGGAAGTCGATGTGCACCAGCTGGGACATCAGGAAGTAGACGGCGAAGACCCCGGCGATGATGCTGACCAGGGTGCGCGGCCGGATCCGTTCCAGCCGGGCGGGCTCTATGGGGGCCTGCGGGCGGATCAGCAGCACCTGCTGCCGGATCTCGGAGAGCAGGTCCGGCTCCCTGGCGTTCTCCAGGGCCTCCTCCATGACCTGCTTCTCCGCGTGCTTGGCCGCCCGGACGGCCTTGCGGTCCGCGCCGGGGGGCAGGCTGCCCCCGGCCTCCCGGTAGGCGCGGGTGGCGTCCAGCACCGCCTGCCGTTCCCGCTGCGAACGTTCCTTGCCCAGCCTGCGCAGTGTGGTGCGGGTGCTGCGGCTGAGCGCGATCGGCTGGAGCAGCGGCAGACTGTCGGCGACCGCGTCCGGGCCGAGCACCGCCACCGCGGCCGCCACCGCCCGCTCGGCCCCGACCCGCAGGCCGAATGTGGCGAGGAGCTGCGCGTTGTCCATGCGCAGCAGCAGATCGCCGGCGGCGATCTCCCCGTTGCGCAGGTCGGTGAGGAACACCGTGCCCGACGGGTCGATCAGCAGGGAGCGGCCGACCAGCCGCCGGTGCGCGATCCTGCGGGACTGCAGCGCCGCCACCTGGCGCCAGGCCGCGCGCATCAGCTCGTCGGTGATCTCCTCGTCCGGGACGGAGTCCAGATCCCGTCCGCCGATGTGCTCGTAGACGAGCATCACCGCGTCCGGCCCCAGCTCGGAGGTGGCGATCAGCTTGGGAGCGTTGGCCCCGGCGGCGATGGCCGCGTAGGCCAGCAGCGCCTCCTGCTCCAGTGCCTGACGCAGCGAGGGCATGCTGCGCTGCCGGGTGATGCCGCGCAGGACGAACCGCCGCCAGGTCCGGTAGAAGAATCCCTGGGCCTGCTGCTCCCGGTCGACCACGGTGACATCCAGCGGCGGCCCGCCCCGCAGCGTCACCAGATAGCGGTTGCCGGTGTCGTCCCGGTCGGTGTGTTCGCCCTCGGCGGCGGGCTCCTCCGCGCGCTGGGCACTGACCGGCCGGAAGCCGACGTGCCGCAGGCCGGTGAGCAGCTGATGGCCGGTGGGCCGGACGTTCGGCGAGCCGACCGAGTACATCGTGGCGTAGGCGACGGTCCAGCCGATGAGCACGGTCACGATGATGGAGAACGGTGTGGAGTAGCCGACGACCAGCACCGCGAAGATGTCCAGCAGCAGCACGCCCCACATCAGGACGCGCCAGTGCGGCCGGTGGGACATTCCCACCGCGGTCATGTAGGCGATGACCGGTGCCAGATAACCGTGCACCGGCTCCGTCAGGCCGCCGGCCGGGGCCTGGGTGGTCAGCGCCTCCTGCACACTGGGCGGGGCCAGCCGCACGACCCACAGACTGAACGACAGGGACACCCCGTGCGCCAGCACCGCGGCCAGCACGCCGTCGGCGATGCGCAGCCCGTCCCGCTTCACCAGCCGCTCCACGGCGAACGCCACCGGTACGCCGAGCACCGCGACGCTGGAGAAGAGTCCGGCCAGATTGATCAGGAGGGGCGGGGCCTGCCCGGTCGCCTCACCGATGTCGCGTTCCAGGCCCTCGGTGGTGCCGTGGGCGAAAGCCGCCAGGGCCAGCACCACACCGATGCCCAGCAGGCCCAGGAGGACCCGCAGCAGGTCGGAGGGCCGGTGCACGCGGGCGGCCAGCAGCGGTTCGTCGACCTCCAGCGGACCGGCGGCCGGGGCGCCCGCGAGCCCGGGCGCGGCGGCATGGGCCCCGCCGTGCGCACGATGGTGCCCCGCAGCGCGCGCGGTGCTCTCTTCGCCCGCAACGGAAGGGTGGCGCGGGCCGCCGGCCGGCGGCAGGAATCCGTCGCCGTCGTGCCGTTCGCCGTGCCGCCGAGCGGACTCTTCCTCGCCCCGTATCACCGGACACTTCCTCGCCAGGGAACCGGCGGCCGGTCCGGCCGCCGGAAGGCGCGGCCGGGGCCGCGGAAAACCGTTGCGCGGGCTCCGGTCCCGGCCCGCGCGCGGTGGTTGTCGTCACTGCGACCATACCGGCCCGGGCCGACAGCGCGCCGGGAATGTCCGTGCGGTGCGGCACCATGGCCGCCATGGGCACATCCCTTCCCGCACTGCCGGAGTACGCCGACCGCGTGCTCACCGTCGCCGAGTCCGTCCCGCCGGGACGGGTCCTGACCTACGGGGACGTCGCGTCCGTACTGGGCGAGGGCGGGCCCCGCCAGGTGGGCCGGGTGATGGCCCTGTACGGCGCGGCGGCCCCGTGGTGGCGCGTGGTGCGCGCCGACGGCCGGCTGCTGCCGGGGCACGAGCGGCGGGCACTGGAGCACTACCGGGCGGAGAACACCCCGCTGCGCGGCGCCGGCCAGGGCATACCGCGACTGGACATGCGGCGTGCCCGATGGACCGGTACCTCCTGAACGGGTCGGCTTTGCGTGGATCACAGGCACCAGCTTCCGTCATCCCGGCGGACGCGGGGAAACCCGCCGTCCGTACGGAGTACCCGCGGGACGACCTGCGCGCCGCGCGCCCCCTGGCGTACCGTCGTCCCCATTGCTCCGCCCGATTCCTCCCCTGAGGGGAGCCCCCGCGAGAACCTGCGATGCACGTGAGCCTCTCTGTCCCCTCCACTGACCGGCGCCCCGCGGCTCCGGGAGCGTACCGGCTGGTACGTCCCCCGGTCATGCCCGCGGGTCCACCCGTACAGGACGCGGACCAGCGCGCCGTGGTTGAGCATCCCGGCGGACCGCTGCTCGTCCTGGCCGGGCCGGGCACCGGAAAGACCGCCACCCTGGTGGAGGCGGTCGCCGCGCGGGTGGCGCGGGGCACGGACCCCGAACGCCTGCTGGTTCTCACCTTCAGCCGCAAGGCGGCCGCCGGACTGCGGGAGCGCCTGGCGGCCCGGATCGACGGGCACGCGCCGCAGGCCACCACCTTCCACTCCTTCGCCTACGGCTTCGTACGCGCCCACCAGGACCGCGAGCTCTTCGCCGAGCCGCTGCGCCTGATGTCCGGGCCGGAGCAGGACCTCTACCTGCGCGACATGCTGCACGGCCACCGGGAGATGGAGCGGGAGGGCCGCGGCCCGGGCTGGCCCGAGGAGCTGCGCGCCTGCCTGACCACCCGCGGTTTCGCGGACGAGCTGCGCGCCGTCCTCGCCCGCAGCCGGGAGCTGGGACTGGGCCCGCGCACGCTCGGTGACTTCGCCCGGCGCACCGGCCGCCCGGACTGGGAGGCGGCCGCGGCGTTCCTGGCCGAGTACCTGGACGTCACCGAGGCCCAGGGCGTGCTGGACTACGCCGAGCTGGTGCACACCGCGGTGCGGCTGGCCGAGCGCCCCGAGCACACCGCCTCCGTCCGCTCCCGCTACGACGCCGTGTTCGTCGACGAGTACCAGGACACCGACCCGGCACAGGTGCGGCTGTTGCGCGCGCTGGCCGGCGACGGGCGCGACCTGGTCGTCTTCGGCGACCCCGACCAGGCGATCTACACCTTCCGGGGGGCCGACGTGAACGGCATCCTCGACTTCCCCGACAGCTTCCGCACCCGCCGGGGCACCCCCGCGCCGGTCGCCGTGCTGGGCACCGGCCGCCGCGGCGGCGCCGGGCTGCTGGCCGCGACCCGCCTGGTCGCCGCGCGGATGCCGCTGTCCCGGCTGCCCGCCGACGCGGTCCGCGCACACCGCGAGCTGCGGCCGGTGCGCGAGGGGGGACGCGTCGAGGTGTACACCTACCCGACCCCCGGCGCCGAGCTGGACAACATCGCCGACCTGCTGCGCCGCGCCCATCTGGAGGACGGCCTGCCGTGGGGCGACATGGCGGTCCTGGTCAGGGCCGGCAGCCGCTCCATCCCCGGGGTCCGGCGGGTGCTGACCGCGGCGGGTGTCCCCCTGGAGGTCGACGGGGACGACCTGCCGCTGCGCCAGGAGCCCGCCGTGGCCCCGCTGCTGGCCGCACTGCGGGCGGTGGCCGGGAGCGAGGCGGAGCTGGACGCGGAGACCGCCGTGCACCTGCTCACCTCCCCGCTGGGCGGGATGGACGCCACCGATCTGCGCCGGCTGGGCCGCGCGCTGCGCAACGAGGAGCGTGCCGCCGGGGCGGCGGTGCCGCTGCCGTCCGACGAGCTGCTCACGCGGGCGCTGTGCGAGCCCGAGCGGCTGGTCGCCCACGACCCGGCGTACACCGCCGGTGCCGAGCGTCTGGGTCTGCTGCTGCGCAAGGCCCGTGAGCTCCTGGACGGCGGCGGCAGCGCCGAGGAGGCGCTGTGGCTGCTGTGGGACGGCACTCCCTGGCCCGAGCGCCTGCAGGCCGCCGCCCGGCGCGGCGGGACGGCGGGGCGCAACGCCGACCGTGACCTCGACGCGATCTGCGCGTTGTTCTCCGCAGCCGCGCGCGCCGAGGAACGGACCGGCGGGCGCGGCGCCCGCAACTTCCTCGCCGAGCTGGACGCCCACGACATCGCCGCGGACACCCTGGCCGCGCGGCCGGTGCGCCCCGACGCGGTACGGCTGCTCACCGCGCACCGCGCCAAGGGACTCCAGTGGCCCCTGGTGGTGATCGCCGGTGTGCAGGAAGGGCTGTGGCCGGACCTGCGGCGCCGGGGCTCGCTGCTGGAGGCCGACCGGATCGGCCGGGACGGTCTCGCCGAGCCGCTGAGCCCGGGCGCGCTGCTGGCCGAGGAACGGCGGCTGTTCTACGTCGCCGCCACCCGGGCGAGCGAGCGGCTGGTGGTGACCGCGGTCCGCGGCGCGGAGGGGGACGGCGACCAGCCGTCCCGGTTCCTGCGCGAGCTGGGCGTCGAGCCGCAGGAGGTGAGCGGCAGGCCGCGCCGGCCGCTGGCCGTCTCCGCGCTGGTCGCCGAGCTGCGCGCGACCACGGTGGACCCGGCGGCGTCGCCCGCGTTCCGCCGGGCGGCGGCCCGCCGCCTGGCCACACTGGCCGCGCTGCGCGACGACGAGGGGCACGCGCTGGTCCCGGCCGCCCACCCGCAGCGCTGGTGGGGACTGCGGGAGACCACCAGCAGCAGCGTCCCGCTGCGCGACCCCCGCCAACCGGTCGCCCTGTCGGGCAGCGCGCTGGACCAGCTCGCGAACACCTGCTCGCTGCAGTGGTTTCTGGGCCGCGAGGTGCACGCCGATGCTCCCGCCACCGCTGCCCAGGGCTTCGGCAACGTGCTGCACGTGCTGGCCGACGAGGTCGCCTCCGGAACCACCCCGGCCGATCTGTCGGTCCTGATGGAGCGGCTGGAGACCGTCTGGGACGCGCTGGCCTTCGAGGCCCCCTGGCAGTCCCGGCAGGAACGCGACGAGGCCCGCGCCGCCCTGGAGCGCTTCCTGCGCTGGCACGTCCTCCAGGGGGAGACGGGGCGGGAGCCGGTGGCCAGTGAGAAGGAGTTCGACGTCACCCTGCACGCCGGCGGGCACCGGGTGAGGGTGCGGGGGGTGATGGACCGGGTCGAGCGCGACGCCGCCGGGCGGCACTACGTCGTGGACTTCAAGACCGGGCGGACCAAGCCGGCCAAGGACGCGGTGGCCCGTCACCCGCAGCTCGCCGTCTATCAGCTCGCCGTCCGCCACGGGGAGGGGGACGCGGCCGTCGGCGGCGCGGAGCTGGTTCACCTGCGCCAGGGCGCGCCTGTGCGGGAGGGGGGCGACGCACTCCCCGCCGTGCAGCGCCAGGAGCCGCTGGACTCCCCCCTCGCGGTTCCCGGGCCCGCCGCGCCCGGGAACCAGGACACCAGGACGGATCCCGCCGAGCCGGGCGATGCCGCGGACGGCGACTGGGTGGGGGAGCTGCTGGCCACCGCCGCCGGGCGGGTTCTCGACGAGCGCTTCACGCCCGGCCCCGGCCGGCACTGCACCCACTGCGCGTTCCGCGGCGCGTGCAGCGCGCGACCGGAGGGTCGCCAGGTGGTGGAGTGATGCGCGAGGATGGCACCCCCACACACGAGGAGTCCAGCGTGACAGCGAAGAAGCCCGTCCTCGCCGCGGCAGTGGCCGGTGTCCTGGCGATAACCGTGGCAGGCTGCGGCGGCAGCGGCAGTGACGGCGCGTTCGAGGGCATGAGCGCCCAGGAGATCGCCGAGCAGTCCATCGAGGCGATGCAGGGCCTGACCTCGCTGACGCTGCACGCCACGAACGAGAGCGAGGAGGGCACCCTGGAGATGCGGCTGTCGATGTCCAGGGACGGCCTGTGCACCGGCACCATGGCGCTCGGCGAGGGTGAGACCGAGCTGATCGCCGTCGACGGCGAGTCCTACATGAGGGCCAACGACGCCTTCTGGGAGAGCCAGGCGGGCGAGGACGAGCAGGACATGGCCGAGCTGGTCGACGGCCGGTGGATCCGGATGCCCGGCGGGACGGGCGGCTTCAGCGAGTCCTGTGACCTGGAGGCGCTGCTGGCGGAACTCGACGCGGAGTCGTTGGGCGAGGGCGCCGAACGCGCCGACGGCGAGCCGGTGAACGGCACCGACACCGTGGCGCTGATCAGCGAGGAGGGCGAGGAGACCCGCACCGCCTACGTCGCGGCGACCGGCGAGCCCTACATCCTGCGGATGGTCACCGAGGGCGGCCCGGACGCCGGCACCGCCACCTTCAGCGACTTCGACGAGCCGGTGGAGGCCCAGGCCCCCGACGAGGAGGACGTCGTCGACTTCCAGGACCTCGCCCAGTGACCGCCGCCGGGGCCACCGGGGCGTGACGCCGTCCCGGGGCACCGGGCGTACTAGCCTCGTGCCGTGCCCGCACCACTGAGCCGTCCCGAGGAACTCAAGGAGCTTCTCGGGATCCCCTTCACCCCGGAGCAGACGGCCTGCATCACCGCGCCGCCCGCCCCGCAGGTCATCGTGGCCGGTGCCGGCTCCGGCAAGACCACGGTGATGGCCGCCCGGGTGGTGTGGCTGGTCGGCACCGGCCAGGTCGCCCCCGAGCAGGTCCTCGGCCTGACCTTCACCAACAAGGCCGCCGGGGAACTCGCCGAACGGGTCCGGTCCGCCCTCGCCCGCGCCGGGGTCACCGGGCCCCCCGCGGACGGGGCGGCGCCCGACGGCGCGGTGCCCGGTGAGCCGCAGATCTCCACCTACCACGCCTTCGCCGGGCGGCTGCTCACCGAGCACGGACTGAGGCTGGGCATCGAACCCTCCTCCCGGCTGCTCGCCGACGCCGGCCGTTTCCAGCTCGCCGCCGAGGTGCTGCGCGCGGCGCCCGCCTCCTGGGAACCTCCCGCCGGCAGCTTCACCACCCTGGTGACCGATCTCGTGGCGCTGGAGTCCGAGCTCTCGGAGCACCTGGTCACCCCGGAGCGGCTGCGTTCCTGGGACACCGGACTGATCGCCGCCCTGGAGAACGAGAAACTCACCAACAGGGACCTGCGGCAGATCCCGCTGACCGCCCGTGACCGGATCGCGCTCCTCGCCCTGGTCGAGGAGTACCGCTCCCGCAAGCGTGCCCGTGACCTGCTGGACTTCGGCGACCAGATCGCCTGGGCGGCCACGCTGGCCAGGGATGTCCCGGAAGTGGGCAGGGCGCTGCGCGAGGAGTTCGCCGTCGTCCTCCTGGACGAGTACCAGGACACCTCCGTCGCCCAGCGGATCCTCCTGTCCGGACTCTTCGGCGGCGGCACCGGCCACGCGGTCACCGCCGTCGGCGACCCCTGCCAGGCCATCTACGGGTGGCGCGGCGCCTCGGTCGCCAACCTCGACGACTTCCCCGCCCACTTCCCGCACCGCGACGGCAGCCCCGCCCGCCGCCACAGCCTCAGCGAGAACCGCCGCAGCGGCGGCCGGCTGCTGCGGCTGGCCAACACCCTGGCGACCCCGCTGCGCGAGCGCCACCCCGCGGTGGCCCCGCTGCGCCCGGCACCCGGCGCCGAGGGCGACGGCACGGTGCGCTGCGCCCTCCTTCCCACCC
Organism: Streptomyces sodiiphilus; assembly: GCF_039529215.1. NCBI lineage: Bacteria > Bacillati > Actinomycetota > Actinomycetes > Kitasatosporales > Streptomycetaceae > Streptomyces > Streptomyces sodiiphilus. The sequence continues at coordinate 258,910 of NZ_BAAAMJ010000010.1, read as the reverse complement.
ATGCCGGGGAACTGGACTGGCTGGCGGACTCCCTCGCCCACCTGGTGCACACCGGGACCCCGCCCGGCGAGATCGCCGTGCTGTGCCGGACGGCCGGCGACTTCGGGGAGATCCAGCGCGCCCTGGTGGAACGGGAGATCCCGGTCGAGGTCGTCGGTCTCTCCGGGCTGCTGCACCTGCCGGAAGTCGCCGACCTGGTCGCGGTCTGCCAGGTGCTGGCCGACCCGACGGCCAACGGCGCGCTGGTGCGGCTGCTGACCGGCCCGCGCTGGCGGATCGGCCCGCGTGATCTCGCCCTGCTGGGCCGCCGGGCCCGGCTGCTGGTCCGCCGCGAGCGGCCCGGTGAGGGCGAGGCGGAGCGCCTGGCCGCGGCGGTGGAGGGCACCGACCCGGCCGAGGTCACCTCGCTCGCGGACGCGCTGGACACCTTCGTGGGAGAGCGCGAACCGGAGGACGCGCTGCCGTTCTCCGCGGAGGCCCGGATCAGGTTCGCCCACCTCGCCGCGGAGCTCAGGGATCTGCGCCGTTCACTGGGCGACCCCCTCATGGACATCCTGCACCGGGTGCTGACAGCCACCGGACTGGAGGTCGAGCTGTCCGCGTCGCCGCAGGCACTGGCCGCCCGCCGGCGCGAGACGCTGGGGGCCTTTCTCGACCTGGCGGCGGGGTTCGCGTCCGGCCGGCAGGCCACCGCCGTGGACAGCGAGGCGACGCTGCCGGCGTTCCTGTCCTTCCTGCGGGCCGCCGACCGCTACGACAAGGGCCTGGACACCGCCCTCCCCGGCGGTGAGAACACCGTCAAGGTGCTGACCGCCCACAAGGCGAAGGGCCTGGAGTGGGACGTGGTGGCGATCCCCGGGCTCTGCGCCGGCGGATTCCCGGCCAAGCCGTCGCGGGACTCCTGGCTCAGGCACCACCGCACGCTGCCGCACCCGCTGCGCGGCGACGCCGCGACGCTGCCGGCCATCGAGGAGTGGACGTCCAAGGCGCACAAGGACTACCTCGCCGCCACGGCCCGCCACCTGGAACTGGAGGAGCTGCGGCTGGGCTACGTGGCCTTCACCCGGCCGCGCACCCTGCTGCTGGGGTCCGCCCACTGGTGGGGCCCCAGTCAGCGGAAACCGCGCGGCCCCTCGGGCTTCCTGGAGGCGCTGCGCGAACACTGCGAGGAGAACCCGGCGCACGGAGAGGTCGAGCGCTGGGCGCCGGCTCCGGCCGGGGACGAGGAGAATCCCGCGCTGGCCGAGCGGGACGCCGACCGGGCCTGGCCCCTGCCGCTGGACCCCGCCGCACTGGCCCGCCGGCGCGAGGCGGCGGACCTGGTGCTGGATCATCTGCGGGGCGAGCCGGGCGCGGCCGTCCCCGGCCCGCGCCCGGCACCCGCCGCGGACGCCGGCACCGCGGGCGAGGGACCCGGCGAGGCGGGCGAGGACACCGGGGAGCCCGCCGAGGACACCGGACTCACGCCGGAGGAGCAGCGGGCGGTGGAGTCCTGGGACCGCGACCTGGAAGCCCTGGCCGGGGAACTGCGGCGCTCCCGCGAGCAGACCCGTGAGGTGCCGCTGCCGGTCACGCTGTCCGCCTCCCAGCTGCAGCGGCTGGCCGCCGACCCGGACGGCTTCGCGGCCGGACTGGCCCGGCCCATGCCCCAGCCCCCGCAGCCCGCCGCCCGGCGCGGCACCCGCTTCCACTCCTGGGTGGAGTCCCGGTTCGAGGAGCTGGCGCTGCCCCTGCTCGGCCCGGACGAACTGCCCGGCGGTGACCCGGACCGGGACGAGGAGATCCGCGGCGAGCGGGACCTGCGGGCACTGAAGGAGGCGTTCGGACGGACCCCCTACGCCCACCGCACGCCGTACCGGGTGGAGGCGCCCTTCCAGCTGCGGCTGGCCGGGCGGGTGATCCGCGGACGCATCGACGCCGTCTACCGTGAGCGCGGCCCCCACGGTCCGCACAGCGACACCTACGAGATCGTCGACTGGAAGACCGGCCGGGGCCGGGACGCCGACCCTCTCCAGCTCGCCGTCTACCGGGTGGCCTGGGCGGAGCGGTGCGGCGTGCCGCTGTCCGCGGTCACGGCCGGCTTCCTCCACGTCCGCAGCGGTGAGCTGATCCGCCCCGCGCACCTGCCGGGCCGCGAGGAGCTGGAGAGACTGCTGACGGGGGAGGATGCCCCGGCGGCGGACACCCCCGGTTAGGCTCTGGCCCATGAGCAGTATCCGGGACGGCGCCGTCCAGCCGATCACGCTTGCCTCCACGGGGGGCATCGACCGCCGTGCCGGGTACCGGATGGACGAGGCGTGGCTGGCCGCGGCCTGGAGCCACCCCTCCACCCGGGTCTTCGTGGTCAGTGACGGGCAGGCGCTGGTGGAGGACACGCCGGACGGGCGGACCGAGCTCGTCATGATGCCGTCCTTCGACGCCCCGCTCACCGAGGCCCACCGCTACTTCCTGGGCGTGGACCAGGAGGGTGTGAGGTACTTCGCGCTCCAGAAGGACTCCCTGCCCGGCCGGATGGGCGACGCGGCCCGGCCCTCGGGGCTGCGCGGCGCCGCCGGGCTGCTGTCCGACCGGGACGCCGAGCTGCTGGTGCACGCGGTGGCGCTGGAGAACTGGCAGCGGATGCACCGGTTCTGCTCACGCTGCGGCGAACGCAGCGTGATCGCCGCGGCCGGGCACATCCGGCGCTGCCCGGCGTGCGGCGCGGAGCACTACCCGCGCACCGACCCGGCGGTGATCATGCTGGTGACCGACGACCGTGACCGGGCGCTGCTGGGCCGCCAGGTGCACTGGCCCAAGGGCCGCTTCTCCACGCTGGCCGGTTTCGTCGAGCCGGGGGAGTCGATCGAGCAGACGGTGATCCGTGAGACCGCCGAGGAGGTCGGGATCCGGGTCGGCGGGGTCCGGTACGTCGCCAGCCAGCCGTGGCCCTTCCCCTCCAGCCTGATGCTGGGCTTCATGGCCAGGGCCGAGACCACCGACGTGCGGGCGGACGGCGACGAGATCGAGCAGGCCCGCTGGTTCTCCCGGGAGGACCTGCGGGCCGCGATCGAGTCCGGCGAGGTGCTGTCACCTTCCGGTATCTCCATCGCGGCCCGGCTGGTGGAGATGTGGTACGGCGGGCCGCTGCCCCGTTCCCCCCGGCCCTGACGGGCGGCACGGCCCCGGCGGTCAGAGACCGGCGGCCGACTTGACCTGGGCCAGCGAGGGGTTGGTCAGCGCGGTGCCGTCCGCGAAGACCAGCGTGGGCACCGTGCGGTTGCCGTTGTTGGCCTTCTCGACCAGGGCCGCGGCCTCGGGGTCGTGCTCGATGTTGACCTCCGTGAAGGGAATGCCCTCACGCTCCATCTGCTTCTTGAGACGGCGGCAGTATCCGCACCAGGTGGTGCTGTACATCGTCAGGCTGCCCAGCATCGTCGCTTCTGCTCCTTGTCGAAGGTTGCGGCGCGTCCGGGGAATCCCGGCGTCCCCGGGAGGAACGTGCGACGCCGCGGCGTCATTCCCCTCCCGGCAGGGCGGCTGCCCGTCCGGCGGCGGATCCACGCACGGGCAGCCGTCCGGTATGACGGATCCGCACCACCTGTGGACCGAGATGTCCGTGCCGCGAGGGGCACCTGGCAGCATGGCGGGCGTGACATCCGCATCGCACTCCTCCCCGCTCCCGCTCCGGCCGCCGGAGTTCTCCGCGGTCCCCGACTCCGCCGACGCGGTGCTCGACGGGCTGGACCCGGAGCAGCGCGCGGTGGCCACCACCCTGCGGGGCCCGGTGTGCGTGCTGGCCGGCGCCGGCACGGGGAAGACGCGGGCGATCACCCACCGGATCGCCTACGGGGTGCGCAGCGGGATCCTCCAGGCCGGCAGTGTGCTGGCGGTCACCTTCACCCAGCGCGCGGCGGGCGAGATGCGCGGCAGGCTGCGGCAGCTCGGCGCGGCCGGGGTGCAGGCCAGAACGTTTCACTCCGCGGCCCTGCGCCAGCTCCAGTACTTCTGGCCCAGGGCGGTCGGCGGCGAGCTGCCGGCACTGCTGGAGCGCAAGGGGCCGCTGGTGGCCGAGGCGGCGGCCCGCTGCCGGGTGCGGCTGGACCGCGCCGAACTGCGGGATGTCACGGCCGAGGTCGAGTGGGCGAAGGTGACCCGCACCACACCGGAGGACTATCCGGCAGCCGTGCGCAAGGCGGGCCGGGCGGCCCCCCGGGACCCGGCCGGGACCTCCCGGATCTACGCGATGTACGAGCAGCTGAAGCAGGAGCGGGGACAGATCGACTTCGAGGACGTGCTGCTGCTCACGGTGGGCATTCTGCAGGAGCGCGCCGACATCGCCGAGCGGGTACGGAGCCAGTACCAGCACTTCGTCGTCGACGAGTACCAGGACGTCAGCCCGCTCCAGCAGCGCCTGCTGGAACTGTGGCTGGGGGACCGGGACAGCATCTGCGTGGTCGGGGACGCCAGCCAGACGATCTACTCGTTCACCGGCGCCACCCCTGACCACCTGCTGGACTTCCGGCTCCGCCACCCCGATGCCACCGTCGTGCGGCTGGTGCGGGACTACCGCTCCACCCCCCAGGTGGTGGCGCTGGCCAACGGGCTGCTCTCGCAGGCCGTGGGCCGGGCCGCCGAACACCGCCTGGAGCTGGTCTCCCAGCGTCCGGCAGGGCCCGAGCCGGTCTACCGCGAGTACCCGGACGAGCCGGCAGAGGCCGAGGCGACGGCCCGGCGGATCCGCGAGCTGATCGGGGCCGGGGTCCCGGCCGGCCGGATCGCGGTGCTCTACCGGATCAACGCCCAGTCCGAGAACTACGAGCAGGCGCTGGCCGACGCGGGCGTCGCCTGTCAGCTGCGCGGGGCCGAGCGCTTCTTCGAGCGGCAGGAGATCCGCCAGGCGGGGCTCGCGCTGCGCGGTGCGGCCCGGGCCGGCGGCAACGACCGCGTGCTGGACGGCGCCGATTCCCTGGCGGGGCAGGTGCGGGCGGTGCTCAGCAGCATCGGCTGGACGCACGAACCGCCCGGCGGCTCCGGGGCGGCCCGGGACCGCTGGGAGTCGCTGCGGGCCCTGGTCCGGCTCGCCGAGGACTTCCAGCGGGCGAGGCCCGCCGCCACTCTGGCCGACCTGGTGGCCGAGCTGGACGAGCGGGCCGCGGCCCAGCACGCCCCGGAAGTCGAGGGCGTGACGCTGGCCTCGCTGCACGCGGCCAAGGGGCTGGAGTGGGACGCGGTCTTCCTCGTCGGCCTCACCGACGGCATGCTCCCGCTCACCCATGCCCGGACGCCCGAGCAGATCGAGGAGGAGCGCAGGCTGCTGTACGTCGGCATCACGCGGGCCCGTGTGCATCTGACCCTCTCCTGGTCGCTGGCCCGCGCCCCCGGGGGGCGGCCGGGCCGCCGGCCCAGCCGCTTTCTGGAAGGGCTGCGGCCGTCCGCCGGCGGTACCGGGGGCCGCGCGGCGGCCGGCGGGGTGGTGCGGGGCCCCCGGCGCGCGGAGCGCGTCGAACGCGGCCCCGTCACCTGCCGGGTGTGCGGGCGGGCGATGACCGAGGCGGTCGAGCTGAAACTGCGGCGCTGCGCGGGCTGTCCCTCCGACCTGGACGAGGAGCTCTACGAGCGGCTCTCGCACTGGCGGGCGGGCCGGGCCCGGGAGCTGGGGCGACCGGCGTTCGCCGTGTTCACCGACGCGACCCTGACGGCCATCGCCGAGCGGGGGCCGGTCACCACGGCCGAGCTCTCCGCTGTCCCGGGCGTCGTGCCGCACAAGGTGCGGCAGTTCGGCGCCGAGGTGGCGGCGGTGTGCGCCGGCCGGGCGGCGGAGATGTCCGGACCGGCCGGGCCGTCCGGGAGGGAGCACCGGGAAACGGAGGAAGACGCTCCGGAAAACTTTCCTCAGTCTTCTCAGGAAACCGCCGGAAAATGATTTGCGTGCCCCGGAGAGATCCGCATAGCGTGCTCACACGGCACCGGAGGAGGCTTCCGCATCCGGCGGTGCCGTGCTGTACTGAATTGCTCGCCGGGTCGGTGTCCGCACCGACCCCCACAGACGCCGAGAGGAGGCGAACCCCGATGAAGACCATGACGACGATCACGACGATGACCGGCAAACTGGCCGGCTGCGCGGTCAACGCCTCCTGCCTGCCCGGCTCCCGGCTGTCCGGTACCGGTGTGTCCGGTGCCGCGGGTGTCCGCCCGGTGTCCGTCGTGATCCGCGAGCGGATCGGTGCACGACCGACCCAGGCACCTGCGGTAGCAGCAGCGGCACAGGCCGATGTCTATGCCTTTGCGGCCAATGGTGCCGGCCACCAGCTTTTCGGACAGCAGAAGACCCAGCTTCACACGATGTGGGCCCTCCGCGGGCTCAATCCCTGGAGTGACCACACCTGATCGGCGATCAGGTCGGCACCTTCCAGGGCCGCGGAACCCACACCGGGATCCGCGGCCCTTCTGTTTTGCCAAAAAGCCCGGCCACCAGCCGGAACAGACCCGTAACGACGACACGAGGACAACACCGTGCCACTCGCGCCGTACGACCGCCCCGACCTGAACTCACCCCCCGATCCGGAGACTTCTGTGACCTCGCTGTCCACCCTGAACGCGCTCGACGAGGCGATCGACCGTCTTGACGACGGCGCTCCCTGCCGCAGCTACGACCCGGAGGTGTTCTTCGCCGAGTCCCCCGAGGACGTCGAGTACGCCAAGTCGCTGTGCCGTGCCTGCCCGCTGCGGGAGGCCTGCCTGGCCGGCGCCAAGGACCGTCGCGAGCCCTGGGGCGTGTGGGGCGGCGAGCTGTTCGTCCAGGGCGTCGTCGTGCCCCGCAAGCGGCCCCGTGGCCGTCCGCGCAAGCACCCGGTAGCGGCGTGAACACCCCCGGCACGATCGGCAGACCGGCACCGTACGGCCCGCCGCTGAACCCCGCGGCACGTTTCACCGGCACCAGAACCCTCGACACACCGGCGGCGGCCGCACGGCCCTGCCGCCACGAACAGAACAGGACGCACACCGTGCAACTCATTCCGGAGATGGCCCGGTCCCAGCTGAGGGACCGGGCCGAGGAAGCCGAATCCCAACGCACCGCCCAGCGGCTGGCCGCCGCGAGGCGGCTGCAGCGCCGCTCCCGCCGCCTCGGGCGGCCGGCCGAGCGCGGCGCTCAGCGCGCCCGCCGCGCCATGGCCCTGGCGGTGATGCAGTAGTCGGCGCCGGTCGGGGACACACCGGGCCCAGGACCTTCGCGCCCCGGGCCCGGTCCGCTCACGCCCGACCGGCGCTCCCCGGCCCCTTCGCCGTCCGGGAGTCCTCGGGCCGGCGCTGCCGGGGCAGCGGCCCGGGGCCGGTGGCGAACGCCGGCAGCCCGGCCTCCAGCTCCTCCCGCAGCCGCACGCGGGCGCCGAGCTGGCACAGCACTCCGATGGTGCTGAGCGTCACCCGGTGGATCAGCAGGTAGGACGGCGGAAGATTCAGCCGGCGCCCCAGCTGGTGGGCCGCCGAACGCGGGTCGGCGATCCGGGCGGCCTGCTCCCGGATCCACTGCCGGCTGAAGGCGAACTCCGGCTGCCGGGCCGGCTCGATGACCGGCAGCAGGTACTCCAGTACCTCCCTCGCGTCCAGCTCGACGGTTTCCTTGACGAAGCCCTGGTCGCGCAGCATCGCGTGGACGGCCTCCGCCTCGCCCTCCAGCGCCATCCGCAGCGCGGTCCCGATCTGCGGAGGCAGACCCTCGGGAAGCCGGTCCACCGCCCCGAAGTCCATCACCCCGAGCTGCCAGGTTTCCGGCGGAGCACCGGGCGAGGGCGGCACCAGCCGGAAGTTCCCCGGATGGGGGTCGGCGTGCAGCAGGCCGGTGCGGGCGGTACCGGAGAACAGGAAGCGGGCCAGCAGCTGGCCGGCGCGGTCCCTCTCCTCCTGGCTCCCGTCGCTGATGACACGGGACAGCGGAACACCCTCCAGCCACTCGCTGACCAGCACCTGTTCGCACTGGTGGAGCACATCGGGCACCACCACCCAGGCGTCGGCACGGAACTCCTCGGCGCAGACGCGCTGAGCCTCGGCCTCCAGGCCGTAGTCCAGCTCCTCGGCGACCCGCTCGCGCATCTCCTCGATCAGCGGCTTGATGTCCATGCCCGGTACCAGCGGTCCCAGCAGCCGGGCGAAGCGTCCGAGCTGGTCGAGATCGGACAGCAGCGCCTTGCCGGCCCCGGGGTACTGCACCTTCACGGCGACCTCGCGGCCGTCGTGCCAGACCGCCCGGTGCACCTGTCCGATCGACGCGGCGGCCGCCGGCACGTCGTCGAACTCGTCGAACAGCTCGCGCCAGCCGGCTCCGAGCCGCTCGGCCAGTGCGGCGTGCACCGAGGCGGCAGGCATCGGGGGAGCGGCTTCCTGGAGCCGGGTCAGGGCCGCCCGATAGGGGCCGGCGACCGTCTCCGGCAGCGCCGACTCGAACACCGACAGCGCCTGACCGACTTTCATGGCGCCGCCCTTGAGCTCCCCGAGGACCGTGAAGAGCTGTTCCGCGGTGCGCTGCTGCAGTTCGCTGCCGACCAGCTCGGCGGAGTATCCGCCCAGCCGCTTGCCGAGCCCCCAGGTGGCCCGGCCGGCGAAGGACAGCGGCAAGGTGGCGAGTCTGGCGGTGCGGCTCACGGCCCTGCGCGGCAGATCCGACATGGGCGTCTCCTTCGACGTGCGGCGTTCCCCCCGGCACCGCCGCGCCGGGCGCCCGGCGGTCGTGGCGGGCGGGCTGTGCCGTCCGTTCATTGTGGACTCTCCGGCCCGGTCTGCCGCGGTTCCTGCGCGGACTCCTCCGGATCCGCGGGGCGGGGGTGTGCCGCCGCGCCCGCCGCTCGCGCCGCGCCGCAGGGGCATTCGGGGTGCGGTGCGATCCGTTCCCTGGTCAGGGTCAGCCGCGGGAGCACCAGCTCGGCACGCGTGCCCTCGCCGTCCGCCCGTACGCCGTCGAGGTGGGCGAGCGCCGACGCGGCGGCCAGGCCCGCCACCGCCGTGGCCAGTGCGGCGTCGCAGGCGGGCACCCCGCGGGAACGGGCGTTGCGCCACTGCCCGACCAGCAGCGGCCAGCCGGGCTCCCGGGCCGCCCGGGTGCGCAGCAGGCAGCCCGCGCAGCCCGTGCTTCCCGGCAGCACCAGGGGGCCCACGAAACCCGTGCCTTCCACCACCCCGGTGTACAGGTGGGGGAGCCCGGCCGCGAGCACGGGCTCGGCGACGGCCGGATCCGGCGCGTACGCCGCCAGCCCGTCCCGGGGCGCGAAGATCACCAGCCGGGCCCCGCCCTGCCGCTCCGTACAGGACCGCCGCGGCCACGCGCGGGCGGACCTCACCACCGCGCACGCGGCGGCGTCCCTGCGCTGGCCGGTCCGCTCGGCCGGGATGGCGCCGGGTGCGGTGTCCTCCGGCTCGACCCGCCCGCCGTCCACCACCTCCACCCGGCCCACACCGGCCTGCGCCAGCGTCGCCGCGAGGGCCGCTCCGACCCGGCCGGCCCCGCGCACCTGCACCCATGCCCGCCGCCGGGCCACCAGCCGGCGCAGCCCCCCGCCCGGCTCCGGATGCAGCAGGGACAGCGAGGCGAGGTCCGGGCGCAGCCGCTCGGTGACCTGGGCGGCCGCCCGACGGTCGGCCGTGGCGTCCTCCAGCACACCGGCCGCCGCGAGCTGCCCGGCCAGCCGGTCCGCGGCGCCGGCGCCCAGCCCCAGCCGGGCGGCCGCCTCCCGGAGCACGGGCAGCCCCCGGGTGCCGTCCAGCAGGGACAGGAAGCTCTCGGTGCCGCTGTCCAGCGGGCCGAACAGCACAGCGTGCGAGGGGGTCACTCCGAAGCGGACGGTCTGCCGGTCCCGCCAGCTGCGCCGCAGCGACGGCTTGATCATCGGATGCACGGTGAAGGCCCCCTGTCCGGTGACGAGGTGGAAGGTATGCCCCCATCCTGGGGCAGGCCGGACAGTGGGGAGGAGTGGTTGTCCACAGGCGGTGTTGATCGTCCTACAAGATGTCGCACGGGTGGTGCACGGGTGGTGTACAAGGTCCTCCGGATGGTGCTGCGGACGGCCCGCAGGCGGGACATTTCCGGCTGCCAGCGGGTAACGTCGTGGTGTGTCCGCCGACCCGCTGAACAGCACCGGCCCGCCGCAGCGCAGCACCGCGGCGGGCGCGACCGGGCTGAACGGGGACACCGCCGGCCCCGTGGAGGTCAGGCGCAGCCAGCGCAGGCGGCGCACGGTCTCCGCCTACCGCGAGGGCAACCGCACGATCGTGCTCATCCCGGCCCGGATGACCGCGGACGAGGAGCGCCGCTGGATCTCCGTGATGCTCGACAAGCTGGCCGCCCAGGAGCACCGCAGGACGCTGGACGACCAGGACCTGGAGCAGCGCGCGGCCGAACTGTCCCAGCGCTACCTGCACGGACGCGCCCGCCCCCGCAGCGTGCGCTGGGTCACCAACCAGAACGCCCGCTGGGGTTCCTGCACGCCGGCCCTGGGCAGCATCCGCCTCTCGCACCGGCTGCAGGGCATGCCGGAGTACGTGGTCGACTACGTCCTGCTGCACGAACTGGCCCACCTGCTGGTGCCCGGACACGGCCCCGGCTTCTGGGAGCTGCTGGAGACCTACCCCCGTACCGAGCGCGCCCGGGGCTTCCTGGAGGGCGTCGTGGCGGCCGAGAGGCTGCCCTACGTTCCCGCCGCCCGCGCCGAGTGACCGGCGCGGGCGGCAGTCGCGCCGGCCCGGATCACAGCAGGGCGCGGGTGCGGTTCACCAGACGGACCACGGAGTCGTCGGCGACCGCGGCCACCTCGTCGAAGCCGAACCAGCGCACGTCCAGCGACTCGTCGCTGACGGCGTGCGCCGCGCCCGCCGGGGCGAGCGCGGCGTACTGCACGTCCAGATGCTCCGCGCACGGCGTGGGGTGCCGGTCCAGCACCACCGGGCCGGGCAGCAGCCGGAGCCCGTCGATACCGGATTCCTCGGTGGCCTCCCGCAGCGCCGCGCCCGCCAGCGTGATGTCGGCCGGTTCGCAGTGCCCGCCGGTCTGCAGCCACATCCGCAGCTTGCGGTGCAGGGTCAGCAGCACCTGCCGCCGCTCGGCACAGACCACCAGCGCACTGGCCGTGAGGTGACCGGCCGCGCACGCCTTCCACATGCCGTCCGGATGCGCCGCCAGATGGTCCGTGTAGGCCCGGCGCAGGACGTTCTGCTCACCGTCCGGGGCCCTCCAGGCGGTGAGCACTCGCACCGCGTCCGCGTGCAGGCTCACGCGCCGGACCCGCCGCGCCCGGGACCTTCCGGCCCGCTCTCCCCGTCGTCCTCGCCGTCCCGCTTCTTCCCGGCGTCGCCACCGCGGCTCCCGCCCGGGCCGCTGCCCCCCTCGGCGCCGGGCGCCGAGGCGTCGCCGAGCATTCGGTCCAGCTCCGAGAAGTCCGGCTGCTCACGGTGCACGAAGCCGTCCGGGTCGTCCAGGTCCGCGGCGGTGGGAAGCATGTCCGGATGCGCCCACAGCGCGTCGCGCCCCTGCGCGCCCCTGGCGTCGGTCAGCGACGCCCACAGCCGGGCGGCGTCCCGCAGCCTCCGGGGCCGCAGCTCCAGCCCGATCAGCGTGGCGAACGTCTGCTCCGCGGGGCCGCCGGACGCCCGGCGCCGCCGCAGCGTCTCACGCAGCGCGGAAGCCCCCGGCAGGTGCGGCTCGGCGGCGGCGTGCACCACCGCGTCCACCCAGCCCTCCACCATCGCCAGCGCGGTCTCCAGCCGGGCCAGCGCGGCACGCTGCTCCGGGCTGTCCTCCGGCTGGAAGAGCCCCTGCTGAAGCTTTTCCTGCAGGTCCTCGGGACGGCTGGGGTCGATCCGGCCGACCAGGTCCTCCAGCTTGCCGGTGTCCACCTGGATGCCGCGCGCGTAGCCGTCGACCGCGCCGAAAAGATGCGACCGCAGCCAGGGGACGTGACCGAAGAGCCGCTGGTGGGCGGCCTCGCGCAGGGCCAGATACAGCCGCACCTCCTCCCGCGGTACGCCCAGGCCCTCGCCGAAGGCCGCGATGTTCCCCGGCAGCAGCGCGGCCTGCCCGGCCGGTGCCAGCGGGAGTCCGATGTCGGTGGAGCCGACCACCTCGCCCGCCAGTACCCCGACGGCCTGGCCGATCTGCGAGCCGAACATCGCGCCGCCCATGGACCGCATCATCCCGAGCAGCGGGCCCGCCATGGCCTGCATCTCCTCGGGAAGGATGTTGCCCATCGCGCCGCCGACCCGTTCCGCGACCGGGTCCACCAGCTCCCGCCAGGCCGGCAGGGTCGCCTCCACCCATTCCGCGCGGCTCCACGCCACCGCGGAGCGCACCCCGGAGGGCAGCGAGGTGACGCCGTCGAGCCACAGGTCGGCCAGGCGCAGCGCCTCCTCGGTCTGCGAGCGGTCGTGCATCGTGACGCTGGCGTCCTTGCTGCCGTCCTGGGCGCCCCCGGCGACCGTCTGCCGGGCGACCTGGCGCGCCAGGGTCCAGTTCACCGGGCCCTCGTCGGCGGAGAGCATCTGCCCGATCTGCTGGAAGGCGGCACCCAGGTCCTGCGGGTTCATACCTCCCCCCATCGGCCCGAACGTGGCGGCGAACGGGTTGTCGGCCGGGTCGGGGCCGCCACCGCGGCCCCTGCCGGACTGCTTGCCCGACTCGCCGTCGTCCGGCTCCTCCGGGAGGCCGAATCCGAATGGGTTATGACTCACGGGAATCCTCGGCTCTGTGTCGTTCGGACGATACGGAATCGGGCGGTCGGACGGTACGAGACCATGCGAACGTGTGCGATCCGTGGCCTTGGCCCCCAGCCTAGACATCTCTCAGGCAGGATGGGTCCGCGCACGTCGTACCAGAACCAACCGCTGGAGAGGTCTCGTGAGTTCCCCGGAGCAGGCAGTTCGCGCAGCGCGAAACGGCCCCCCGGCCGCCCTGACCGTCGCGGTCACCGGTGCGGCGCAGGGGGTCGGCGCGCTGCTCACCCGGCGGCTGACCGCCGGCGAAGAGGTCAGAAGAGTGCTCGCGCTGGACGAACGCGCGGGGGACGTGGAAGGCGCCGAGTGGCACACCCTCGACATCCGTGACCCCTCCGTCGCCGAACGGCTGCGCGGCGACGGGGACCCGGTCGACGTGGTGGTCCACCTCGCCCTCGACATGGGCCTGGAGTCCGACCCGGCGGCCCGCAGCGCCTACAACGTGCGCGGTACCCAGACCGTGCTCACGGCGGCCGCCGCGGCGGGTGTGCGGCGGGTGGTGCTGTGCACCTCGGCCATGGTCTACGGGGCGCACCCCGACAACGACCTTCCGCTTTCCGAGGACGCCGAACTGCGTGCCACCGAGGAGGCCACCGGTGTCGGCGACCTGCTGGAGATCGAGCGGCTGGCCAAGCGCGCCCCGCGCACCCATCCCGGCCTGAACGTCACGGTGGTCCGCCCGGCGATCCTGGTCGGCGGGGTGGACACCGCCCTGACCCGGTACTTCGAGTCGCCGCGGCTGCTCGTGGTGGCCGGCTCGCGTCCGCGCTGGCAGTTCTGCCACGTGGAGGACCTCGCGTCCGCGCTGGAGTACGCGGCGCTGGAGAAGGTCGAGGGCGACCTCGCGGTGGGCTGCGACGGCTGGCTGGAGCAGGAGGAGGTCGAGGACCTGTCCGGCATCCGCCGGATGGAGCTGCCCCCGGCGGTGGCCCTGGGCGCGGCCTCCCGGCTGCACCGGCTCGGGCTCACCCCGTCGCCGGCCGGTGACCTGGCCTACACGATGCACCCGTGGGTGGTCGGCGTCGGCCGGCTCCACGAGGCCGGGTGGCGTCCGCAGTGGCGCAACGAGGAGGTGCTCGCGGAGCTGCTGGCCGAAGTCGCCGGCCGGCACACGGTCGCCGGCCGCAGGCTGGGCCGCAAGGACGCCGCCACCACCCTGGGCGCGGCGGGAGCCACCGTCGCCCTGGTGGGCACCGCCGCGCTCGTGCGACGGGCCCGCCGGGCGCGCCGACGCTGACCCCCTGTCACGGCTCCGGCAGCCCGATGAGGGAGCATGGAGGGATGCAGAACACCGACCCGCGTCCGTCCCCGGTCCGGCTGCTGGCGATCCGCGACACCCCGCTCTCCGTGGACGAGGTTCTCGCCGCGGTGGGGGACCCGGCGGCGGGCGGCACGGCACTCTTCGCGGGAACGGTCCGGGATCACGACGCGCACCCGGAAGGGGCGCGAGTCACCTCGCTGGCCTATTCGGCGCACCCGACCGCCGAGGCGGAGCTGCGCCGGGTGGCGGAGCGGGTGGCCGCCGCGTTCCCCGTCCGGGCACTGGCGGCCGTCCACCGGACCGGGGCCCTCGCCGTGGGAGACCTGGCGGTCGTGGTCGCGGTGTCCTGCGCGCACCGCGGCGAGGCCTTCGAGGCCGCCCGGAGCCTGATCGACGATCTCAAGCGGGAGGTCCCGATCTGGAAACACCAGGCGTTCACCGACGGCACGGAACAATGGGTCGGCGCCGGGAGTTGAGCAGGTGAGCGCAGCGTCCGGCAGGGTACTCCGGTTGCGCGGAGGACCCCCACGGCCGAGCGTTGTCTCCATGAGGGTGTGTCCGTTCCATCGTCCGGTCGTGATGGAGCGCTGAAGTGGGAGGTCGGTCATGGCGGCACTGGTGTGGCTGCTGATCCCGTTGGCCGGGGCAATGGTGGCGGCTGCGTGGAGCACGTGGGCCACGCGCCGGAGCAACGGGGCCGGGGGCGTCGGGGACGTCCAGGGGGTCGCGGGTTACGAGGCGTTCCGGCAGGCGATGGAGCAGCCGCGCCCCGCGGACCGGACGGCGGCCCGGGCCGACGGCTGACGGCCGCGTCCCGTAATGTTCGAGCCATGCCACGCCGCACCGCGACGCTTCTCACGTCCGTCCTGCTGCTGACAGGTCTGCTCTGCGCCGCCGTCCTGATCAGGGTGCCGTACGCGGAGATGTCACCGGGACCGACGGTGAACACCCTCGGAGAGCACGGCGGGGAGCCGGTGCTCAGCATTCCGGGCGAGCAGACCTACGAGCCCTCGGGGCACCTGAACATGACGACCGTCCGGGTGACCGGGGTGAACTACCGGATGAACCTGGTGGAGGCGGTGCACGGCTGGCTCTCCGGTGAACGGGCGGTCGTCCCGCACGAGACCCTCTACCCGGATGACCGCAGCGCCGACGAGGTGGAGGAGGAGAACGCCGAGGAGTTCAGCCGCTCCCAGGAGAGCGCCAAGGTCGCGGCGCTGGAGCAGCTGGGGTACGAGGTGGACTCCTACACCATCGTCGACTCGGTGATCAAGGACAGCCCGGCCGAGAACGCGCTGCACGCCGGGGACGCGATCCTCGCCGTGGACGGCACCCCGGTGACCCGCCCGGCCGAGGTGGCAGAGCTGGTGACCGGGCGGGACGCCGGTGAGGACGTGGTGATCACGGTGGTGCCGGCCGAGGCCGCCGAGGCGGCACGGGCGGCCGGGCAGGCGCCGGGCCCCGAGCGCGCCGAGGACGTCACGATCACCACCGCGTCGGCCCAGGACGACGGCCGGGCCATCGTGGGCATCCAGGCGGGCAGCGCCCACGTCTTTCCCTTCGAGATCGAGATAGAGCTGGCCGATGTCGGTGGCCCCAGCGCCGGGCTGATGTTCGCCCTGGGGCTGATCGACAAGCTGACCCCGGAAGACCTGACCGGCGGCAGTTTCGTGGCCGGCACCGGCACCATCGACTACGACGGCCGGGTCGGACCGATCGGCGGGGTGGCGATGAAGACGATCGCCGCCCGCTCCAAGGGCGCCGAGTACTTCCTGACGCCCGAGGCCAACTGCTCCGCGGCCGCCGCCGACGTCCCCGAAGGGCTCACCCTGGTGCGGGTCGGCACGATCGACGACGCCCTGGACGCGCTGGAGGACATCCGGCAGGGGAACGACGCGGACCTGGCGGTCTGCGCCGCCGGCTGACCCGGCAGGGGCGTACGGACCCCGGACGACGCGCGTTCCGGGGTCCGCCGTGGAGCCCCGCTCGGGACCCGGCGCCTGGCCTCCCGTTACCCGGTGGGTTCGTCGAAGGTGGCTGCGAGGGCGGTGGCAAGACCCGGGACCAGGTCCGGACCGGTGAGTACGTCCAGTTCGGTGTCCTTCTCCCGCAGCCGGAGCGCGGTCTCCCGCTCCCCGTCACGCAGCACGGCCACGGTCATCCGCACCTCCTGCCGTTCGGGGTGCTCGGCGACCCAGCGGGCCAGCGCCGCCCCGTCGTCCCCGCCGTCGCGCAGTTCCGCGGGCACGGCGGCCTCGGCGGACGGCGGCAGCATCAGCCGCTCGACGGTCAGGGCGCAGCCCGAGACGGCGTCCGGCCAGGCGATGGTGGCCAGGAACTCGTCGAGCGGGACTCCGGCCGGAATCTCGTCCTGCTCGATCGGGGTGAGGGACACGCCGGACGCGGCAGCGGAGTCTTCCGGTCCGGGGGCGCCGTCCGCGTCCAGTCCGATCCGCTCCGCCAGGTCGGGCTCCTCGGCCCGCAGCCGGTCGGTGTCGACGAGGGCGAACAGCATGGCGGGGCGGTCCCAGCCGAGGCCCGCGACATAGGAGTCGATCTCCAGCACCGCCCGGGTCAGGGGGTTTACTGCCGTCTGGTGGGGGGGTGCGCCCTCGAGGGGTGTGTTGTCCATGTCCATATCGTGCCGTCTGCGACCCCGGAAACGGGAACCGGGTAAAGCTTGAGTAAGTTAGTGGAGTGGGTCACCCCTGGGCTGGCCCGGTTGTTGTCCACAGCGACTCTTCGAGGTGCGCACCTTGGCTTTCCAGATGCCGGACCGGGGCCCGGGCCGCCCCAGTGGTCCGAACGGCCCCAGAGGACCCAGAGGGCCCCGCGGTCCGGGCGGGCCCGGATTCAGCGTGGGGCGCCCGTCCAAAGGCGCCAAGACGCTGCTGATCACCGCGGCGATCCTGGCCGGACTGGCCATTCTGTTCGCGATGTTCGCCGGGTTCTGGACCGACTGGCTCTGGTACCGGTCGGTCGACTACACGAACGTCTTCACGACCCAGCTGTTCACCAGAATGGTGCTGTTCGCCGTCTTCGGCGTGCTGATGGCGGTCGCGGTCGGCTTCAACATCTGGCTGGCACACCGGCTGCGTCCGCCGCTGAGCGCGATGTCGATGGAGCAGCAGAACCTCGACCGCTACCGGATGAGCATCGCGCCCTACAAGAAGTGGGTGCTGCTGGCAGCCGCCCTGCTGATCGGGCTCATCGCGGGCGGCTCGGCCTCCGCGCAGTGGCGCACCTGGCTGCAGTGGGTCAACGGGACGTCGTTCGGTACCACGGACCCGCAGTTCGGCATGGACATCTCGTTCTTCGCCTTCGACCTGCCGTTCTACCGGTTCCTGCTGGGCTTCGGCTTCGCGGTCGTGGTGCTGTCGCTGATCGCGGCCGGCCTGGTGCACTACCTCTACGGCGGTCTGCGGCTGACCACTCCGGGCAACCGCATCACGTCCGCGGCAACCGGCCACCTGTCGGTGCTGCTGGGCCTGTTCGTGGCGCTGAAGGCGGTGGCCTACTGGTTCGACCGGTACGGCCTCGCCCTCAAGAGCAGCGACTTCCGTGACGCCGACGGCTGGACGGGGCTCCGGTACGTCGACGCCAACGCCTATCTGCCGGCGAAGACCATCCTGACGATCATCGCGGCGATCTGCGCGGCGCTGTTCTTCGCCACCCTGTGGCGCCGGATCTGGCAGCTTCCGGTGATCGGCCTGGGTCTGATGGTGCTCTCCGCGATCCTGATCGGCGGCGTCTACCCGGCGCTGGTGCAGCAGTTCCAGGTCCGGCCGAACGAGCAGGCCATGGAGACGCCGTACATCCAGAAGCACCTGGACGCCACCAAGCAGGCGTACAATATCGCCGACACGGAGATGGAGAGCTTCGGGCGCCAGCAAGCGGTCGAGGTCACCGACGAGAACCGCGTGCAGCTGCGCGACGACGTGCGCAACGCCGCCAGCATCCGCCTGGTGGACCCGAACGTGATCTCCCCGGCGTTCCAGCAGCTCCAGCAGATCCGCGGTTACTACCAGTTCGCCGGCACGCTGGACGTCGACCGCTACCCGACCGCCAACGGCGACCAGGACACCGTGGTCGGTGTCCGGGAGATCAACATCAACAACCTCCCGGACCGGAACTGGATCAACGACCACTTCCGTTACACCCACGGCTTCGGCATCGTGGCCGCCAAGGGCGACGAGATCCTCGGCAACGGCACTCCGGACTTCACCGAGAAGGAGCTGCCGCCGATCGGTGACCTCGGCGAGTACGAGCCCCGGATCTACTTCGGCGAGGCGACCACCTTCTGGTCGATCGTCGGCGGGCCCCAGCGCGAGCTGGACTACATCCGTGGCGATTCCGGCGCGGACGAGGAAGCCGTCGACGAGGGCGAGGAGGAGCCGGCGGAGCCCGCGGAGGAGGAGCCGGCCGGTTCCGAGGTCGAGTACAGCTACACCGGCGAGGGTGGCGTCAACCTCGACAACTACTTCAACCGGGCCGCCTTCGCGCTGACCCTCAGCGAGCCGCAGATCTTCTACTCCGGTGCCATCGGCGAGGGTTCGCGGATCCTGTACAACCGCACGCCCAAGGAGCGCGTCGAGGCGGTCGCCCCGTGGCTGACCATCGACGCGGACCCGTATCCGGCGGTGGTGGACGGCCGTATCCAGTGGATCGTGGACGCCTACACCACGACCAACGGCTACCCGTACTCCTCGCGGACGGTGCTGGAGGAGGCGACCGAGACGGCGCTGACCGACGCCCAGCGGCAGGTCATCGCCCAGCAGAACCAGGTCAACTACATCCGCAACTCGGTGAAGGCCACGGTCGACGCCTACTCCGGCGACGTCGTGCTCTACGAGTGGGACGAGGAGGACCCGGTCCTCAAGACCTGGCAGAAGGCGTTCCCCGGCTCGGTGACGTCCAAGGAGGAGATCAGCGAGGAACTGCTGGCGCACCTGCGCTACCCGCAGGACCTGTTCAACGTGCAGCGCGAGATGCTCCAGCGCTACCACGTGGACTCCGCCAGCCTGTTCTACACCGGCGGTGAGCGCTGGGAGGTGCCGGACGACCCGACCCACCCGGGCAACCCGGTCCCCGCCTACTACCTGAGCATCCGGATGCCCGGGCAGGACGAGCGCAGCTTCTCGCTGACCACTACGTTCAACCCGCGTGACCGCGAGACGCTGGCGGCCTACATGGTGGTCGAGGCGGACGCCCGCAAGGACGACTACGGCACGATGCGTATCCTCCAGCTGCCGTCCAACACGACGACACCGGGCCCGCAGCAGGTGCAGAGCAGGTTCAACGCCGAGCCGTCGATCGCCGAGTCGATCAACCTGCTGCAGCGGGGCGACTCGGAGATCGAGTACGGCAACCTGCTGACCGTCCCGCTGGGCGACGACCTGCTCTATGTCGAGCCGGTCTATGTCCGCGGCGCGGGGGCCAACTACCCGCGCATGCAGAAGGTGCTGGCCTCCTACGGCGACGAACTCGCCTTCGAGGACTCCCTGGAGGCGGCGCTGGACACGCTGTTCGGCGTCACCGAGACGGGTGAGCAGGTCGATCCGGAGGAGCCGCCCGCCGACGGCGAGGAGCCGCCCGCGGACGAGGGCGAGGAGCAGACTCTCCAGCAGGCCATCGCGGCGGCCCAGGAGGCCTGGCAGGACAGTCAGGCTGCCCTGGCCGAAGGCGACTGGGCGGCCTACGGCGAGGCCATGGAGCGCCTCGAGGAGGCCATGGAGCGGATCGGCGAGGACGAGGCCGCCCGCAACGAGGAGGACGAGGCGCCGGACGGCGCCGAGGAGGGCGACGACAGCTGATGAGCGGCTCGCACCCCGCGGCGTGGTAGTGTGAACACACCACATCGCGGGGTGGAGCAGCTCGGTAGCTCGCTGGGCTCATAACCCAGAGGTCGCAGGTTCAAATCCTGTCCCCGCTACCACAGGAAGGGCCCGGAGTCTTCAGGACTCCGGGCCCTTCCGCCTGTCCGGCTGCCTCCGTGCCGCCTGTTGCAGCACTGTTGCGAACCGGCTGTCTCGGCCCGGTGAGCCGGGGTAGGTGACTGTTGGGGCATCAGTTCGCCCTCATCGTCACCCGGATGCCGACCTGCCGCTGCGCGACACGGCGTCATACTGCGTGACGAGAGTGTCGGCTCCCCGGTCGCCCTGGCGTTTGGGGGTAGGCATATCGGGAAATCGACAAACCTCTAAGTGAACTCTCCGGCCGGGGATTTCCAGGTGTACGCGGGTGTCGGGTGGTGCGAGTATGGACCTTATGGGGGACAAGGCGAGGTTCGGCAGCAGCCGCGCGTCGGCACAGGAGGGCGCGCGGCTGCTGCGCGGGGGCGAGCTGGAGCGGGCCGAGGCGCCGCTGCGCTCGGCCGCCGCCGAGGGGGACAGGTCCGCGGCGAACAATCTGGGGGTGCTGCTCCACCAGTCCGGCCGGGCGGACGAGGCCGCCGGCTGGTGGCGGATCGCGGCGGTCGCCGGCTCGGCGCCGGCCGCCCACGCGCTCGGCCGCTACCAGCGCGAGCGGGGGGACGAGGCCGCGGCCGAGTACTGGCTGAGGCAGGCGGCGGAGTCCGGTCACGCCTCGGGCGCCTATGCCCTGGCGGACCTGCTGGACCACCGCGGCTCTCCCGAGGCGGAGGGCTGGTTCCGTGCCGCTGCCGACCGCGGGCACCGGGAGGGCGCCTACCGCTACGGCTGCCTGCTGGCCGCGGCGAAGGACACCGCCCAGGAGGCCGAGTCGTGGTTCCGGCAGGCCGCCGCCCGCGGACACCGTCGCGCGGCGCTGCGGCTGGGTGCGCTCCTGGAGGAGCGGGGCCGGGTGCAGGAGGCGGGCCGCTGGTACCTGGACGCGGCCAAGGCCGGCGAGCACAAGGCGGCCTGCGCGCTGGGCTTCCTGCTGCGCGACGCCGGTGACGAGCACGGCGCCGAGCAGTGGTGGCGCCGGGCGGCGCGGGACGGCAACGGCAGCGCCGCCAACGCGCTGGGCGCCCTGTACGCCGAGCGGGGCGAGCG
Source organism: Streptomyces sodiiphilus (assembly GCF_039529215.1). NCBI lineage: Bacteria > Bacillati > Actinomycetota > Actinomycetes > Kitasatosporales > Streptomycetaceae > Streptomyces > Streptomyces sodiiphilus. The sequence goes on along the minus strand of NZ_BAAAMJ010000010.1, from coordinate 237,901 downwards.
GCAGGAGGCGCAGCGCTGGTACCGCGCCGCGCTGGACGCCGGCGACATCAACGGCGCCTTCAACCTGGGCCTGCTGAGCGCCGGCCAGGGCCGCACGGCCCAGGCCGAGCAGTGGTACCGGCGGGCCGCCTACTCCGGCCACCGGGAGGCCGCCAACGCGCTTGCCGTGCTGCTGCTGCAGCGGGGCGACGCGGCCGGCGCCGAGCCGTGGTTCTCCAAGGCGGCCGAGGCGGGCAGCGTGGACGCCGCCTTCAACCTCGGCATCCTGCACGCCGGCCGCGGAAACCGGGAGTCGGCACGCCGCTGGTACGAGCACGCTGCCGAGGCGGGGCACGCCGAGGCCGCGCTGCAAGTCGCCATCGACCTGCTGCGCGGGGGTTCTGCCGCGCACCAGGAGCGCGCCGAGGAGCACCTGCGGAGGGCGGCCGAGGGCGGCAGCGTGGAGGGAGCCTTCCGGCTGGGCCTGCTGCTGGAGCGCCGCCTGGGCGGTCAGGCGGCCCCGGCGCGGCCGGGAGCCGGCGATGTGGAGCGCTCCGAGCCGGAGCGCTGGTTCGCCCGTGCGGCGGAGGCCGGGCACCGCCGGGCGCAGGTCCGGCTCGGCATGTGCGCGGCGGCGCGCGGCGATGTGGTGGAGGCCGCCCGCTGGTACCGGGCGGCGGCCGAGGCGGGCAGCCGGAACGGCGCCTTCAATCTCGGGCTGCTGCTGGCCCGGGAGGGGAGCGAGCCGGAGGCCGCGCTGTGGTGGAAGCGCGCCGCCGAGGCCGGCCACGGCCGGTCGGCGCTGCGGCTGGCGCTGCTGGCCTCGCGCCGGGGCGACCTGGCCGAGGGCGGCGTGTGGTGCGCGCGGGCGATGGAGCTGGGCCCGGCGGAGGTCGCCGAGCGGGCGGCCCGGCTGCTGGAGGCGCTCCAGCCCGAGCTGACCGCCTGAGGGGCCCTCGCGGCGGCCTCACCCGGCCGCGAAGGCTCCCCGGGCGAGCCGGTGCAGCAGGTCCGCCGTCTCGCGCCGGTCGGGCAGCGAGGCGGGCCGGCTCAGGTGGGGGGTGGAGTTCAGCAGCCCGAAAACGGCGTGCACGCAGGCGCGGGCCCTCCGCTCGGAGAGCCCGGGGTGCACCTGCCGGACCACCCCCACCCACAGCTCCACGTACTGCCGCTGGAGCTGCCGCACCTGCTTGCGGTCGGCCTCCTGGAGCTGGCCCAGTTCGCGGTCGTGCAGGGTGATCAGCGCGCGGTCGTCCAGGGCGAAGTCGATGTGCCCGGTGATCAGGCTGTCCAGGGCGGCCGACGGCGGCAGTCCTCTGGCCTCGCAGTCCCGGACCCGCTGGATCCCGCCGTCCCTCAGCCGGCTGCTGATGCCCACCAGCAGTTCGGCGAGCATGGCGTCCTTTCCGGCGAAGTGCCGGTAGATCGCCGGGCCGCTGATGCCCACCGCGGCGCCTATCTCGTCCACTCCGACGCCGTGGAAGCCCCGCTCGGCGAAGAGCCGGGCGGCCTCGCGCAGGATCTGCCGACGGCGGGCTGGGCCGGTGGGTCCGGCTCGGGTGCTCATGGGAAGACATTGTAGACAGCCATGGTTAGCGGGCGTTAACCTCGACGGTGTGGGTTAACGAACATTAACCACGCACGGCACGCATCAGTACGGCGAAAGGGCTGGACGGTCATGCGGCAGGCACCGGTGCTCAGCAGCACCGTCGATCCGGCGTCGGAGGCCTACCTGGCCAACGAGGCCGCGCACCGCGAGCTCGCGGCGCGACTGCGGGAGAAACTCGCGGCGGCCCGGCTCGGCGGCGGGGAACGGGCGCGGGCCCGGCACACCGCCCGGGGCAAGCTCCTTCCGCGCGAGCGGGTGGACACCCTGCTCGATCCCGGCTCCCCCTTCTTGGAGCTGGCTCCGCTGGCGGCCGACGGCATGTACGGGGGGCAGGCGCCCGCGGCCGGTGTCATCGCCGGCATCGGCCGGGTCTCCGGCCGGGAGACCGTCGTGGTGGCCAACGACGCCACGGTCAAGGGCGGCACCTACTACCCGATGACCGTCAAGAAGCACCTGCGGGCCCAGGAGGTGGCGCTGGAGAACCGGCTGCCGTGCCTGTACCTGGTGGACTCCGGCGGCGCCTTCCTCCCGATGCAGGACGAGGTCTTCCCCGACCGCGAGCACTTCGGACGGATCTTCTACAACCAGGCCCGGATGTCCGGCGCGGGCATCCCGCAGATCGCCGCCGTGCTCGGTTCGTGCACCGCCGGCGGTGCCTACGTCCCGGCCATGAGCGACGAGGCCGTCATCGTCCGCGGCCAGGGCACGATCTTCCTGGGCGGCCCGCCGCTGGTGAAGGCCGCCACCGGCGAGGTCGTCACCGCCGAGGAGCTGGGCGGCGGCGAGGTCCACTCGAGGACCTCCGGCGTCACCGACCACCTCGCCGAGGACGACGCGCACGCGCTGCGGATCGTGCGGACCATCGTCTCCACCCTGCCCTCGCGCGGCGTGCTGCCGTGGACCACCGCCCCCGTCGAGGAGCCACGCGTCGACCCGGCCGGGCTGTACGGCGCGGTCCCGGCCGACAGCCGCACCCCCTACGACGTCCGCGAGGTCATCGCCCGGCTGGTGGACGGCTCCCGCTTCCACGAGTTCAAGGCCGAGTACGGCACCACGCTGGTCACCGGCTTCGCCCGTATCCACGGCCACCCGGTCGGCATCGTCGCCAACAACGGCATCCTGTTCGGGGAGTCCGCCCAGAAGGGCGCCCACTTCATCGAGCTGTGCGACCAGCGCGGCGTCCCGCTGCTCTTCCTGCAGAACATCTCCGGCTTCATGGTCGGCCGCGACTACGAGGCGGGCGGCATCGCCAAGCACGGGGCCAAGATGGTGACGGCCGTGGCCTGCACCCGGGTGCCCAAGCTGACCGTCGTCATCGGCGGCTCCTACGGCGCCGGCAACTACTCGATGTGCGGCCGGGCCTACGGCCCCCGCTTCCTGTGGATGTGGCCGAACGCCAAGATCTCGGTGATGGGCGGCGAACAGGCCGCCTCCGTGCTGGCCACCGTCAAACGCGACCAGCTCGAGGCGCGCGGCGAGGACTGGCCCGCCGCCCAGGAGGAGGCGTTCAAGGCGCCGATCCGCGAGCAGTACGAGACCCAGGGCAACGCCTACTACGCCACCGCCCGCCTCTGGGACGACGGGGTCATCGACCCCCTGGAGACCCGGACCGTCCTCGGGCTGGCCCTGACCGCCTGCGGCAACGCGCCGCTGCCCGAGCGTGACCCGGCCGTGCCGCACTACGGCGTCTTCCGGATGTGAGGGAACCTCCACCATGACCACCCAGACCCCCCGCTCCGGACTGTTCGACACCGTCCTGGTCGCCAACCGCGGCGAGATCGCCGTCCGCGTCATCCGCACCCTGCGCCGGCTCGGCATCCGCTCGGTCGCCGTGTACAGCGACGCCGACGCGGGCGCCCTGCACGTGCGGGAGGCCGACACGGCCGTCCGGATCGGCCCGGCCGCGCCCGCCGAGAGCTACCTGTCCATCGAGCGCCTGCTGGCGGCCGCGGAGGCCACCGGAGCCCAGGCCGTCCACCCCGGCTACGGCTTCCTCGCCGAGAACGCCGCGTTCGCCCGGGCCGTCACCGGTGCCGGCCTCGTCTTCATCGGGCCGCCCGCCGACGCCATCGAGCTCATGGGCGACAAGATCCGCGCCAAGGAGACGGTCTCGGCCGCCGGCGTACCCGTGGTCCCGGGCTCCTCCGGCAGCGGGCTGGCCGATGCCGCCCGGGAGATGGGCATGCCCGTACTGCTGAAACCCTCGGCGGGCGGCGGCGGCAAGGGCATGCGCCTGGTCCACCGGACGAGCCGGCTGGAGGAGGAGATCGCCGCCGCCCGCCGCGAGGCGATGGCCGCCTTCGGCGACGACACCCTCCTCGTCGAACGCTGGATCGAACGCCCCCGGCACATCGAGATCCAGGTACTGGCCGACGCCCACGGCAACGTCGTCCACCTCGGCGAGCGCGAGTGCTCCCTGCAGCGCCGCCACCAGAAGATCGTCGAGGAGGCCCCCAGCCCGCTCCTGGACGAGGACACCCGGGCCGCGATGGGCGAGGCCGCCGTGCAGGCCGCCCGCTCCTGCGGCTACCGCGGCGCCGGAACCGTCGAGTTCATCGTGCCCGGCGACGAGCGCGGCACCTACTTCTTCATGGAGATGAACACCCGTCTCCAGGTGGAGCACCCGGTGACCGAGATGATCACCGGGCTGGACCTCGTCGAGTGGCAGCTGCGCGCCGCTGCCGGCCAGCCGCTGGGCTTCACCCAGCGCGACATCGGCAGCACCGGCCACGCCGTCGAGGCCCGGATCTGCGCCGAGACCGCCCGGGTGACCGGTGACCGGGTCGACTTCCTGCCGTCCGCCGGCACCGTGCTGCTGCTGCGGGACGCCGACGGCGAGGGCGTCCGCGTCGACACCGGCCTGATGGAGGGCACCGAGGTCGGCACCGGCTACGACCCGATGCTGGCCAAGGTCGTCGCGCACGGACCCGACCGGCCCACCGCGCTGCGCAGGCTGCGCGCGGCCCTGGCCCGCACCACCGTGCTGGGCGTGGACACCAACACCGCCTTTCTGCGCGCCCTGCTGGACCGGGCCGAGGTGCGCTCCGGCGACCTCGACACCGGCCTGGTGGACCGCGTCGCCGCCACGCTCGTCCCGGACACCGTCCCCGCCGAGGTGTACGCCGCGGCGGCCCTGCTCCGGCAGGCGGAGCGGGAAGCGGCCGCCGGGCGGCCGGGGGAGTGGACCGACCCGTTCTCCGTCCCCTCCGGCTGGCGGCTCGGATCCGTCGCCGCCTGGAGCGAGCACCACCTGAAGGTGCCCGGACACGACCCGGTCACCGTCCGGCTGCGCGGCACCACACGCGCCGCCGAGGTCCGCGTCGGCGACGCCGCCGCGGTGCCCGCCCGCCTGGACACCACCGGCCCCGGGCGTGTCCTGGTGGCCCTGGACGGCATCGGCCACTCCTTCGACCTGGCCCGCGACGCGGGCAGCAGCTGGCTGGGCCGGGACGGCACGAGCTGGCACGTCCAGGACCACGACCCGCTCTCCCTTGCCGGATCGGCCGCCGCGGCCGGTGCCGACGCGCTGACCGCCCCCATGCCCGGCACGGTCACCCTGATCAAGGTGGCGGCCGGCGACGAGGTGACCGCCGGCCAGAGCCTGCTGGTGGTCGAGGCCATGAAGATGGAGCACGTCATCGCCGCCCCGCACGCCGGAACCGTCACCGAACTGGGGGTGACCGCCGGGGCGCCGGTCGCCATGGACCAGGTGCTGGCCGTCGTCACCCCGCACCCGGAGGAGACCGAGGGGGACAAGGAGGCAACGCCATGACCGACGACCTGCCCATGCGGGTCCGAGCCGACGGCCTGCCCGAGCGGGTCCGGATCCACGAGGTCGGCCCCCGCGACGGCCTGCAGAACGAGCAGACCGTGGTGCCCGTCGAGACCAAGGCCGAGTTCATCCACCGGCTGGCCGCGGCCGGGCTCACCACGATCGAGGCCACCAGCTTCGTCCACCCCCGCTGGGTTCCGCAGCTCGCCGACGCCGCGCGGCTGATGCCGATGCTCGACGACCTCACCGGCGTCCGGCTGCCCGTGCTGGTCCCCAACGAGAAGGGCCTGGAGCGGGCCCTTGAGCTGGGCGTCACGGAGGTCGCCGTCTTCGCCAGCGCCACCGAGTCGTTCGCCAGGGCCAACCTCAACCGCACCGTCGACGAGGCGCTCGCCATGTTCGAGCCCGTCATCGCCCGGGCCGCCGGGGCGGGGGTCAACGTGCGCGGCTACCTCTCCATGTGCTTCGGCGACCCCTGGGAGGGAGCGGTGCCCCTTCCGCAGGTCACCGCCGTCTGCCGCCGCCTGAGGGACATGGGCTGCACGGAACTGAGCCTGGGCGACACCATCGGCGTCGCCACCCCCGGACACGTCACGGCACTCCTGACGTCCCTGAACGAGGCCGGCGTCCCCACCTCCGCCCTGGCCGTCCACTTCCACGACACCTATGGCCAGGCGCTGTCCAACACCCTCACCGCCCTCCGGCACGGCGTCACCACCGTGGACGCCTCCGCCGGCGGGCTCGGCGGCTGCCCGTACGCCCGCAGCGCCACCGGCAACCTCGCCACCGAAGACCTGCTGTGGATGCTCCAGGGCCTGGGCATCTCCACCGGAGTCGATCTCGGCCGTCTCACCGCCACCAGCGCGTGGATGGCCGGGCAATTGGGCCGGCCCAGCCCGTCCCGTACCGTACGCGCGCTCTCCCACAAGGAGTCCTGACCATGTCCCTGGACCACAGGCTGACCCCCGAGCACGAGGAACTGCGGCGCACCGTCGAGGCGTTCGCCCACGACGTGGTCGCCCCGAAGATCGGCGAGTTCTACGAGAACCACGAGTTCCCCTACGAGATCGTCCGCGAGATGGGCCGCATGGGCCTGTTCGGGCTGCCGTTCCCCGAGGAGTACGGAGGCATGGGCGGCGACTACCTCGCGCTGTGCCTGGCCCTGGAGGAACTGGCCCGGGTGGACTCCTCGGTGGCCATCACCCTGGAAGCCGGTGTCTCGCTGGGGGCCATGCCCGTCCACCGGTTCGGCACCGAGGAGCAGAAGCGCGAGTGGCTGCCCCGGCTGTGCTCCGGGGAGATCCTGGGTGCCTTCGGACTGACCGAGCCGGAGTGCGGCTCGGACGCCGGCGGCACCCGCACCACCGCGGTCCGGGACGGCGACGAGTGGGTCATCAACGGCACCAAGAGCTTCATCACCAACTCCGGCACCGACATCACCGGCCTGGTGACCGTCACCGCCGTCACCGGCCGCAAACCGGACGGTGCCCCGGAGATCTCCAGCATCATCGTGCCCTCGGGCACTCCCGGCTTCACCGTCGCCGCCCCCTACTCCAAGGTCGGCTGGAACGCCTCGGACACCCGCGAACTGTCCTTCGCCGACGTCCGCGTCCCGGCGGCCAACCTGCTGGGCGAGGAGGGCCGCGGCTACGCCCAGTTCCTGCGCATCCTCGACGAGGGCCGGATCGCGATCTCCGCACTGGCCACCGGGCTGGCCCAGGGCTGCGTGGACGAGTCCGTCCGCTACGCCGGGGAACGCCAGGCCTTCGGCAGGCCCATCGGGGCCAACCAGGCCATCCAGTTCAAGCTGGCCGACATGGAGATGCGCGCCCACACCTCCCGCATCGCCTGGCGGGACGCCGCCTCCCGGCTGATGGCCGGCGAGCGGTTCAAGAAGCAGGCGGCCATCGCCAAGCTGTACTCCTCGGAGAGCGCGGTGACCAACGCCCGCGAGGCCACCCAGATCCACGGCGGCTACGGCTTCATGAACGAGTACCCCGTCGCCCGCATGTGGCGGGACAGCAAGATCCTGGAGATCGGCGAGGGCACCAGCGAGGTCCAGCGCATGCTCATCTCCCGCGAACTCGGCGTCGCCTGACCTCTCCTGGCTCCGCGCCAGCTCCTCCACCCCCCGCCCTCCGCGCGGTGACAGGCACGTCCGCCTGCCGTCACCGCGCGGAGCGCTGTTTCCACCGCCGGGAGACGCCGCTGCCGCAATTCCTTTGCGCTCTGCAGAAGTTGGCCGGTAAACGATCACCCCCGCAGCTGCCCGAAGAGGTCGCGTTGACGTGTGGTGACGGGGGTGGTTGGCTCCCAGTGACATCGAAGCCACCGGCGGCAGGTCACACGAAGTACCGCGGCGCTGAAAGAACCGGGCTCATGGCGATCCGACTCGACGTCGGGCGTGACCGCGGCACTGCGCGCTTCCGGCAGTGACTCTCAGCCGGCACGGAAGACCGTCCGTCAGTGTGGGCACTCCTGGAGCAGAAGGAACTCATGCGCGCTCATTTGTCCGGTGTGCGTCAGGGATACCGGGGGCGTCTCGTCCTCGACGGACTGGATCTGGCCCTCGGGCCCGGGGTGACAGCGCTTCTCGGTCCCAACGGTGCCGGAAAGACGACCCTCATGCGCACCCTGGCCACGGTGCAGCCGCCCATCGAGGGAACCGTCACCATTGGCGACACGGTTGTGTCCGACGAGAGGACGGCACGCCGGGTCAGACGGCAGATCGGCTATCTGCCCCAGGCGTTCGGCTGGGACCCAGGGATGCGCGTGGGCGACTTCGTGGAGTACGCCGCGTGGCTGCGGGAAATCCCGGCCCGGGACTGCCCCCGGGCCGTCGAGGAGGCGCTGCGGCACGTGGACCTCGTGGACCGCCGCCGGGACAGGCTCTCCCGGCTCTCGGGCGGGATGCGCCGGCGGGCCGGTATCGCCTGGGCCGTTGTCGGGGCACCGGGGTTGGTGATCCTCGATGAGCCCACGGCAGGGCTCGACCCGCGCCAGCGCCTCCAGTTCCGGCGTATTGTCACCGGCCTCCCGGACACCACGGTGCTGCTGAGCACTCACCTCATCGACGATGTCGCTGCCGCGTGCGACCGGGTGGTCGTCCTGCACGGCGGCCGGCTCCGCTTCGACGGGAGTGTGGCCGACATGGAGGCCCGGGCATGTGACGGTCTCCCCGGCCACACGCCGCTCGAGCGTGCCTACATGGAGCTCCTCCCGGAAGAGGAACGCACGCTGTGAGAGCTCTTCTTCTCCACGCCCGTTCCACCCCTTTGCGGTGGCTGCTGCTTCCCCTGGTGGTACTCGACCTGGCCGTGATCCTCACCCGGGACCCCTACTGGCACGGTCTGTGGGGGGACACCGGGGCGGCCGGACAACTCCCCGTGGTCTTCCTCGGAATCTTCGCCGCCGGAGCCGCCGCATGGGCGGCCGGGCTGCGGCGACCCGCCTCGACAGCCGAACTGCTGAGCGCCATGCCCAGGCCCGCGCACCGGGCCGAACTGCCGCGGATGGCAGTGGTGCTGGGCATCGTCCTTTTGCCCTATCTCATCGGTCAGGCCGTCTGCTTCTTCGTGACGGCGCGTACCTGGCCCGCCGGCTTGCATCTCTATCTCGGCTATCTGTTGCTGGGGGCGGCGGCCCTGCTGCTCGCGTGCGGCTGGGGCTGGGTCATCGGGCGGCTGATGCCGAACCGCTGGGGCCCGCTCGCGGGTGCGTTCGGCTGGCTGCTGGTCGTCCTGGCCGTCGAGTCGGAGCTCTCCGTGGTGAGCGGACCGGCGCGGCTGGAGCCCGATCTGCCGCTGCTTGCTCTCCGGGCCGTGACCGCGGTGCTGCTGCTGGCCGTGTGTCTGTGGCTGCCCTTCGGTCCGCCGGCACGCCGGAAGGCTGCCCTGCCCTGGGCGGCGGTGGCCGGAGCGGTGGTGCTCAGCGTCGTGGTGGCCGGTCTCCCGGTCATCGGGGAGCGGCACGGCTCGCCGTCGGCGCTCTGCGTGACGGGTCGCACCACCATCTGTCTATGGCCCGAGGAGGAGAAGTACCTTGCGCTGGCGGAGGAGGTCCTGGAGCGGGTGGACGCTCTGCCGGAAGGCGTCGACATGCCGGCCACGGTGCATTCCTTCGGCCTTGTCGACCAGGGGCGCGAGGGCTGGGCCGGTGACTTCACCGTGCACGGCGGGTCCGTGTGGCCGCTGGCCGACGGCGTCGCCCGGGCCGTGACGCGAGAGATCTTCGAGGGCTGCGACTGGGACGCGTACTTCCGCGCCGACGATCCCTCCCTGCTCGCTCTTGAGCGCTGGCTGGAGAAGCGTTTGGCGGGAGGCGGGGACCCCCTGTACACCGAGAGCGGGCTCAGTGAGCAGCAGTCCGAGGCCATCAGGCAGGGCATGGCGATGACGGACAGGCCCGAGACGGAACAGGTCCGGTGGGCGCAGGACACCGTGAGCCGGGTGAAGGAGACCTACTGTGGCTGAGGCCGCCGGCACCGCCTCCGAGGAGCTGCGGGAGACAGGGCGGAACGCATCCGGGACACGGAGACGGTTCCGGCCGCCCGGCGGGGTGTACCGGCCGGGAGCCGTGCTTGTGGGCGCCGTGCTGACAGCAGTCGCTGTCGCATGGCTGGGGGGCCGGTCGGCACCGCTGCCCACCGCGGCGGGCGATGGGTCGGCGGGCTCTCCGGGCTGGCGGGTCTTCGCGATGTTCGCCGGAGTCCTGCCGCTGCTGGCGCTGCGCAGCCCGATGGCCGAACTTGAGGCGCTCGGATCCTCCCGCTTTCACCGGAGCCGAGGTCTGCGGCTGGCCGGGCTGTGGGGCGCGAGTGTTCTGCTCTTCCTGGGCATCGCCGCCGTCGCGGTGGAAGGGCGGGTGCTGGGAGCGATGGCGGTGGCGCTGCCCGGCTGGGCAGGGCTCGGGCTCCTGGGAGGCCGCGCGCTGGGCTGGCGGCAGGCCTGGGTGCTCCCGGGCATCGTGCTGTGTGCTGTCACCTACTGGGGGTTCGATGACGCGGGCGGTACGTACCCCTGGTGGGACATGACGCGGGCCCCGGTGACCGAGAACCCGCTCGGAGCGCTGGTGTCCGCGGTGCTTCTGCTGACCGGCCTTCTCGCCTTCAGCCTGACCCCGTGGCGCCTCCGCCGGCTCGCCCGGCCACTCCGGCGCCTCGGCCGGAAGCCTTGAGGAGGCAGGCCCTTCACGACCGTGAGCGAGTGAGGGCAGGAGGCGCGCCTGAGTAACAAGGAGTTGCCCTTCCGTCACCACCCGGATCCGCCGACGGTAGAGTCTTCCGCCGTGAGGGTGGAAGAAGGGGGGCGGGACATGACAGGTAGCGACGAACACACCGGGACGCGGCTCAATGGCATCGACGACGGCTACGGAGGCGTGACGCCCATCCCCGGGGGTGGCTCCGAGCCGGATCTCGTCATTGACGACGCCGCACTCGGTGCGATCGGTGAGGACGCCCACGGCCTGCGCACCCGCGTGGTCCCGGAAGCGACACAGCCGACAACAAGCAGTGTCCGGGCCGCGGGGGAGTTGATGACCGGCGGCATGGCGAGTGGCCGCGTCCTTCAGCACGTAGCGCAGGCGTTCGCCCGTCAGGCTGTGAGTCTGCAGCAGGACTGCGAGCGCATCGAGCAGCACCTCGGATACACCGTTTCGGCCCATGCTGCTCAGGAGCACGACATCGTGGCGCATCTCCAGCAGGTGGGGGCCGGCCTGCTGGGCATCTCCCCTCGCTTGCTGGCTGCGGCGGGGCTGACCTCTTCTGCTGACGAAGCGGGGTTGCCTGCTGGGGAAGAGGCGGACATCTCGCGCATCAAGGGAATGTCGTGATCGCGCTCGCAGAGGCAGAAAGGGGAGAACTGTGCCCACATATGAACAGCTGTACCACCTGAGTCTGAGCTCTCTGGCCGAAGCGGTGGAAGACTGGCGGGTCACGGCGAGGGCCCTCGGTGAACTGGCCGAGGAAGCCCGCACGGGGATGCTGGCGAAAAGCAGGAGAGCGGACTGGGCGGGCGCCAACGCGGACGTCTCGCGGCCGTTCGTCATCACGACCGCTCTGCAGTTCCGGTACGCGGAAGAGAAGGCCCTGGGCATTCACAGACTGCTGGAAGATCTGTACGAGGCCCAGCACGGTTACCGGGACGCCTTGCGGAAACTGGAAGAGGACGCCCGGCAGCTGGGTTTGCGGATCGAGCCGGACGGCCGGGTTGTCGTGCGCTCCGAGTTCCTCAGGGAAGGGACGGCCGAGGAAACGGGCTACCAGCGCGCACAGGAAGCCACGCACGGTCTCGCATCGCGCGTGGAGGCGGTGCTGACAGCGTCCGCCGAGGCGGACGCCACCATTGCGCGTGCGTTGTACGAGCTGGTCGGCGACGACCACAGTCGCTTCTCACCCGGCACCCACGGAGGTCTTGAAAGCGCGGAAGCCGAACAGGGGCGTGCGGCTGTGCGTGAAGCCGTGGAACTCTTGGAGAAGACCTATCTCACGGACAGTGAGCTGGGCCGTCTCCGGGATCTGCTGGAACGGCAGAGGAACAACGAGTACTTCGCTGTGCACCTGGCTGACACTCTGGGGCCTGAAGGGCTTGTGCAGTTCTGGTCCAGGATGATGGACGAACCACGCCACCCCGACCTGCCGGGCGGGGAACGTCTCGATGTGCTGCGAGATGTGAGGGAGTTCCTGGGGGTCGCCCTCGGAGAGGCCACTCGTAGCGACCTTCCGGCCATGAACGGATGGCAGGAGAGACTGTTCGATGTGGCCGGTGACCCGGTTGCTCCGGGGGACCCGCTGAGCCTTCGAGGGTTTCAGGTCATCAGTGACCTGCTGAATCACGGTGACTACAACGAAGACTTCCTGGTCGCCTACGGTGCAGCCTTGGTCGATTTCGAGAAGAGGGACCCGGAAGCCGCTCTGTGGAGAGAGCCGACGGGTATGGGGCTCTACGAAACTCTGCTGCATGATGAAGTCCACTACGATCCCATGACCGGCCTCATGAAGGCCATGAGCAGGCAGCCCGAAGCGGCGACGGAGTTCTTCGGCGTCACAGAGCCGCAGGACTACGCGAAGCACGTCATGGAGCGGGAGTACGGCAGTCCCGGCGGTGAAGCGGTGGAGGGGAGCGGCTTCGCAGCCAGAGAAGCTATCGGAGAGGCTATGGCGGCTGCGGCCATGGGGAGCGACCCCAATGTCCCGAATTCTGTTCCTGCTGAGACCGGATCCGCGCATGCGGAAGTCCGGGACAGGCTTCTGTCCATTGGCTATGGCCTGGGGAATGACTTCCCTCCGGAGTTCCGTGTGCCCATGGCAAGGATTTTCGCCCACCACAGCGGTGAGGTGTTCGAAACTGCCCGGACCTACTCGGGATCGGACCTTCCGATCCATCCCCGTCACCTCGCCGGTGTGAATGCTCAGATCGCCAGAGACCCGGATGCCTACCGCATTGTGCAGGTCGGCATGATTCCGGAGTATGTGGAGTGGGTCCATGGCGATGAGACAGGAGAACCGCACTGGATGCTCGACGATGTGGGGCGTAGTATCGGATTCCTTGAGTATGGGCGACATGCTGCGCTGGAAATCGACAAGGATGACAGTTCCTGGACAGGGAAGAACTTCTACAACTTGGGCAGTGCCGTGTTGGGTGACTTCCCATATGTGGGCACTCAGATTCAGCATGGGCTCGATCAGGCAACCAGCCGTTGGGTGGCATACGAGAACGGACGCGCAGCTGCTGAGAGCGAGTCTCAGCGGAATGAGTATTATGACGAGGGCAACGTGTATCTCAATGTGTACGCGACGCAATGGACTGCTTTGAACCCGGAGCCTCCGGAAGGCTACTCCATGAGTGGCGATATCTGGACGTCAGAGGTGGCGCAGGCGCTGAGAGAAGCAGCCAATGACGGTGTCAAAGGGGCCAGAAGTAACACTCCCTCTTCCTGATGCTGGACCAATAAGGGAAGTCAAGCTTGATGTGAAGAGCCGATGAACAGGTCGTGGGTCGAATCATGGGTGATAAAGAGATTCCGTATATTGTGAACCGGCCTGTGGTGAACGAGGATGTTCGCAATTTTGGGTTGAGGCGGTTTGCCTGGGTCATCCTGGGAGTCGTGACTGTCTGGGTTCTCGTGGTAGTTTTCTCTCGCTGGGAGTCGGGAGTTGCGCGGTACTCGGCTCCGGAAGAGGTGTGCGGAGTGAACGTTTCTCCTGCAGCGCTTGCCCCGCTTCTCCCTCCAGGGCGTGACCTGGAGCAATATGAGCCTCAGACGTCCCCTGAGGTCGAGGAGATCGTCGAGTTCTGCAGGATCTCCGTGGACCGGGAGGTTGCTCTTTCTTTTGTCGCCAAGTATTTTCCCTCGCTCAACAGGACTGTCGTGGAGACCTACGAATTCGCTCCAGGTGCTTACGGGATTTCGGTGCCGGGTGAAGTTCTGATCGGAGGGGAGCCTGCCGTGCTGGGCCACAACGGTTCTCTGTCGCGGGCCATGTGCCCCGCGCGCGGGGAGGAGGCGGTGCTGCAGGTGAACATCAAGTACTTCGACGCCGAAGGCGGCTCGGCAATCGATGAGGAGCGGGAGTTGGTGAAGGCCCTGACGGAGGAGTACCTGGGTGCCGTCGCCAAGCGGCACGGATGTGCTTGAGGGGGCCGGGAGGAGGGCCGGCGCCGGGCGGTGGGTCGTGGGGGAGGGGCGACGGTAGTTACCGTTGCGTAACTTACCGACGGGTTACTTGCTCGCCGAGGCGCTGCTAGCTTGCGCTCACCTGCATCGGAGCAGAACGAGGAGTGAGCCGTGAGCCGCACGAGAGCCCGTTCGAGTTCCATCCCCCCCACACCCCTCCACCGGCGTTGTGGACCGCGCCGCGCCGGACGCGTGGCCGTCGCGGTGGCCACCGCGCTCTGCCTGGGCCTGGCCGCCGCTCCGGTGGCCACCGCCGCCGACGAGCAGTCCGCGTCCGGGACCTCCCGGGGCGTGCCCATCCCCGCGTTCTACGACCCGCCCGCCGAACTGCCCTCCGCCAACGGCGAGGTGATCCGCACCGAACCCTTGCCACTGGGCCTGAGCCTCCCCGGACTGGACGGCCGCCGGCTGCCGGGCACGGCGACCCGGCTGATGTACAAGTCCACCGACTCGGCCGGGCGGCCGGTCGCGGTGACCGGCGCCTACATCGAGCCCTCGGCCTCCTGGCGGGGCGGAGGTCACCGCCCGCTGGTGGCGCTGGCCTCCGGCACCATGGGCCAGGGTGACCAGTGCGCGCCGTCCTTCGCGCTGCAGCACCCGCTGACGCTGACGGGTGAGACCGTCTCGGTCGGCTACGAGGTGCTGGCGATCTACCGGCTGCTCTCCGCCGGTGCGGCGGTCGTCGTCACCGACTACGTCGGCCTCGGCACGACGGACCGGCTGCACACCTACGTCAACCGTCTCGACCAGGGGCACGCCCTGCTGGACGCCGTCCGTGCGGCGCACTCCGTGCCCGGTGCCTCGATCACCCGGGATTCGCGCATCGGCCTGTACGGCTACAGCCAGGGCGGCGGGGCCAGCGCGTCGGCCGCCGAACTGCAGCCCTCCTACGCGCCCGAGATCAAGCTGGCCGGCACGTACGCGGGCGCGCCTCCTGCCGACCTGACCGAGGTGATGAAGGGCATCGACGGCAGTGCCCTGGTCGGGGCGCTGGGCTGGTCGGTCAACGGCTTCGCCCAGTCCGACCCCGATCTGCGGGAGGTCGTCGAGGCCAACATCAACGACACCGGCCGGGCGGCACTGGAGGACCTGTCCACCATGTGCGTCGGCGACGCGATCTTCGGCTACGGCTTCACCAAGAGCAACAAGTGGGTCACCGGCGGCGCGTCTCTCGGCGACATCATCGCCGCCGACCCCAAGGCGCGGGCCGCGCTCGACCGGCAGCGCATCGGCAACCTCAGGCCCGCGGGCCCGGTGCGCGTGGCCAGTGGCATCCGGGACGACATCGTTCCGCACCACCAGTCCCGCCGGCTGGCCGTGGACTGGTGCCGCAAGGGGGCCAACGTCACCTACGAGGCCATCGTGCTGCCGAACCTCGGCAACAAGATCCTCACCAATCACCTGGTCCCTCTCCTCACCGACCAGGGCGACGCGATCTCCTGGATGACCGACCGGCTCTCGGGACGCCCCGTCCTGTCCAACTGCTGGACGATGCCCTTCCAGCCCTGATCCGGAAACAGCCGCCCGCCGCGCCCGCTCACACCCCGGACCCGGGGTGTGAGCGGGCGCGGTTCCTGGAGGAGGGCGGGAGGAAAAGAAGCCGGGTGGCGCGGCAGCCGGCGAAGAAGGCGGTTCTCGACCGTCTCTGACCACCGAGTCCGCTGTCCCCGCCCCGGAGCGTGAGCCGGGCGGGTCGGGGTAGGCGCATCGTCGCAGACCCCTGTTCGACACGCCCCTGCCCGATATCGGGCAGGATTGTTGCGAAAAGGGTCTTGCCTCCGCAGTATCAAGAGGTGCTCGAACGTCGTACGCCCCATGAGGACCTCGTGGACCATCTGGTGCGCAGCACCCCGCTGGGACGCGGGGAGGCTGCCCGGGTGGTGCTCGACGTGCTGGCGTACTTCGACGAGACGACCGAGGAGTTCGTCCGCAGGAGACACCGCGAGCTGCAGTCCGGAGGGCTGACGAACGCGGGGATCTTCCAGCGGATCGCGGAGGAACTGCCGCACCGGGCGGTGGCGCCGCCGGAGCTGTCCCAGCGGCAGCTGCGCCGGATCGTCTACGGCTGACCGGTCAGGAGCCGGTGCCGGCAGGGCGGGCGAGCCCCGCCGGCGAGCAGCGGGGCGGGCGCCCCCCGGGAACCGAAGAGCAAGACAAGCACCAGGAGGAACCAGCATGTGCGGGATCGTGGGATACATCGGCAGGCGTGACGTCGCCCCTCTCCTCCTGGAGGGGCTGCAGCGGCTGGAGTACCGCGGCTACGACTCCGCGGGCATCGCCATCCACAGCAGCGGCAAGGGCGGCGGGCTGAAAACCGTCAAGAACAAGGGCCGGGTCCGCGACCTGGAGGAGAAGGTACCCGCGCGGTTCTCCGGCACCTGCGGCATCGCGCACACCCGCTGGGCCACCCACGGCGCCCCCAATGACGTGAACGCCCACCCGCACCAGGACGCCGAGGGCAAGGTCGCCGTCGTCCACAACGGCATCATCGACAACTCCTCCGAGCTGCGCGCCAAGCTCACCGCCGACGGCACCGAGCTGGTCTCCGAGACCGACACCGAGGTGCTGGCCCACCTGATCGCCCGTTCCCGGGGGGAGAAGCTGGAGGACAAGGTCCGCGAGGCGCTGCGGTACGTCGAGGGCACCTACGGCATCGCCGTCCTGCACGCCGACTTCCCCGACCGCATCGTGGTGGCCCGCAACGGTTCCCCGGTCGTGCTGGGCATCGGGGAGAAGGAGATGTTCGTCGCCTCCGACGTGGCCGCGCTGATCAGCCACACCCGCCAGGTCATCACTCTGGACGACGGCGAGATGGCCACCATCAAGGCCGACGACTACCGCACGTACACCACCGACGGCAGCCGCACCTCCGCCTCGCCCACCACCGTGGAGTGGGAGGCCGAGAGCTACGACATGGGCGGCCACGACACCTACATGCACAAGGAGATCGCCGAGCAGGCCGACGCGGTGGACCGCGTGCTGCGCGGCCGGATCGACGACCGCTTCGCCACCGTGCGGCTCGGCGGCCTCAACCTGGACCCGCGCGAGGCGCGGACCATGCGCCGGGTGAAGATCCTCGGCTGCGGCTCGGCGTACCACGCGGGCCAGATCGGCGCGCAGCTGATCGAGGAGCTCGCCCGCATCCCCGCGGACGCCGAGCCCGCCAGCGAATTCCGCTACCGCAACGCGGTCGTCGAGCCGGACACCCTCTACATCGCGGTCAGCCAGTCGGGCGAGACCTACGACACCCTGGCCGCCGTCCAGGAGCTCAAGCGCAAGGGCGCGCGGGTGCTGGGCGTGGTGAACGTGGTGGGCAGCGCCATCGCGCGCGAGACGGACGGCGGGGTGTACGTGCACGCCGGCCCGGAGGTCTGCGTGGTGTCCACCAAGTGCTTCACCAACACCGCGGTGGCGTTCGCGCTGCTGGCCCTGCACCTCGGCCGGATCCGTGACCTGTCGGTCGCCGACGGCAAGCGGATCATCGACGGGCTGCGGAAGCTGCCGGGGCAGATCGAGGAGATCCTCGCCGACGAGCCCCGCATCGCCAAGATCGCCGAGGAGTTCGCGAACGCCAAGAGCATGATGTTCGTCGGACGGGTGCGCGGCTTCCCGGTGGCCAAGGAGGCGTCGCTCAAGCTCAAGGAGGTCTCCTACATCCACGCCGAGGCCTATCCGGCCTCCGAGCTCAAGCACGGCCCGCTGGCGCTCATCGAGCCCGCGGTGCCGACGGTGGCGATCGTCCCCGACGACGATCTGCTGGAGAAGAACCGCGCCACGCTGGAGGAGATCAAGGCGCGCTCCGGCCGCATCCTCGCGGTGGCGCACCAGGAGCAGGAGAAGGCGGACGACACGATCGTGGTGCCGCGCAACGAGGTGGAACTGGACCCGGTGCTGATGGGCATCCCGCTGCAGCTGCTGGCCTACCACACGGCTCTGGTGCTGGGCCGGGACATCGACAAGCCGCGCAACCTCGCCAAGTCCGTGACCGTGGAGTGAGGCCGGTCCGGAGGCGGTGAGCGGCAGGCAGTGGCCCCCGTGGAGTGCGCGCCACCAGACGCACCCCGCGGGGGCCGCTCCCGCCCGCCGGCGTCGCCCATAGCGCCGGCGGAGGAGCCGCCGTCCGGGTCCGTCACCTCCCGGCCGGCGGCGGGGCCGAAGACCTCTCCGCTCACAAGTCGTTGCCCCCGTTATGCCCATCACAAGCGCACAATCCACCCGCGCGGGCGAAGAATCTGACGGTCCGCCGGGAAGAGGAGCGAGGCGCGGCTTTACGGGATGACGATGACCGGCCGTTGCGCGCGGCGGGCCAGCCGGCCGGAGACCGAGCCGAAGAACCGGCCCAGCAGGCCGTGGGTGGAACCGACGACGATGGCGTCGGCCGCGTACTCGCGGCCCACGTCCTCCAGTTCGTGGCAGATGTCGCCGCCGCGCTCCAGCAGCACCCAGGGCACGTCGGCGAGGTGTTCGGCGCAGGCCAGCTCCAGGCCCAGCACCTCGGTGCGGTGGTCGGGGACGTCAACGAGTGCCGGGGGCTCGCAGCCCGCCCACACCGTGGTCGGCAGCCGGTTGGCGACGTGGACGATGATCAGTCCGGAGCCGGAGCGCAGGGCCATGCCGATGGCGTAGGCGAGGGCGCGCTCGCTGGTGGTCGATCCGTCGAAGCCCACCACCACGCCGTGCCGGAAGGCCGGGTCCTGCGCCGTGCATTCCTGTTCCGCCGACTCGGGCGGGGCCGAGGGGTCGGCCACCTGCCTGCGGTCGGCGGGGTCGGGACGCTCGTAGCCAGCCATCGGGTGTCTCGGCGGAGTCAGTGAGGAAGCCTCGGATGCGGAGGGGACTGCGGGCGGAGGGAACAGCGGTGCGGTGCCTCTTCCACTGGTTCCACCTCCAGAGTACGGCGCGTCGGCGCAGAGCCCCTACCCACTGTCCGGCGGGTCAATCCCGCGGGCCGTGGGCGTGCAGCATGCCGCAGCGGAGCGGACCGCGCAATGCCCCGGCACACACCTGTGATCGTGCCGGACGCCCTTGGGTACCTCCGTGCACCCCCTGTGCTCCCTTGCGTCCCCGTGCGCCCCTCTCGGTCGCCGGCGGGCGCGAGGGCCGCGTGGAAGGCATGTGAGTGGCCTTTCACTTTCTGTGACAGGCCGTCGGTGGGTGTCCGATTCCCTCGGCCCTCCCGGCGGTGTGCTGCGCCCGGGCGCAGCGGGGCGGTCCGGCGGCGCGGCCGTGGGAGGCGGACGCGCGGCTCCCGGGTTGCCCCGAGAGCCTGTCCGGCACCGCTGAGCAGCGCCGGCGCCCGGTGCGGGGGAGGGTGCGGGGGGTGGTGGCGCGCGGTCCGGCGGGTGCCGTCCGCCGGTGTCGGGCGGCTCGCGGAGAGGTAGGCGCCGGCGGCCCCGGCGGGCGCGGGATCGCTCCCAACGCCCCTCCGGCCGACTATTTTCAGCCAACTTCCGTGCGCTGCGCAGGCCTTGCCGGAGTGCCCCCGGGGGGCCCGGTGAACGGCCGAGGGGGAGCCGCCCCCCGGCCGCCGGGGGGCCGGTGGTGGCCGACAGGCGGGGAAGGCGCACTTTCGCCGGCCGCTTCTCCGTGGAACGCTTCCTGATCGAATGCTTCGCGCCACGTTGCCATGTCGATTAAGCGCCGAGTGAAGAACTTGTCCCGCCGACCTCATCCGACACAGTAGATTCGATCTTGGCAATCACGTCGGGGGAAACGTGCAGGACCGAGAGGACGACGACCGAGGGAACTGAGGAGCATGAGCCAGGACCCAGCGCACGGCCCCGAGTCAGCCGTCAAGCTCGCCGCACGGCGCCGCCGTGAGATTGTCGCGGTGCTGCTCTTCAGCGGCAGCCCGATGTTCGAGAGCTCCATCCCGCTGTCCGTCTTCGGAGTGGACCGGCAGGACGCCGGGGTCCCCCGCTACCGGCTGCTGGCCTGCGCCGGGGAGGAAGGACCGCTGCGCACCACCGGCGGTCTCGAACTGCGGGCGCCCTACGGGCTGGGCGCGCTGAGCCGGGCCGGCACGGTGATCGTGCCCGCCTGGCGGTCCATCACCGGTCCGCCGCCGGCGCCCGCTCTGGCCGCGCTGCGCCGCGCACACAGCGAGGGCGCCCGCATCGTCGGGCTGTGCACCGGAGCTTTCGCGCTGGGAGCCGCCGGTCTGCTGGACGGCCGGCCCGCGACGACTCACTGGATGTACGCCCCGACACTTGCCAAGCGGTACCCGTCGGTCCATGTCGACCCCCGTGAACTCTTCGTGGACGACGGGGACATCCTGACCTCGGCCGGCACCGCCGCCGGGATCGATCTGTGCCTGCACATCGTCCGTACGGACCACGGAGCGGAGGCGGCCGGCGCGCTGGCCCGCCGCCTGGTGCTGCCACCTCGCCGTGGCAACGGCGCCGAGTCGGGCCACCCCCGGCACATGGACCGGTCTTTACCCGAGGACATCGGAGCCGATCCGCTGGCGGAGGTGGTGGCCTGGGCGCTGGAGCACCTGCACGAGCAGTTCGACGTCGAGGCGCTGGCCGCACGCGCCTACATGAGCCGTCGTACCTTCGACCGGCGCTTCCGGGCGCTGACCGGCAGTGCCCCGCTGCAGTGGCTGATCACCCAGCGGGTGCTCCAGGCGCAGCGGCTGCTGGAGGTCTCCGACTACTCGGTGGACGAGGTCGCCGGACGCTGCGGGTTCCGTTCCCCCGTCGCGCTGCGCGGTCACTTCCGTCGCCAGCTCGGTGCCTCGCCGGCCGCCTACCGGGCCGCCTACCGGGCGCGCCAGCAGGAGGGCAACGGGAGGGGCAGGCCCGCCGGCGACGTCCCCTCGGCCCGCCTGCCCGGCCAGCGGGGGCGCCCCCAGCAGTGAGCCGCGTACGCTCCGTCACGTAAGCTTGTTCGCATGAACGACCGCATGGTGTGGATCGACTGCGAGATGACCGGGCTGTCGCTCGCCGATGACGCGCTCATCGAAGTGGCCGCGCTGGTCACCGACTCGGAACTGAACGTGCTCGGTGACGGCGTGGACGTGGTGATCCGCCCACCGGACGAGGCGCTGGCGTCCATGCCGGAGGTGGTGCGGGAGATGCACACGGCCTCCGGCCTGCTGGACGAGCTGCCCTCCGGCACCACGCTCGAGGACGCCCAGCAGCAGGTCCTGGCGTATGTGCGCAAGCACGTCCCCGATCCGCGCCGGGCCCCGCTGTGCGGCAACTCGGTGGGCACCGACCGGGGATTTCTGGCCAGGGACATGCCGGAGCTGGTGGCCCATTTGCACTACCGCATCATCGATGTGTCCTCGGTCAAGGAGCTGGCCCGGCGCTGGTACCCGCGGGCCTACTACGCCAGCCCGGAGAAGGGCGGCAGCCATCGCGCCCTCGCCGACATCCGCGAGTCCATCGCCGAACTGCGGTACTACCGCGAAACGGTGTTCGTACCGGCGCCCGGGCCCGACTCGGCCACCGCGCGCTCGGTCGCGAGCCGCCACGCGACGTCCTGAGGAAAACGGGGCACCGACCACCCCCGCGGACCCTGTACACTCGTTACCGGTCAGTGCGGGAGCGCGGGATCCGCAAGCGGTACAGCGGTTTCCGGCGGTTCCTGAGCACAGGTCATGGTGGGTGTAGCTCAGCTGGTAGAGCACCTGGTTGTGGTCCAGGTGGCCGCGGGTTCAAGTCCCGTCACTCACCCCATAGGATCGGCCCCGGTCCCGCGTCGAGCGGGCCGGGGCCGATCGTTTGCGCCGGAACACTGGGGACTCATGGACATCGCCGACCTGGACGAGCTGTGGGAGCGGGTCACCGGTACCCAGCCCCACCCCGGGCTGTGGCTGGTGCTCGCCACGGCGGCCGTCGCGCTCGCCCTGGTCACCACGCACCGGCCGTGGCGGCTGAGCCGCAACGCGATCACCATCGCCCACGAGGGCGGGCACGGGCTGGTCGCGCTGCTCACCGGGCGCCGCCTGCAGGGCATACGGCTGCACTCCGACACCTCCGGGCTGACCGTCTCGCGCGGCAGACCCACCGGCTTCGGCATGATCCTCACCGCGGCCGCCGGCTACACCGCCCCCTCGCTGCTCGGACTGGGCGGCGCGGCCCTGCTGTCCGCCGGGCGCATCACCGCCCTGCTGTGGGGGGCCACCGCGCTGCTGCTGGCCATGCTGCTGATGATCCGCAACCTGTACGGGATGCTGACCGTACTCCTGACCGGCGTGCTGTTCCTGCTGGTTTCCTGGCTGACCGACCCCGAGGTGCAGGCGGCCTTCGCCTACTTCTGCGTGTGGTTCCTCCTGCTGGGGGGCGTGCGGCCGGTCTTCGAGCTTCAGCGCAAGCGCCGCACCGGGGCGGCCCGCGACTCCGACGCCGACCAGCTGGCCCGGCTGACCCGTCTGCCGCCCCTCGCCTGGCTGCTGTTCTTCCACCTGGTGGCCTTCGCCTCGCTGATCGCCGGCGGGAGCCTGCTGCTGGACCTGTGACCGGGAGAGCACCGGACCGCGGGGGACGCTCCGGGTGACGCACTAGAGTGAGAGGCATGGCCGACCTCAACGACAGCCTCGCTCTTTGGCCCGCACCCGTCGCACCCGGTGCGGTGGACGCGACCGTCACGGTGCCCGGATCGAAGTCGGTCACCAACCGGGCCCTGATCCTGGCGGCGCTGGCCGCCGACCCGGGCTGGCTGCGCCGTCCGCTGCGTTCCCGGGACACCCTGCTGATGGCGGACGCCCTGCGGACGCTCGGCATCGGCATCGAGGAGACGGTGTCCTCCAGCTCCTCCGTGTCCGGCCTCCCCCAGGGCCGCGGCGAGGCGTGGCGGGTCATCCCGGCTGCTCTCCAGGCACCGGCCGCCATCGACGTGGGCAACGCCGGAACCGTCATGCGCTTCCTGCCACCGCTGGCCGCCCTGGCCGATGGGCCGGTCGTCTTCGACGGCGACCCCCGCTCCCACGAACGCCCGCTGCACGGTGTGATCGACGCGCTGCGCGCGCTGGGGGCGCGGATCGACGACGGCGGGCGCGGGGCCCTGCCGATGACGGTGCACGGCGCGGGAACCCTGGAGGGCGGGCCGGTGGAGGTGGACGCCTCGTCCTCCTCGCAGTTCATCAGCGCGCTGCTGCTGTCCGGTGCGCGCTTCAACCAGGGCGTCGAGGTGCGTCACACCGGCGGGCCGCTGCCCTCCATGCCGCACATCCGGATGACGGTGGAGATGCTGCGCCGGGTCGGCGCACAGGTGGACACCCCGGAGTCGGGGGGCGAGCCGGACGTCTGGCGGGTGACGCACGGCGCGCTGCTCGGCCAGGACCTGGTCATCGAGCCGGACCTGTCCAACGCCCAGCCGTTCCTGGCCGCCGCGCTCGTCACCGGCGGCACCGTCACCATCCCCGACTGGCCGCACCGCACCACGCAGCCGGGTGACGCGCTGCGGGAGATCTTCACCGAGATGGGCGGCAGCTGCACGCTGCACGACCACGGTCTGACCTTCACGGGGAGCGGCCGCGTCCGCGGCATCGACGCCGACCTCAGCGAGGTGGGGGAGCTCACCCCGGGCATCGCGGCGGTCGCCGCGCTGGCCGAGGAGGAATCGGTGCTGCGCGGCGTGGCCCACCTGAGGCTGCACGAGACGGACCGGCTGGCCGCGCTCACCAAGGAGATCAACGGCCTGGGCGGCGACGTCACCGAGACCGAGGACGGGCTGCGGATCCGGCCCCGCCCGCTGCGCGGCGGCGTCTTCCACACCTATGACGACCACCGGCTGGCCACCGCGGGGGCCGTGCTGGGCCTGGTCACCGAGGGAGTCCAGGTGGAGAACATCGCGACCACCGGCAAGACGATGCCGGAGTTCCCCGAGCTGTGGAGCGGCATGCTCGGCTCACCGGTGGCGAGGGACTGAAGGCCCCGGGACCCGCGATGCGCCGGTACGGCAAGCACAGCGACGAGGACGATGTCCGCATCCGGCCGGAGCGCCGGGGCAGCAGACCGCGCACGCACCGGCGCCCCAAGCACGAGGACGCCTCCGAGGGCATGGTCCTGACGGTCGACCGCGGCCGCATCACCTGCCTGGTGGAGGGCCGCACGGTCACCGCGATGAAGGCCCGGGAGCTGGGACGCAAGGGCGTGGTGGTCGGTGACCGGGTCGCGGTGGTCGGAGACCTCTCCGGGGCGAAGGACACGCTGGCCCGGATCGTCCGGGTGGAGCCGCGCCGGTCGGTGCTGCGCCGGACGGCCGACGACGACGACCCCCACGAGCGGATCGTGGTGGCCAACGCCGACCAGCTGGCCATCGTGACGGCGCTGGCCGACCCCGAGCCGCGCCCCCGGCTGATCGACCGGTGCCTGGTGGGGGCGTTCGACGCCGGGCTCGAGCCGTTGCTGATCCTGACCAAGTCGGACCTGGCGTCCGCCGGTCCGCTGCTGGAGACCTACGCCCCGCTGGGCATCCGGTATCTGGTGACCAGCGCCGACCAGCTCGCCGAGGGAGCCGCCCGACAGGTGCGCGAGCTGCTGCGGGACCGGATCACCGCCCTCGTCGGGCACAGCGGCGTGGGCAAGACGACCCTGGTCAACGCACTGGTGGAGCGGCAGCGCGCCACCGGGGTGGTGAACGCGGTCACCGGCCGGGGACGGCACACCACGACGTCCGCGCTCGCGCTGCCCCTGCCGGGCGACGGGGGCTGGGTGATCGACACCCCCGGGGTGCGTTCCTTCGGCCTGAACCACATCGACCCCTCCCGGGTGATCAACGCCTTCCCCGATCTGGAACCCGGCACGGCGGGCTGCCCCCGCGCATGCGGCCACGACGAACCGGATTGCGCGCTGGACGCGTGGGTGGCCGACGGGCACGCCGACCCGGCCCGGCTCTACTCGCTGCGCAGGCTTCTGTCGACCAGGGAGCGCCGCGAGGGCGACTGACGCCCGGTGCGGGACTCGGCCCGCGGTTGCCGCGCGGCGGGGCACCAGGTCTCCTGCCTCCGCGACCGGGCGTCTGTCCGGTGCCGCCCGGGGCGAGCGCGGGCAGCCGCGAGGGCCGGCATTTCGCGCGAATGGCCGACCCCCCGGTTGGACACGCTCCGGTGGCTGGCCTTCCGGGGCCCGGATACTGTTCCCGCATGCCCGATTACCACGATGATCTGCGCCTCGCCCATGTGCTGGCCGACTCCGCCGATGCCACCACGATGGAGCGGTTCAAGGCCCTGGACCTGAAGGTCGAGACCAAACCGGACATGACGCCGGTCAGCGAGGCGGACAAGGCCGCCGAGGAGCTGATCCGGTCCGTGCTGCGGCGGGCCCGGCCGCGCGACGCCGTCCTGGGGGAGGAGTACGGCAGCGAGGGCCAGGGGCCGCGCCGCTGGGTGGTCGATCCCATCGACGGCACCAAGAACTATGTCCGCGGGGTGCCGGTGTGGGCGACCCTGATCGCCCTCATGGAGCGCCGGGACGGCGAGGACCGCCCGGTGGTGGGTCTGGTCTCGGCCCCCGCGCTGAACCGGCGCTGGTGGGCGGCGCTGGGTGGTGGCGCCTACACCGGCCGGAGCCTGTCGCAGGCCACGCGGCTGCACGTGTCGCAGGTCGGCCGGGTCGCCGACGCCTCCTTCTGCTACTCCTCGCTGACCGGCTGGGAGGAGCGCGGCCGGCTGGGAGCCTTCCTGGAGCTGTCCCGGGAATGCTGGCGCACCCGGGCCTACGGCGACTTCTGGTCCTACATGATGGTGGCGGAAGGCGCGGC
Source organism: Streptomyces sodiiphilus (assembly GCF_039529215.1). Classification (NCBI taxonomy): domain Bacteria; kingdom Bacillati; phylum Actinomycetota; class Actinomycetes; order Kitasatosporales; family Streptomycetaceae; genus Streptomyces; species Streptomyces sodiiphilus. Next base: position 212,156 of record NZ_BAAAMJ010000010.1, on the reverse strand, counting down.
CGACATGTGTGCCGAGCCGGAGCTGTCGCTGTGGGACATGGCGGCGCCGGCGCTCGTGGTCCAGGAGGCGGGCGGCCGCTTCACCGGACTCGACGGCCGTGACGGTCCGCACAGCGGGAACGCCGCGGCCTCCAACGGTCTGCTGCACGAGGAACTGCTGGGCTACCTGGGCTGAACCCCGGCGGGCGGGGGCCGTTCGCCGGGGCCTTCCGCGGCGGTGCGTCGCGGAACAGGACCTTCCGCGCCTCTTGTAGGGGTCATGCCAGCGTGTGAGGATGAAAATCCCCCCGCTTGTGACCTTGTGAATCCCTTCTCGAGGGGTTCACGCCAGGAGGTGGCTCCACCCCATGCTCGTACGAGACGCCATGAGCACCGTCGTGCTCACCATCGGTCCCGATCACACCCTCCGACAGGCCGCCCGGCTGATGTCCGCCCGCCGGGTCGGCGCCGCGGTCGTCCTCGACCCCGAGACCTGCGGGCTCGGCATCCTGACCGAACGCGACATCCTGCGGTCCGTGGCCGCCGAACTCGACCCGGCGACCGAACGTGTCGCCGCCCACACCACCACGGACGTGGTCTTCGCCGCCCCGCAGTGGACCCTGGTGGATGCGGCGTCGGCGATGATCCAGGGCAGCTTCCGCCACCTGATCGTGCTCGACGGGGACGAACCCGTGGGCATCGTCTCGGTGCGGGACATCATCAACTGCTGGACCCCCGTGCTCAGCCGGAGCTGAGACACGCGGCGCCCGGTGCGGGCCGCANTGAGACGCGGGCCGCCCGCTGCGGGGTGTTACGGCAAGTGGCGGTCGGCCGCGCAGGGCCTGGACCGCGGCCTTCAGCCGCTTGCCGTAGTCCTCGTCCGCCTCGCGGAAGTTGCCGAACGCCCGCTCGGCGACCTGCCGCGGGTGGCGCCCCGGCCATTGTGAACTCGATCCTAGCTTGGACCAAGTCCAGGTCAAGAGAGAGATTTGAACCGTAACCAGTCTTGCCTGCGGAGTGCCCGCTGCTACGCTTGTGCGCATGAGTGACCTGCTGCAGAGACTCCGTGACCGCGGCTGGCGGCTCACCGCGCAGCGGAGGGTCATCGCCGAGGTGCTGGACGGCGAGCACGTCCACTACACGGCCGACGAGGTGCACGCCCGGGCGGCGGGCCGGCTGCCGGAGATCTCCCGGGCGTCGGTCTACAACACGCTGGGCGAACTGGTCTCCCTCGGCGAGGTGACCGAGGTCACCACGGACGGCCGGGCCAAGCGGTACGACCCCAACGCTCACCGGCCGCACCAGCATCTGGTCTGCTCGGGTTGCGGCATCATCCGGGACGTGCGGCCGGCCGGGGATCCGCTGGACGCGCTGCCCGAGGGCGAACGGTTCGGTTTCGCCGTCTCGGAGGCCCAGGTGACGTACTACGGCCGCTGTCCCGCGTGCGCCGCCCGGCCGTGATTTGCGCAGGTCGTGCGCGGCGGTCTACAGTGGAGACACAACGACGCGGGGTGGAGCAGCTCGGTAGCTCGCTGGGCTCATAACCCAGAGGTCGCAGGTTCAAATCCTGTCCCCGCTACTGAAGACGAGGGCCCGGATCCTTTCAGGATCCGGTCCCTCGTGCTGTGCTGTGCCTCCTGCCTCCCCGGACTCTTGTGCGGCGACCGACCGGCGGGTATGTTGAAATGAGCAAGCGCTTAGACAGCGGGCCGGTGGCGGGCCGCGGGCCGTTCAGGGAGGCGGAGGCACAGTGCGGCGTACGGTGTTCAACGAGGACCACGAGGCATTCCGGCAGACCATCCGGGAGTTCATCGCCGACGAGGTCGTGCCCGTCTACCACGAGTGGGAGGCCCAGGGGTACGTCCCCCGGGAGTTCTACAAGAAGCTGGGGAACTTGGGCGTCTTCGGCATCGAGGTGCCCGAGGAGTACGGCGGCGCCGGTGAGGCCAGCTTCAAGTTCCAGGCCGTCATCACCGAGGAGCTGGCCCGGGCCGGCGCCAGCTTCGGCGGATCCTCGGTGCACACCGCCCTGTGCCTGCCCTACCTGAAGGCGTACGCCACCGACGAGCAGAAGCAGCGCTGGCTGCCCTCGTTCGTCTCCGGCGACATGATGTTCGCCATCGCCATGACCGAGCCCGGCACCGGTTCGGACCTGGCCGGGATGAAGACCACCGCCAGGCTCTCGGAGGACGGCACCCACTACGTCCTCAACGGCGCCAAGACCTTCATCACCGGTGGCGTGCAGGCCGACCGGGTGCTGGTGTGCGCGCGCACCGCGCCCCCCACCCCGGAGGACCGCCGCGGCGGCATCAGCATGTTCGCGGTGGACACCAGCAGCGAAGGCTACGCGGTCGGCCGCAAGCTGGAGAAGATCGGCCTGCTCGCTTCCGACACCGGCGAGCTGTCCTTCACCGATGTCAAGGTCCCGGTGAACGACCTGCTCGGGGAGGAGGGCAAGGCGTTCGGCTACCTCACCCACAATCTCCCGCAGGAGCGGCTGGGCATCGCGATGTACGCCTACGCCCAGTCCGCCGCCTCCATCCGGTTCGCCAAGGAGTACACCCAGCAGCGCACCGTGTTCGGCAAGGAGGTGGCCTCCTTCCAGAACACCAAGTTCGTCCTCGCCGACTGCCAGGCCGAGGTCGACGCCATGCAGGCCGTCATCGACCGGGCGCTGGACGCGCTGGACGCCGGGGAGCTGACGCCCGCCGACGCCGCCTCGACCAAGCTGTTCTGCACCGAGCGGGCCGCCACCGTGGTGGACAAGTGCCTGCAGCTCCACGGCGGCTACGGCTACATGCGGGAGTACCCCATCGCCCGGATGTACACCGACACCCGGGTGACCCGGATCTACGGCGGGACCAGCGAGGTCATGCGCTCCATCATCGCCAAGTCGATGGGGCTGTGACACGGGGCTTCCCGGCTCCGGTGAGAATGGCACCATGGACGCTACTCTTCAGTACCTGCTCGACCTGCTCGACCTCGAGCGGATCGAGCAGGACATCTTCCGGGGTGACAGTCACCCCTCGGTGATCCCCCGGGTCTTCGGCGGCCAGGTGGCCGCCCAGGCGCTGGTAGCGGCCTGCCGGACGGTTCCCGCCGACCGGCTGCCGCACTCCCTGCACTCGTACTTCCTGCGGCCCGGCGACCCGGGCGTCCCGATCGTCTACACCGTGGACCGCATCCGGGACGGCCGGTCCTTCACCACCCGGCGCGTGGTGGCGGTCCAGAACGGCCAGCCGATCTTCCACCTCTCGGCCTCCTTCCAGGTCCACGAGGACGGCCTGGAACACCAGGAGCCGATGCCCGAGGCCCCCGACCCGGAGACGCTGCCGACCGCCGAGGAGATGCTGCCCCGCTTCCGGGACCGCTTCGTCCACGAGTCGGTGGTCGAGCTGCTCCTGGCGGCCCGGCGCGCGGTGGACATCCGCTACGCCAACGACCCTCCCTACGCCACCCCCGGCCAGCCGCGGGACCCGCGCTCCAAGGTGTGGTTCCGCACCAACGGCAAGCTGGCCGGGGAGCGGGACGACCCGATGCTCCACATCTGCCTGGCCACCTATGTGTCGGACATGACGCTGCTGGACTCCGTCCTGCTGGCGCACGGCCGCGGCGGCTGGACGGTCGGCGACGTGGTGGGAGCCAGCCTGGACCATGCCATGTGGTTCCACCGCCCCTTCCGCGCGGACGAGTGGCTGCTGTACGACACGGAGTCCCCGACCAGCCAGAACGGCCGGGGACTGGCCCGGGGCCGGATCTTCACCCAGGACGGGAAGCTGGCGGTCTCCGTGATCCAGGAAGGCGTGGTCCGCGTCCCCCGCTCCCTGTGAGCCCGGTTCCGGCTGCCGCGCGGGGCGGTTGCGCCGGGTGGGGGCGCGCTGCTCCGTCCGAGTGTTTCTTCCGGCCTGCCATGGCGTGTCACTGTTGGTGCGGGGTTGACTGCGGAGAGCCAGTTCCGGGCCTTCGGGCACCCTCATCAGGAGTGACATGGTCAAGATCCACCGGTTCGCAGCCATCGCCGTCGCGAGCGCGGCTCTGACGTTCGGCTCTCTCGCCGGGGGGACGGCGCAGGCGGCAGGGCATGTGTCCGCCACCGCCCACGGCACGCCGGCAATGCCCGCCGCGGTGATGGCCGACACCATCATCCGGCCCAGTGCGCAGCTCTGCCGCAACCAGGCGTGGACGTCCGGCAACGGCCGGGCGATCCTGCGGATGCAGCAGGACGGGAACTTCGTGCTCTACAAGGACGGCAGGCCGGTCTGGCAGGCGCCCAACGCCTGGAGCCGGGGCAACTGCGCGGTCTTCCAGACGGACGGCAACTTCGTGGTGTACGACGGCGCCGGATCCCCGGTCTGGGCATCGGGCACGTGGCGCCGGGGGGCCTACCTGGCGATTCAGGACGACGGGAACGTCGTCATCTACAACAGTTCGGGTGCGCCGGTCTGGGCGACGAATACGGGCGACTGACCCGGCACACCGGCCCGGCCCGCTCGACCGGGCCGGGCCGGTGTCTCTCTCAGGTCAGGCCGGCGGAGTCCAGGAGATAGGCGGTCATCGGCTCGTAGTAGCGGGGATTGGCCACGTGGTCGTCCAGCGGGACGCAGACCGCGAGAGTGCCCTCCGCCTCGGCCAGGAACAGCGCCGGGTCGTTGGAGTCGGCGAAACCGATCGTCTCGATGCCGTGCTGGGCGGCGTACCCCGCCCACCCGTGGTCGGCGACGACCAGCCCGGGCAGTTCCTCCCCCTCCTCGGGCAGCGCCCGCAGGATCTCGGCCATCGGCGCGGGGGAGTGAGTGTGCCACAAGGACGCACCCCGCTCGTGCATGGCCACCCCCGCCAACTGGGCCACCACACCCTCGTCGGCGGTGAGTCCGAACGGCACTGCCACGAGCTCGCACCCGGCCGCGCGGAGCCCCGCGGCCACCCGCGCGTGCATGTCCAGGAGCCCGCCCGGATGGCCCGTCGCCACCAGGACCCGGCGCCGTTCCGCCGCCGCCCCGCGCAGCACTGCGGCCGCGCGGTCGAGGGCGGCCACCGTCAGCTCCGGGTCGATGGTGTCCTGCCCCCTCCGGAACCGGGGGTCGCCGTCCACGCCGCAGCGCTCGGACATCACCGACAGTACGTCCTGCTCGTCGCTCCAGCGGTCGCCGAGCTCCAGGCCGAACCAGAAGTACCGGTTGCCGTTGGCCAGTTCACGGTAGTGCGCGAGGTTGTTCTCCCTCGGTGTCGCCACATCGCCGGCGATCCGCGTCCGCACCAGGTGCTCGATCAGTTCCGGGCGGGAAGGAGCGGGGCGGGTCGGCATGCCGCCAGTATCGCCCGGCCCGCGATCAACGGGTACGGAATTCGCCTACCTGTGATCTTCCCGCCCCGTATCGCTCACCCCGCTGCCACGGCCCGTGCACCTTTCTTCCCCGGCTACCCTCGCACGCATGAGCACCAGTGATGTCCCCCGCGGCCCCGTCGACTCGTCCCGCTTTCCCCGCTACGCGGGCCCGGCGACCTTCGCCCGGCTGCCCAGGCTCGACGAGGTCGGCGGCACCGCCGACGTGGCCGTCGTGGGTGTGCCCTTCGACAGCGGGGTCTCCTACCGCCCCGGCGCCCGGTTCGGCGGCAACGCCATCCGGGAGGCGTCCCGGCTGCTGCGCCCCTACAACCCCGCCCAGGACGCTTCCCCCTTCGCGCTCGCGCAGGTGGCCGACGCCGGGGACATCGCCGCCAACCCGTTCAGCATCGAAGAGGCGGTGGAGACCGTCGAGGCCGCGGCCGGGGATCTTCTCGACACCGGGGCCCGGCTGATGACGCTCGGCGGCGACCACACCATCGCGCTGCCCCTGCTGCGCGCGGTGGCCCGTCGCCACGGGCCGGTGGCGCTGCTGCACTTCGATGCCCACCTGGACACCTGGGACACTTACTTCGGGGCGGAGTACACGCACGGCACTCCGTTCCGCCGGGCCGTGGAGGAGGGCATCCTCGACACCTCGGCGCTGTCCCACGTCGGTATCCGGGGCCCGCTGTACGGCCGCAAGGATCTTGACGACGACGAGAAGATGGGCTTCGGCATCGTCACCTCCGCGGATGTGATGCGGCGCGGTGTGGACGAGGTCGCCCAGCAACTGCGTGAGCGGATCGGTGACCGCCCGCTGTACGTCTCGATCGACATCGACGTCCTGGACCCGGCGCACGCCCCGGGGACAGGCACGCCGGAGGCGGGCGGGCTGACCTCCCGCGAGCTCCTGGAGATCCTGCGGGGGCTGGCCGGCTGCCGGCTGGTGTCGGCGGATCTGGTGGAGGTCGCCCCCGCATATGACCATGCGGAGATCACATCTGTGGCCGCCTCGCACACGGCTTATGAGCTGGTCACGCTGATGGCCAGGGAGACCGCCGCCGGCCGGGCGGTCAAGTAGGCGATTCGAGTTCCGGGTTGGAGCGGGGAACAGGCGGGCCCGCTCCGGCTGGGGCCGGCCACAGGCACCCGGCGAGTCCGTGGCGTTGCCCAGTCGTAACCTGATTAACGCTTCAACCTCCCTAAGCAAGCGGTCACTCATGGTGATAGGTTCCGAAATGTCGAGGGCTCGGCGCGTGCCCTCGGTGAACGGAGCCGATACGGAAAGGGGGCGCGAGTGATGAGCTTTCGTGCCCATGGACATGCCTGGAAAGCCGCAGTGGCCGGAGCCACCGTGCTTTCGCTGGCCCTCACGGGTTGTGGCGGATCGGGGGGTGACTCGACGACGACGGTCTCCGTCCTGGCGGCCGATTACGGAGAGCGCACGGCGATTCCCATATCGGAGTACTGGGACGACCTCACCGAGAGATTCTCCGAGGAGCATGAGGACATCACCGTCGAGGTGGAACTGGTTCCCTGGGAGGAACTGGACGCCACTCTGGCCCAGCGTGTCGAGGCCGGCGAGCCCCCGGACATCTCCCAGGCCGGCTCCTACGTGCAGTACGTGGCCGACGACAAGCTGTACCGGGCCAACGAAATGATCTCCATCCCCGTGATTTCCGATTTCCTGGCTTCGCTGGCACACGCCGGTGAGGTCCAGTACGAGCAGTACGCCATCCCCTTCATCGGCAGCACACCCCGGCTCTTCTACAACGAGGTGCTGTTCGAGCAGGCCGGTATCGACGGACCTCCGAAGTCCTGGGACGAACTGCTCAGCGCCGCGAGAGCGCTGGACGCCATCGGGGTCGAGACCCCCTACGCCCTGCAGTTCGGCGCGGACAGCATCCACGAGGAGGCCATGGCGTGGATGCTGGCGGCCGGCGGCGGATACACCGACACCATGGGTGCCTACACCATCGACCAGGAGGCCAACGTCGAGGCGCTGACCTGGCTCCAGGAGAACCTGGTGGGCGAAGGGCTGGTGGGCCCGCAGCCGGCTCTGGACCGCGGAGCCGCCTACCGCGGCTTCTTCACCGGTGAGGTCGGCATGATGCTGGGCCACCCCGCGGTCCTGGGCGCCATCGCGGCGGCCGGTGTCCCGGCGAAGAACGCCGACTTCCCCGCCAAGGACGGCGGTGCGGCCACTCCGACCGGTCACAACGACTGGCTCATCGGCTTCCGTGATTCCGGCCGCGCCAAGGAGATGGGCGCCTTCCTGAACTTCCTCTTCCGCCAGGAGAACGTGGCGGTGGGGACCGGGGACTACGGCTCCGTCCCCGCGACGTTCTCCGGCGCCGAGGCGCTGCTGTCGAACGAGAAGTACCGCGCGCTGTGGCCCTTCGTGGCGCAGATGCCCAGGGCGCAGCTCCAGCCGATGAGCCGCCAGAGCTGGCAGCAGGTCCGTGCCGAGATCAGGGAAGAGCTCGGTGCGGCGATCACCGCGGACGGCGATCCCGAAGCCGTCCTGCGTACCCTCCAGATGAGGGCGGACGAGGCGTCCAGAGACAAGCGGTAGCCGGAGGGCCCCCTGGTGACACCCGGGCGCCCGGGTGTCACCAGGGGGCGCGGGGCGGACGGGAGGGGCGGCGCATGGAGCCGCGGGGCAGGGCGAGAGAGCACGGGTACGCGGTCGGGGCCTTCCCGCCCGGCCGGCACAACGCCCTCACGGACGTACCAGGAGTCCGGGTCGGCCACACCACCGTCCGGCGCGTTCCCGATGTGCACAGCGGGGTCACCGCGATCGTTCCCGAGGGCGTCTCTCCCCGGGCGCCGCTCCCGGCGGGCGTGTTCGCGGGGAACGGCTACGGCAAGCTGATCGGCACCACACAGGTCGCCGAACTCGGGGTGATCGAGACCCCGGTTCTCCTCACCTCGACGCTGTCCGCCTTCCGGGCCGCCGACGCCCTGGTGACCTGGATGCTGGACACCGACGGGGGGAGCGAGGCACGCAGCCTCAACCCCGTGGTCGGCGAGTGCAACGACGGCTGGCTGTCGGACATCCGCAGCCGTCCGGTCCGCGCCGGGCACGTGCTGGCCGCGCTCGACGGCGCGCGGGGCGGCCCGGTGGCGGAGGGCTGCGTGGGCGGCGGCACGGGCCTGGGTGCCCTCGGCTTCAAGTCGGGCATCGGCACCTCCTCCCGGGTGGTCACCCCGGGCGGGGACGCCGCGGCTGATGCCGTCACCGTGGGTGTCCTGGCCCAGACCAACTTCGGCGGCACCCTGCGGCTTCTGGGTAGCACGGTCACCCCCGAATCCGTGGGAGTGCCGCCGCAGCCGGTCGCTGCGCCCGGACCACCGGGGCCGTCGGCGGACCGGGAGGCGGGCTCCTGCATGCTCGTCGTCGCGACCGACGCCCCGCTGGACGCCCGGCAGCTCACCCGCCTCGCCCGCCGTGCGGTGTTCGGCCTCGCGAGGACCGGAGCGTCCTACGGTCACGGCAGCGGCGACTACGGACTGGCGTTCTCCGTCACCCGCCCGCAGGAACGGCGCCCCCTGCCGGACGAGGAACTGAACCCGCTCTTCGAGGCGCTGCTCGACACGGTCGAGGAGTCCGTGCTGAACTCCCTCTTCGCCGCCACCACGACCACCGGCATCCACGGCCGCACCCTGCACGCCCTTTCCCCGACCCGTCTCCCGGCCCCTGTCCCGCGCGATCGTGCGTAATCCTGCAACCGGGTCGTGCGTAATCCTGCAAGTGAAGCGTGCGTAATCCTGCAACCGGACCGCCCGAAAACCCGGCATCAGGCCTGCTCGGAGCCGCTATGGTGGCCTCATGGCAACGGCGTACACAACCCGTATCGTCGATCCTCTGATCACGGAGCTCGTGGCCGAGATGCCGGCTGTCTCTCTGGTCGGGCCGAGGGCTTCGGGAAAGACCACCACCGCCTCCCGCCACGCGGCCACCGTGGTCCGTCTGGACAGGCCGGACGAGGCAGAAGCCTTCCGCTCCGCACCGGATGCCGTGCTGCGTGGGCTCGAGGAGCCTGTTCTCCTTGATGAGTGGCAAGAGGCACCGGAGGTGCTGGGGGCGGTGAAGCGCAGTGTGGACACCGACCCCCGGCCGGGAAGGTACCTCCTCACCGGGTCGGTCCGTGCCGAACTGGAGACCAGCACCTGGCCGGGAACCGGCCGGGTGATCCACGTGCCGATGACCGGACTGACCCAGCGTGAGAGGGAGGGCAGAGCCCCGGATGTCCCGTTCATCGACCGGGTGGTGCGGGCCGGGGCCGGGCTGCTGCGTGTTCCCGATGAGGCCCCCGACCTGCGGGGCTATCTCGACCTGGCGTTGACGGGGTCGTTTCCCGAACCTGCCCTGCGGCTCTCCGGCAGGGGCAGACAGCGGTGGCTGGCCGGCTATGTCGCGCAGCTGATCACTCGGGACGCTCCGGCCGCGGACGGTGTCCGGGACCCGGAACGCCTTCGCCGCTTCTTCGAGGCTCTGGCACTGAGCACAGCAGGTACCGTCAGCGAGACCACCTTGCACCGGGCCGCTGGGGTGGCGCCCCAGACCGCCCGGTCCTACGAGCAGCTGCTCCGTAACCTGTATGTCGCCGAGGCGGTGCCCGCGTGGTTCAGCAACCGGCTCAAGCGTCTGGGCAAGACGCCCAAGCGGTATCTGGTCGATCCAGCACTCGTCGGAGCGGCAACGGGCCTGGACACCGACAGCATCCTCCGTGACGCGGATCTCATGGGCCGCCTGATCGACACCTTCGTCGTGGCTCAGCTCCGTGCCGAGTTGCCCGTCAGTGACTACCGGCCGAGGCTGTGCCACCTCAGACAGGACGGCGGGAGGCGGGAGATCGACCTGCTCATCGAGCTGGCGGGCCACCGGGTCATCGCCTTGGAGATAAAGGCGGGTGCCGCACCGAAGCCGAACAGTGCCCAACACCTCGCCTGGCTCAGGGACGAGCTGGAGGACCGCTTCGTGCACGGCCTGGTGCTGCACACCGGACCGCGCATGTACGAGCTGGGAGAACGCATCACGGCGGTGCCGGTCTGCGCGCTGTGGGGCTGAGTCCGCAGCCGGCCGGCCGGTGCCCGGCCGGCGGGCGGCGCGCACGCGGCCGGGACGGCGGAACCGTTCCCGCCCGCGGGGCGTCTTCCGCGGCTGAGGAGATACGGTCGGGGCGTCGCCGGCCGTCGGCCGGCGGGCGCGCCGGAGCACCGGCCGCCCGGGCAGAGGACGTTGGGGAGGTCGCGGGGTGTTGGGCAGTCGCGGGGGCCGGGAGGAGTCTCCGGCTCCGATGGTGGAGTGGTCCCGGGTCGGGGAGTTCACCGTCGGCGAGGAGGAGAGGCCCGGCACGTCGGACAGGAACGCCGCCCGGGGGCCGCGAGCGGTCCGCACACCGGTGGGGGAGGGGCGGGGGCGGGTCTTCGTGCCTTGTGCGTATCTCGCCCCGCACGGGCTGCCGCTTCCGGAGGGCGTGGCCGGTCCACGTCTTTTCCTCGACCCCGAGGGGGAGCGGCTGCTGACCTTCCTGGAGCCGCCCGAGGACGTGGACGGCGAGCGGCACTTCAGGGTGCGGGACGCCGACGGCGGGCCGGTGGGGACGATCCGCCGGGTGCCGCCGTCGATGCGTCTGCTGCACCACACCTGGCGGATCGACCAGCCGGGCCGTCCGGTGGTCGAGGGCCGCAACGAGTGGGCGGCCACCGCCAAGGGACCGGACGCGGCCCGCAAGCTCGCCAGGCGGGCACTGGCCAGGGGCGTCGGTGTGGCCATGTCCGGGGACGAGGGCGCCTACGGCTTCCCGCCGCGGAAGCTGGAGTGGGTGGCCGACGGACAGCGGGTGATGGTCTCCCAGGGGCAGCAGTCTGCGGCCATCGAGGCCGACTGGCTCGACCGGCGCCTGGCTTTCACGGCGGTGCTGCTGGAGCACCGGTTCACGCCGCGGAAGAAGCGCGTCTAGAGTTGGCGGGCGGATACAGTGACGGGATGTCAAGGGGGATGACATGCGGCAGGTGGACCCGGACCAGTTGGAGCATCTGGCGAAGCTGCTGGACGGCGAGGACGGTACGGACGGCGCACTGTCCGAGGCGTTCACCCGGGCATCCACGCTCGGCGTGACCAGCCTGCTCTCCGGTCTGCGCCCGATACAGACCTGGGTGACGGACACCGCCCCGGATCTGCGGACCCGGGCCGGTTACGCGCGGCTGGACGAGGGCGACCCCACGGCCGGACTGCTCATCGCCGGGTTCACCCCCGACGAACTGGCCGACTTCGACGGCGAGGTGCCCGCCGACGCGCTGCTGCTGGCCAACTCCATGGCGGCGGACGAGAACACCGACAGCAGTGTGTTCGAGCGGCAGCACCGGGAGAGATCGACGACTACCTGATCCGGATCGGCGCCCACGCCGCCTCCCACCTGCCCGGCCTCGAGCCGCACGAGGAGACGATGGCCCGGATCACCAAGCTCGGCCTGGACTGGGTGAGTTTCACGGTCGCCGCCGGTGTCGTCACCACCCAGAGCGTCGCGCTGGTCAACGTCTACGCGATCAACCCGGTCATGCGGCACTACTTCAACAGCCCACGCCGTTTTCTCGGAGCTCCCGGTGCCTGGCTGCCCGGCCAGCTCGGCAGCTTCTTCAAGAACAACCGGGCCATCCAGCGGATGCTGTCCGTGCCCGGGACCAGCGGTTTCCGCGGGCGGGCCTTCGGCAGCCTGTGGGACTCCGCGCGCCGGCTGCTGCCGAACTCCCGGCTTTTCGCGGGGGCCACGCCCAACACCTGGATCAACAGGTTCGTCGGCAACGACCGGTTCGCCCACCGGCTGGGCTACAACCCCCGGGTGGGCACGGAGTCGGTGCGCGGCGTCCGCGCCGGGCAGACCCGGCTGGACTGGGTGGCCCGCAATGTGTACTCCAAGGCGCAGGGGATGGGTGCCGGCCGCTGGTCGGCGGCGCGCACGGCGGTCTCGGGCGCGGCAAAGGCCGGCGGTTTCCTGCGCTTCGCCGGTATCGGCGGAGGCGTGGCGGCGACGGGCTTCAGCGTCGCCAACGTCGTGGCCCAGGGCAACCCGGTGGACGCCTTCAAGGACGATCCGCTCGGGTACGCCGCCGACATCGCCGAGGTCGGGTTCAATGCCTCGCTGACGGCCGCGATGGTCGCGCCCAACCCGGTCACGATCGGCCTGGCGGTCGGCACCGGCATCGTCTACGGCGGACTCAAGATCGCGGAGAACTGGGACAGCGTGAAGGAAACCACGGGCAAGGCCGTGGACGGGATCAAGAATGTCGCGGGCGGCGTCGCCGACGGCGCGAAGAAACTCGCCGGCAAACTCAATCCGTTCGGTTGACGCGGTCCCGGTGACAGTGAGGGGCGAGTGATGCGGGGGGGCGTCCGTATGAGGGGCGGCGGATCCGGACGGGGCAGGGTGCTGCTGTGGGTGGCCGTTTTCGTGCTGCTGCCGCTGGCCCTGGTGGCGGGGTTCATCGTCGGGGTCCGCAAGATGGCCCAGGAGCAGACCTTCGCCCTCCCCGACCGGACCGGGCAGCTCACCCGGACGGACGAGGCGGCGGGGCCGTCCGACGCGCTGGAGGAGATCTTCGCCGGCGTACTGGACAGACGGCTGGACACCCGGGAAGCAGCGGTCTACGAGCGCGACGGTACCCCCGCGGTCTGGATCACCGGCGGAGAGGGGCAGCAGTCATCTCCGGTGCGTAACCTGCGGGAGACCTTCGGCCGCCTGCCCGCCCCCGATGGCGGCTCCTTCCCGCGCCGGTACGACGCTGAGGGCGGCCTCGTGGTGATGTGCGGCACTCTGGAGGCGGACCGGGAGCCGTATCCGGTCTGCGGGTGGTCCGACCTCGGGACGATGGGGTTCGTCGTGGATCTCGCGCACGCCGGGCAGGGGAGCATGCCCCCGGAGTACTGGCCTGTGCTGGTGGAGCGCACCAAGGCGGTGCGCGCCGACGGGCGCTGAGTTCCCCGCCGGGCGGAATGAAACGCGGCGTCCGCGACGTTGAGCCTCCGGCAGAGTGACCGGCGTATCGGGAGGCCAGCACGTGACGGGGAGTGAAGCGGGAAGCGCGCAGCGCGAGCCCGGATGGGTGCGGCGCCTGACCGGCTACTGCTTGCGATACCGGCGCAATCTGCTGCTCTCGCTGGGGGCCTCGCTCGCCGGCATGGGCGTGATGGCGCTGATGCCGCTCATCGTCAAGATCATCATCGATGACGTGGTGGTCGGCGGCGACACGAGCGGCCTCGTCCTGTGGATCTCCCTGCTGATCGGCGCCGCGGCCGTCGTCTACGTGCTGACGGTGGTGCGCCGCTTCTACGGCGGACGCCTCGGCCTGGACGTGCAGCACGACCTGCGCACCGACATGTACCGGTCACTCACCCGCCTCGACGGCCGCCGGCAGGACCAGCTCAGCACCGGCCAGATCGTCGGCCGGGCCACCAGCGACCTCCAGCTGATCCAGGGCCTGCTGTTCATGATGCCGATGACCATCGGCAACTTCATGCTGTTCGCGGTCTCGCTCGTGGTGATGCTCAGCCTCTCGCCGCTGCTCACCGTGGTCGCGCTCGCCGTCGCCCCGGCCCTGTGGTACATCGCCAGGCTCAGCCGCACCCGGCTGTTCCCCGCCACCTGGTACGCCCAGGGGCAGGCCGGTGCCGTCGCCGGGGTGGTGGACGGCGCGGTCAGCGGCGTCCGGGTCGTCAAGGGCTTCGGGCAGGAGGAACAGGAGACCGGCAAGCTGCGCGAGGTCGGCCGGCGGCTGTTCGCGGCCCGCATGCGCACCGTCCGCCTCAACGCGCTCTACACCCCCGCCCTGCAGGCGGTGCCGTCCCTCGGCCAGGTCGCGATGCTGGCGCTGGGCGGCTGGATGGCGACCCGGGGCGAGATCACCCTGGGCACCTTCGTGGCGTTCTCCACCTATCTCGCGCAGCTCGTGGGCCCGGTGCGGATGCTCACCGTGATCCTCACCATGGGCCAGCAGGCCCGGGCCGGCGTGGAGCGCGTCCTGGAGCTGATCGACACCCGGCCGGAGATCACCGACGCGCCCGGGGCCCGCGAGCTGCCCGCCGACGCCCCCGCCACCGTTGAGCTCGACCGGGTCACCTTCGGCTACGGGGCCCGGCGCCGGCACGCCCTGCGCGAGGTGTCGCTGCGCATCGAGCCGGGCGAGACCCTGGCGGTGGTCGGCACCTCCGGCAGCGGCAAGTCCACGCTCTCCTGGCTGCTGCCCCGCTTCTACGACCCGGACGAGGGCGCGGTGCGGATCGGCGGCCTGGACGTGCGCGACCTCACCCGGGAATCGCTGCGCCGCGCCGTCGGGCTGGTCCCGGAGAACAGCTTCCTGTTCTCCGACACCGTGCGCGCCAACATCGCCTACGGACGGCCGGACGCCACCGACGAGGAGATCCGCGCCGCCGCCCGGGCCGCCCAGGCCGACGGCTTCATCTCCGGCCTGCCGGACGGCTACGACACCGTCATCGGAGAGCAGGGGCTCACCCTGTCGGGCGGCCAGCGGCAGCGGATGGCGCTGGCCAGGGCGATTCTCGCCGACCCGCGGCTGCTCATCCTGGACGACGCGACCTCCGCCGTGGACGCCCGGGTCGAGCACGAGATCCACGACGCGCTGCGCTCGGTGATGGCCGGGCGGACCACGCTGCTCATCGCGCACCGCCGCTCCACCCTGCAGCTCGCCGACCGCGTCGCCGTGCTCGACGACGGCCGGCTGGTGGACATCGGGACCGAGGAGGAACTCACCGGGCGGTGCGAGCTGTACCGCAGGCTGCTGGCCGACCCCGACGAACTGGGCAACGTCGCGCACGACCCGGCCGGGCGGGCCCGCGCCGCCGCGAAGCGGCCCGGTGACGGGGACTGTGGCGACGCGCGCGAGGCCTCCGAGCGGGGAATCACCCCCGAGCTGTGGAAGTACGACGCGGACGCCGCCGCCGACGACGGCGCCGGCACAGCACGGGACGCCACGGCCGGCCCGGCCCGGCCGCTGCCCGCCGCGGGCCCCGGCTTCGGCGCCGCGATGGCCGGAGCGGCCGCCACGCCCGAGCTGATCAGCCAGGTCGAGGCGCTGCCCCCGGCCGACGACGTCCCGGACATCGACGAGCGGCAGGCCACCCGGGCCGAGACCGGCGGCTACGGGCTGCGCAAGCTGCTCGCCGGGCTCGGCCTGCCGCTGCTGGGCGCGCTGCTGCTGGTCGTCGCCGACGCCGCTGCCTCGCTGGCGCTGCCGGTCCTCATCCGCTACGGCATCGACGAGGGCGTCGAACGCGCCGCGCTCGGCGCGGTCTGGGCCGCCTCCGCCCTCGCCCTGCTCGTGGTGATCGTCCAGTGGGTCACCCAGTTCGGGGCGATCCGTGCCGTGGGCCGCACCGGTGAGCGCGCCCTCTACACGCTGCGGGTGAAGATCTTCGCGCAGCTCCAGCGGCTCGGCCTGGACTACTACGAGCGGGAGCTGACCGGCCGGGTCATGACCCGCATGACCACCGACGTCGACGCCCTGACCACCTTCCTGCAGACCGGTCTGGTGCAGGCGCTGGTGTCGGTGATGACGTTCTTCGGCATCCTGGGCGTGCTCGTCGTCATCGACGCCCACCTGGCCATGGTGGTGCTCGCCACCCTGCTTCCGCTGATCGTCGGCACCGTCTTCTTCCGCCGCAGGAGCGTCAAGGCCTACGAGCTGGCCCGGGAGCGTGTCAGCGGCGTCAACGCCGACCTGCAGGAGACCGTCGCCGGTCTGCGGATGGTGCAGGCGTTCGGCCGAGAGGGCGACAGCTTCGCCCGCTTCGCCGGCCGCTCGGACGGCTACCGGCAGGCCCGGGTGCGTGGCCAGTGGCTGATCTCGGTGTACTTCCCCTTCGTCCAGCTGCTGGCCACCCTGGCCACCGCCGGGGTGCTGGTGCTCGGCGCGGGCCGGGTGGGCGAGGGAACCCTGACGGCCGGCGCGCTGGTGGCGTACCTGCTGTACATCGAGCTGTTCTTCGCCCCCGTGCAGCAGCTCTCGCAGGTCTTCGACGGATACCAGCAGGCCACGGTGGCGCTGCGCCGCATCCAGGAGCTGATGAACGAGACCACCACCACGCCGGAGCACGGCCGGCCGCGGCCGGTGCGGAGGCTGCGCGGCGAGCTGGAGTTCGAGGACGTGCACTTCCGCTACGCCACGGCCGACGGCACGTCCGAGGAGGCGCTGGCGGGGGTGAGCCTGCGCATCCCGGCCGGGCAGACGGTGGCGTTCGTCGGTGAGACGGGAGCGGGCAAGTCGACGCTGGTGAAGCTGGTCGCCAGGTTCTACGACCCGACCTCGGGCTCGGTCCGCGTGGACGGCACCGATGTGCGGGAGCTGGACCTGGCCGGGTACCGCCGGAGGCTGGGCGTGGTGCCGCAGGAGTCCTACCTCTTCGAGGGCACGATCCGCGAGGCCATCGCCTACGGCCGCCCGGAGGCCACCGACGCCGAGGTGGAGGCGGCGGCCCGCGCGGTCGGGGCGCACGCCATGATCGCCACCCTGCCCGGCGGCTATCTGCACCCCGTGGCCGAGCGCGGCCGCAACCTGTCGGCGGGCCAGCGCCAGCTCATCGCCCTCGCCCGCGCCGAACTTGTCGCTCCCGACATCCTGCTGCTGGACGAGGCCACCGCGGCCCTGGACCTGGCCACCGAGGCCCTGGTCAACGAGGCCACCGACCGGCTGGCGGGCAGGCGGACCACGCTGGTCGTGGCGCACCGCCTGACCACCGCGGCCCGCGCCGACCGGGTGGTCGTCCTGGACAACGGCCGGGTGGCCGAGGACGGCACCCACGCCGGACTGCTGGCTGCCCAGGGACGCTACGCCCGGCTCTGGCGCACCTACGTCGGCGAGCCCTCAACCGTCGGCTGAGACGGGCGCGTTGCGTGTCCGGCCGGGGCGCGCGTGCCGCGGCGTGATGGGATGGGCCGGTACGTCCCCACGACGCGGAGGTCACCATGCCGGGCCCGCAGCACACCGAACCGATCCCCGGGGTCCTGCCGTTCACCCCGGGGAACGGCCCCGAGTGGCCGGACGCCCCGCCGCCCGGTCCGCCCTGGCACTGCCGGGTGGACGCCCTGGTGTGGTGGTACCCGGCCCCCCGCGCCGCGCGCCGGGCGCTGCCCGACAACCTCGCGCACCGCCGGCTGCTGCCGGTCGCGGTGGGCATGTGGCTGCGCTACCTGGACAGCCCGGTGGGCCGTTACGACGAGGTCGCCGCCTCGCCCGCGCTGCTGGCCGACCCGCTGCCGCACGGCCACGTTCCCTTCATCGCCGTCGACTCCGCGACCAGCGTGCGGGCCGGCCGCGAGCACTGGGCGCTGCCCAAGACCCGGGCGCGCTTCGAGGGCGACCCGGGCGGCTCGGAGCCCCTGCGGGCGGCCGGGGACGGCTGGCGGGTGGAGGCCCGGCCCCGCCCCCGCGGCCCTCGGGTGCCGCTTCGCCTGGCCTGGGCCACGGTGCAGGAGCACGCGGACGGCACGCTGTCCCGCACCGGGCTGCGCCTGGCGGGGCGGGGCCGGGCCGCCGGGCTGCCGGTGTCCGTGACCGGGCCGCATGCCCTCACCGACTGGTTCCGGGGCGGCCGGCACCGGGCCGTGCAGTTCACCGACGCCCACCTCACCGTCCTGCCCCCGCGCCCGGTCCGCGACTGATCCCGGGCGCACCGGCGCTCAGGGGCGTACGAGCCCGGCCAGGTGGACGTCGACCGTCTGCAGCTCGCCGCCGGGCGGCGCGGTGACCATGTCGTACCAGTGCAGGGCGCCGATCTCCGCGTTGGGCTCGAACGTCCGCAGCCGCCCGGTGAGCCGCGCGTGGTACAGGGCCCCGTACCGTACCCGCCGGTCGGGCAGCCGGGTGTACGGGAACCCGGCGAAGACGAGCTGCTCCGCGGCGATGATCTGCCCGGTCTCCTCCCGTACCTCGCGGACGGCGGCCTGCCGCGGGGACTCGCCGGGCTCGATGCCGCCGCCGGGCAGCTCCCAGCATCCCCGGCTGCGTACCCGCACGAGCAGCAGCCGCTCCCGGCGCCAGAGCGCGGCCAGCGCGTACGCCGGCGGCTCCGTGCCGGGCCGGTCCTCCTCCGGCCGCCGCTCGAAGGCCAGCAGTTCCATGCCCAGCGGTCCGGTGGCCAGCGGCCGCGCAGGTGGCTCCGTCATGCCGCGAGCCTACGTCCCCCCGCTTCCCCCGGCACGGTCTTTCTCCCGCCCGCCGCCCGGTGTTCTTCCCGCCCGCCGCCCGGTGTTCTTCCCGCCCGCCGCCCGGTCAGGCGGAGGCGGCCAGCAGCCGGCGGAGATGATCCGCCGCTCCCGGGAGCAGCGGGTCGATGCCGGGCACCGAGGGGTACCAGCGCTTCTCGTACTCCCAGCACAGCCAGCAGTCGGCCTCCTGGCCGGCGCGGCTGAGCTGTTCGATCACCTCGGTCAGCGGCAGGGTCCCGTCCCCCAGCGGCAGCGGGGTGAGGTCGTCGGCCGAGGCGGCGTCCTTCACCTGCACGTATCCCAGGTACGGGCCGAGCGCGTCGTAGGTGGCCTCCGGTTCCTCGCCGCCGCGCCAGGTGTGCAGGGTGTCCCACAGGGCGCCGACGCTGTCGTGCCCGACCGCCTCCAGCACCCGGGCCACGGCGGCACCGGTGAGGTGCGAGTCGTGCGTCTCCAGCAGCAGCCGTACCCCGGCGTCCTCGGCACTGGGCGCCAGCGCGGTGAGCCGGCGCACCGCTGCCGCGTCGGCCTCCTCGGGCGCCGCGTCGCCCCCGCCGGGGAACACCCGCACGAAGGGGGCGCCCAGGTCGCGGGCCAGGTGCAGCAGCTCCCGGGTCTTGTCCAGGACCGGGCCGTCCTCGCCGGGGGCGGCCACCCGTGGGTATCCGGCCAGGGCCAGCGGGCGGATGCCGGTGGCCTCGAACTCCTCGGCCACGGTGGCGCGCTGCGCCGGGCTCAGCCCGGTATGTACCGGTTCCTCCGGGTGGGTGCGCAGCTCCACCCCGTGGAACCCGTGGTCCGCGGCCAGCCGCAGTACCTGGGGAAGAGGCATGCCGGGAACGCCGAGGGTGGAGAAGGCAAGTCGCATGTCAGCAGCGCAACAGACGCGGGGCCGCCCGGCAACCGGGGAGCGCCCGGAGTGGTGGCCGGTGTCCGGCGGATGGCCGGACCGTGCCGTGCGATGGCCGGTTTCCGCGGTTCCGCGGTGGTTTGGGTGGTGGGTCCGGGTGTTACCCGGTGAGGCCGGAGCGCGGTTCGACCGTGCGGGTGACCGGCCCGTCGGCCTGCTCCGGGGAAGGAGGACGATCATGGCGACCGCTGTGGAGGAGATGCTGGACGCCTACCCGGCGGACCTGGGGCACGTGGACCGCGAGGTGCTGGCCCGCTGCATCAAGGAATGCCTCGCGTGCGCGCAGGCGTGTACGGCCTGTGCCGACGCCTGTCT
Organism: Streptomyces sodiiphilus; assembly: GCF_039529215.1. Taxonomy (NCBI): domain Bacteria; kingdom Bacillati; phylum Actinomycetota; class Actinomycetes; order Kitasatosporales; family Streptomycetaceae; genus Streptomyces; species Streptomyces sodiiphilus. The sequence continues at coordinate 192,400 of NZ_BAAAMJ010000010.1, read as the reverse complement.
GTCGGAGGAGGACGTCGCCTCCCTGGCGAAGTGCATCCGCACCGATCTGGACTGCGCGGACATCTGCGAGACCACCGCCCGGGTGCTGTCGCGGCACACCGGATACGACGCGAACCTGACCCGGGCGATGCTCCAGGCGTGCGCGACGGCGTGCCGCTCGTGCGGCGACGAGTGCCAGGCGCATGCCGGGCATCACGAGCACTGCGCGACGTGTGCGGAAGCCTGCCGCCGCTGCCAGGCGGCCTGCGAAGAGCTGCTGAGCGCGCTGGGCTGAACCGCCCGCGGTCCTCGCGGGTGAAGGCCCGGATCGCGGCGGCGCCCGGCCGCACCGGCCACCGGACAGGGCTGCCGACCGAGGCGGAGGCGTACCGGTCATGGATGGGCACCCGGCCGGTGCGCCTCCGCTTCCGCACAGAAAGCCGGCTGATCATGACTCTGCTCACGCACGACCGCTACTGCGACGAGATCGTCACCCAGTCCGGGCTGCTCCGCGAGCTGCTCGGGGAGCGGGACCTGTACCTGACCGTCCCGACCCGCCCCGACTGGACCCTGGAGGAACTGACCCGCCATGTCGGCGGGAACCTGCTCGCGGTGGAGGCCGCTGTGCGCACCGGCGAGGCGCTGGACGTCCCCGAGCAGTCGGTACCCGGGCTGACGGGTCCGCTCATCGACGAGGACCCGGCCGCTCTGGACCCCTGGCTGGCCGACGCCGCCGAGCGGTGCGCCGCGGCGCTGCGGGACGCGGACCCCGACGACGAGGCGCAGGTGTGGGGGGTGCGGCAGCGGAACCTCGGCTGGGCCCGAAGGGCGGCGCACGATCTTCTGGTCCACCGGGCCGACGCGGCCGGCACGGTGGAGGCGGAGTTCCCCGCCGAGGCCGACGTCGCCGCGGATGCCGTGGAGGAACTGCTGGACATGGCGGCCGATCCACGCGGCGGTGTCGCGTCCCCCGCACTGGAGAAGCTGTACGGGTCGGGCAAGACGCTGCACCTGCACGCGACGGACACCGGGCCGGAGGCGGAGTGGCTGGTCGAGTTCGGTCCCGACGGGAAGCTGGCCTGGCGGCGCGGCCACGAGCGGGCGACCGTGGCCGTGCGGGCGACCGTGGCGGACCTGCTGCGGGTCGTGCACCGGAGGCTGTCGCCGCGCAGCGAGCGGGTCGAGGTGCTGGGGGAGGCGGCGCTGCTGGACTTCTGGCTGGAGCACGTCTCCCTCGACTGAGCGGCGGGCTCCGCCGCGCAGGTCAGCGCGCCGGGCTGCGCGGCGGGGCGGACGAGGCGCGCACCATCAGCTCGGCGCGGACCGTGGCGACCCCGCCGGGCGGCGGGTCCTCGGTGCCCAGTGCCAGCCGCCCGGCCCGGGCGCCGGCCTCGTACAGCGGGATCCGGACGGTGGTCAGGGCGGGGGCGGCGTCCACCGCGAACGGCAGGTCGTCGAAGCCGGTCACCGAGACGTCCTCCGGGATGCGCAGCCCCCGGTCGCGCAGGGCGGCGCAGGCGCCGAGGGCGACCGTGTCGTTGGCGGCGAGCACGGCGGTGAGGTCCGGGTCCCGGCGCAGCAGTTCCAGGGTTCCGTCGTAGCCGGAGGAGCGGTCGTAGGCCCCGTACACGGTCAGCCGCCCGGTGTCCTCCTTCAGCCCGGCCGCGGCGAGGGCGGCCAGATGTCCCTCCAGGCGGTGCCGGGTGGTGGTGCGTGCCACCGGGCCGGCCAGGTATCCCATCCGCCGGTGTCCCAGGGACAGCAGGTGCTGGGTCAGCCGCTTCGCCCCTCCGGAGTTGTCGAAGGTGACGGCCACCGGCGCCGGGGTGCCCGCGCCGTCCGGCCCGGTGCCGTCCCCGGCGGGCGGCAGCGGGGGTCTGCCGCACAGCACCACGGTGGTGCCCGCGTCGGCCATCCGGCGCAGCCGGGCCCGCAGCGCGGCGATGTGTTCCGGGTCCTCCACGGCCCCGCCGGTCAGCACGACGGCGGCGGCCCGTTGCCGCTGGAGCAGCGTCAGATACATCAGCTCCCGCTCGGGCGAGCCTCCGGTGTTGCACACGATGGCCATCTTGCGCGGCGCGGTGCCGGTCCCTTCGGGGCTCATCGCCGACTGGACAGCGCTTGCCATGATCCCGAAGAAGGGGTCGGCGACGTCGTTCACCAGGACGCCCACGAGGTCGGAGGTGGCGGCGGCCAGGGCCGACGCGGGCCCGTTGACGACGTACTCCAGCTCCTCCACGGCCCGCAGGACTCTGCTGCGGGTCGCGCCGGCGACCGGGTAGTTGCCGTTGAGCACGCGGGAGACGGTCGCTGCCGAGACGCCTGCGCGCGCTGCCACGTCCGCGAGTGTCACTGCCATGCTGCCTCCGCGTCGGTGCGTTCCGGTCGCGGGGCCGCCCCCGCGGGATGACCCAGTATCCCCCCTGCTCCGGGCCGGGCCGCGGCCAGGCGGCAGGTGGAGCCGGCCGCCCGTCTCCGGTGGTGTGCGAGGGGGGGGGTGGTGCCTGCGATAGAAAGCGCTTACTATCTTGGTCGGCCCGCCTGCCAGTCCCGGAGAGGAAGCAACGTGACTCACAGAACCGTGCGGATCGCCATGAACGGCGTCACCGGCCGGATGGGATACCGCCAGCACCTGGTCAGATCGATCCTCGCGATCCGGGAGGAGGGCGGGATCGACCTCGGTGACGGCACCGTGATCCAGCCCGAACCGGTGCTCGTCGGCCGCAGGGAGCACGCGTTGCGCGCGCTGGCGGAGCGGCACGGCCTGGACCCGTCGGCGGTCAGCACGGACCTGGACGAGGTGTTCGCCGACGACAGCGTCACCGTGTACTTCGACGCCCAGGTCACCCTCGCCCGCGAGGAGGCGATCCGGAAGGCGATCGCCGCGGGCAAGCACGTCTACACCGAGAAGCCCACCGCCACCGGTCTGGAGGGCGCGCTGGAGCTGGCCCGGCTGGCCCGGGACGCGGGCATCAGGCACGGCGTGGTGCAGGACAAGCTCTTCCTGCCGGGCCTGCTCAAGCTCAAGCGGCTGATCGACGGTGGCTTCTTCGGGGAGATCCTGTCCGTGCGCGGAGAGTTCGGCTACTGGGTGTTCGAGGGGGACTGGCAGCCCGCCCAGCGCCCCTCCTGGAACTACCGGGCCGAGGACGGCGGCGGCATCGTGGTGGACATGTTCCCGCACTGGGAGTATGTGCTGCACGAGCTGTTCGGCCGGGTCGAGACCGTGCAGGCACTGGCCACCACCCACATCCCGCAGCGCTGGGACGAGCAGGGCAAGCCCTACTCCGCGACCGCCGACGACGCCGCCTACGGCGTCTTCCAGCTGGCCGGCGGCGCCGTGGCCCAGATCAACTCCTCCTGGTCGGTGCGGGTGAACCGCGACGAACTGGTGGAGTTCCAGGTGGACGGGACACACGGCTCGGCCGTCGCGGGCCTGCGCAACTGCCGGGTCCAGCACCGGTCGGCCACCCCCAAACCGGTGTGGAACCCGGACCTGCCGGTCACCGAGCCGTTCCGCGACCAGTGGCAGGAGGTGCCCGGCAACGGCGAGTTCGACAACGGCTTCAAGGCCCAGTGGGAGCTCTTCCTGCGCCACGTGGTGGCCGGCGAACCCTACAGCTGGGACCTGCTGGCCGGTGCCCGGGGCGTCCAGCTCGCGGAGCTGGGCCTGAGGTCCTCCGCCGAGGGCCGCCGGCTCGACGTCCCGGAGCTGACGCTGTGACCCCGGCAGGACGGCTCGTGTGCCGCGCCGCAAGGGGAGAGAACCGGTGATCCGCCTGCCCGATGTCTCGGGGACGCTGCGCGCCTACCGGCCCCGCACCGACCCGGTGGTGCCCGGCCCGAGCGGGGCTCCCCTCACCTCCCGGACGGTGTTCTCCGCCGCGCACGTCGTGTCCGACCCGTTCGCGGACAGCACTCCCGACGGCCCGGCGGCCGTCGACTGGGACGCCACCCTGGCCTTCCGCCGTCACCTGTGGTCGCACGGGCTGGGCGTGGCGGAGGCGATGGACACCGCCCAGCGCGGAATGGGCCTGGACTGGCCGGGTGCCGCCGAACTCATCCGCCGCTCCGCGGCCGAGGCGCGGGCCGCCGGCGGCGCGATCGCCTGCGGGGCGGGCACCGACCAGCTGACCGGTCCCGCGACCCTGCCCGAGGTCCGCGCCGCCTACGAGGAACAGCTCGCCCTGGTGGAGGACAGCGGCGCCCAGCCGGTTCTGATGGCCTCCCGGGCGCTGGCCGCCGCGGCGCGCGGCCCTCAGGACTACCTGGAGGTCTACGGACACCTGCTGCGCCAGGCGTCCCGGCCGGTGATCCTGCACTGGCTGGGCCCGATGTTCGATCCGGCGCTCACCGGCTACTGGGGGAGCGAGGACCTGGACGCGGCCACCGCGACCTTCCTGGAGATCATCTCGGAGCACCCCGGCAAGGTGGACGGCGTGAAGGTCTCCTTGCTGGACGCCGAGCGCGAGGTCCGGCTGCGCCGGCGCCTGCCGCCGCCGGTGCGCTGCTACACGGGCGACGACTTCCACTACCCCGGACTGATCGCCGGCGACGAACACGGCTTCAGCCACGCCCTCCTGGGCATCTTCGACCCTCTCGGCCCGCTGGCGGCCGAGGCGGTGCGGGTGCTGGACACCGGCGACACCGCCGGTTTCCGCGCCCTGCTCGACCCCACCGTCCCGCTGTCCCGGCACCTGTTCGAGCCGCCCACCCGCTACTACAAGACCGGGGTGGTGCTGCTGGCCTGGCTGGCCGGACACCAGGACCACTTCACCATGGCCGGCGGACTGCAGTCGGCCCGGTCCCTGCCGCACCTGGCCCGGGCCTACGAACTCGCCGACCGCCTCGGCCTGTTCCCCGACCCCGCACTGGCCGAGTCCCGGATGACCCACCTGCTGGCCCTGTACGGAGTGACACGGTGAACGACATGGCACGCTTCTCGGTCAACCAGATGACGGTCAGGCAGCTGTCCCTGCCCGAACTGGTCAAGAGCTGTGCGGGGCTGGGCATCGGCACCGTCGGGCTGTGGCGCGAACCGGTGGCCGAGTACGGCCTGGAGGCGACCGCGGCACTGGTGCGCGACGCGGGACTCACCGTCAGCTCACTGTGCCGCGGCGGCTTCCTCACCGCCGCCGGTCCGGCCGCTCGCGAAGCCGCCCTGGCGGACAACCGGGCGGCGATCGACGAGGCCGCGGCGCTGGGCACCGACACCTTGGTGCTGGTCTCCGGCGGATTGCCCGACGGCAGCCGTGACCTGGCCGGAGCGCGGGAGCGGATCGCCGACGCCCTCGCGGTGCTGGCCCCGTACGCCGCCGGGCGCGGGGTCCGGCTGGCGATCGAGCCGCTGCATCCGATGTACGCGGCGGACCGGTGCGTGGTCTCCACCCTCGGCCAGGCCCTGGACCTGGCCGAGCGCTTCCCCGCCGGGCAGGTGGGCGTGGTGGTCGACACCTACCACCTGTGGTGGGACGACCGGGTGGCCGAGCAGATCCGGCGGGCCGGGGAGGGCGGCCGGATCCACTGCTTCCAGCTCGCGGACTGGGTCACGCCGCTCCCCGAGGGCGTCCTGACCGGCCGCGGACAGCTCGGGGACGGCTGTGTGGATCTGCGCTGGTTCCGGGAGCGGGTGGAGGCGGCCGGGTGGACCGGGCCCGTGGAGGTGGAGCTGTTCAACGAGGGACTGTGGGGACGGGACGGCAACGAGGTCCTGGCCGAGACACTCACGCGCTACCGCGCGCACGCCTGCTGACCATCGGGGCCGTGCGACCGGCGCCCGTCACTCCAGGTAATGAAGAAACGACTCTTCGCCGCATGATAATACGGTGTGTTGCGCAACCTGCGCGGAGTGTCGCGGGTCTCACTCTCCGGACGGGGGCAGGAGGGGAGCCGAAGGGCCCGGTGGGGGCCGGGCCCTTCGGCGGACACCGGGGCGCGCGGCAGGGCTGTCGGCACGGGCCGCTACCGTCGTGCCATGGGTCACAGCGCGGTGCTCGAGGGGGTCCTGGAGCGCATCACCTATGCCAACGAGGAGAACGGCTACACCGTCGCCCGGGTGGACACCGGGGGCGGCGGGGAGCTGCTGACCGTCGTCGGATCCCTGCTGGGCGCCCAGGTGGGGGAGTCGTTGCGGATGGAGGGGCGCTGGGGCTCCCATCCCCAGTACGGACGGCAGTTCACGGTGGAGAACTACACCACCGTGCTGCCGGCCACCGTGCAGGGCATCCGCCGCTACCTCGGCTCCGGGCTCATCAAGGGCATCGGCCCCAAGACCGCCGACCGGATTGTCGAGCACTTCGGTGTGGACACGCTGGACGTCATCGAGGCCGACCCGCAGGAACTGATCAAGGTACCCGGCCTCGGCCCCAAGCGCACCGCGAAGATCGCCGCGGCCTGGGAGGAGCAGAAGGCCATCAAGGAGGTCATGGTCTTCCTGCAGAGCGTCGAGGTCTCCACCTCCATCGCGGTGCGGATCTACAAGAAGTACGGCGACGCCTCGATCTCCGTCGTGAAGAACCAGCCCTACCGGCTGGCCGCCGACGTGTGGGGGATCGGGTTCCTGACCGCCGACCGCATCGCGCAGGCCGTCGGCATACCGCACGACAGCCCCGACCGGGTGAAGGCCGGGCTGCAGTACGCCCTGTCCCAGTCCGCCGACCAGGGCCACTGCTACCTCCCCGAGGAGCGGCTGATCTCCGACGCGGTCAAGCTCCTCCAGGTGGACACCGGGCTGGTCATCGACTGCCTGGGGGAGCTCGCCGAGGAGCCGGAGGGGGTGGTGCGTGAGCAGGTGCCCGACCCGGAGGACCCCGCCGGCCGGGTCACCGCCGTCTACCTCGTGCCCTTCCACCGGGCCGAGCAGTCCCTGGCCGGTCAGCTGCGACGGCTGCTGGGGGCCGCGGAGGACCGTCTGGCGGCCTTCCGCGAGGTGGACTGGGGCCGGGCGCTGAGCTGGCTGGCCGGGCGCACCGGGGCCGAACTGGCCCCCGAGCAGGAACAGGCCGTGCGGCTGGCGCTCACCGAACGGGTGGCGGTGCTCACCGGAGGGCCGGGCTGCGGCAAGTCCTTCACGGTGCGCTCGGTCGTGGAGCTGGCGCGGGCGAAGGGAGCCACCGTGGTCCTGGCGGCTCCCACCGGCCGGGCGGCGAAACGGCTGGCCGAGCTCACGGGGGCCGAGGCGTCCACGGTGCACCGGCTGCTGGAGCTGAAGCCGGGCGGTGACGCCGCCTACGACCGGGACCGGCCGCTGGACGCCGACCTGGTCGTGGTGGACGAGGCGTCGATGCTGGACCTGCTGCTGGCCAACAAGCTCGTGAAGGCGGTCGCCCCGGGTGCGCACCTGCTGCTGGTGGGCGATGTGGACCAGCTTCCGTCGGTCGGGGCGGGGGAGGTGCTGCGGGACCTGCTCGCCGAGGGCGGCCCGGTCCCGGCGGTCCGGCTCACCAGGATCTTCCGGCAGGCCCAGCAGTCCGGGGTGGTCACCAACGCGCACCGGATCAACGCCGGGCTGCCGCCGGTCACCCAGGGGCTGCCCGACTTCTTCCTCTTCGCCGAGGACGACACCGAGGAGGCGGGCAAGCTCGCGGTCGATGTGGCCGCCCGCCGGATCCCGGCGAAGTTCGGTCTCGATCCGCGGCGCGACATCCAGGTGCTCACGCCCATGCACCGCGGTCCGGCGGGGGCGGGCACGCTGAACGGCCTGCTCCAGCAGTCGGTCACCCCGGCCAGGCCCGGACTGGCGGAGAAGCGGTTCGGCGGCAGGGTCTTCCGGGTGGGAGACAAGGTCACCCAGATCCGCAACAATTATGAAAAGGGGACAAACGGGGTCTTCAATGGCACTGTCGGTGTGGTGACCGCACTCGACCCCGACGAGCAGCAGCTGACCGTGGTCACCGACGAGGACGAGGAGGTGGAGTACGACTTCGCCGAGCTGGACGAACTGGCCCATGCCTACGCCGTCACCATCCACCGCTCGCAGGGCAGCGAGTATCCCTGTGTGGTGATCCCGGTCACCACGAGTGCCTGGATGATGCTCCAGCGGAACCTTCTCTACACGGCCGTCACCCGCGCCAAGCGGCTGGTGGTGCTGGTGGGTTCCCGGCGGGCGCTGGCGCAGGCGGTGCGCAGCGTGTCGGCCGGGCGCCGCTGCACGGCCCTGGACGCGCGGCTGGCCGGCCGGCTCGTCCCGTGAGGTCCGTTTCGTGGCGGCACGCGGTGCCATGTCCGGGGTCGTTGGGCGACCCCGAGTGCACCGGGAGACGTCAGATGCGGGACAGTGGAAGCAGTCAGGGCACCTCGAAGAAGAGGCACTACGTCGGTGAGGGATGACGTGAGCGAACACCGCGAAAGTGACGGAGCAGTAGTACTGCGGTACGCGGACGGCGAATACAGCTACCCGCTGGTCGACAGCACGGTCGGGGACCGCGGCATCGACATCGGCAAGCTGCGCGCCCAGACCGGTCTGGTGACCCTGGACTCCGGTTACGGCAATACCGCCGCGTACCAATCCGCGATCACCTATCTCGACGGAGAGCAGGGCATTCTCCGCTACCGCGGCTACCCGATCGAGCAGCTGGCCGAGCGCGGCACCTTCCTGGAGACGGCCTATCTGCTGATCAACGGCGAGCTGCCGACGGTGGACGAGCTCTCCGGCTTCAAGAACAAGATCACGCAGCACACCATGCTGCACGAGGACGTCAAGCGCTTCTACGACGGTTTCCCCCGGGACGCCCACCCGATGGCGATGATCTCCTCGGTGGTCAGCGCCCTGTCCACGTTCTACCAGGACAGTCACAACCCGTTCGACGAGGAGCAGCGGCACATCTCCTCGATCCGGCTGCTGGCCAAGCTGCCCACGATCGCCGCCTACGCCTACAAGAAGTCCATCGGCCACCCGGTGGTGTACCCGAGCAACGACCTCGGCTACGTCGAGAACTTCCTCAAGATGACCTTCTCGGTGCCCGCCGAGGAGTTCGGTCTCGACCCGGTGATGGCCGACGCCCTGGACAAGCTGCTGATCCTGCACGCGGATCACGAGCAGAACTGTTCGACCTCCACGGTGCGGCTGGTCGGTTCCTCCCAGGCCAACCTGTTCGCCTCCATCTCGGCCGGCATCAACGCCCTGTGGGGCCCCCTGCACGGCGGCGCCAACCAGGCCGTGCTGGAGATGCTGGAGGAGATCAAGGCCCAGGGCGGCGACGTCGAGTCCTTCATCCGCAAGGTGAAGAACAAGGAGGAGGGTGCCCGCCTGATGGGCTTCGGGCACCGCGTGTACAAGAGCTTCGACCCCCGCGCGAAGATCATCAAGTCGGCGGCGCACGACGTGCTCTCCGCGCTGGGCAAGTCCGACGAGCTGCTGGACATCGCGCTCAAGCTGGAGGAGGCGGCGCTCAGCGACGACTACTTCGTCTCGCGGAACCTCTACCCGAACGTCGACTTCTACACGGGCCTGATCTACCGGGCCATGGGCTTCCCGACCACGATGTTCACGGTGCTGTTCGCGATGGGCCGGCTGCCGGGCTGGATCGCCCAGTGGCACGAGATGATCAAGGAGCCGGGTTCCCGGATCGGCCGTCCGCGGCAGATCTACACCGGTGTCGTCCAGCGCGACTACGTGCCGGTCGAGCAGCGCTGAGTCCCCCGCCCGCCGCCGGCCCGCCCGCCGCCGGCCCGGCCGGCGGCGGGGCGAATCCGGCATATGCGCCCGTGACACGACCGGGAGGTGGAGTGTGACGCAGGTCACATCTCTTCCCGTGCAACCTTTCGTGGGGTTGTCGGTCTAACTGGTCAACGTCAGCGCGGATTCGGCTGGATCCACGCCGACCGTCGTCAGGCCGGGGTCCCGTGGGGGGACGCTCTGAGCCGGCGACAGGAAGCGCCCCGAGCCGGGCCCTGTGGGGGGACTCGGCAAGGGGCGCTTCTATCTGCGCGTGTTCCCGTCGCCTCAGGCGCGGCCGACGAGTTCGTATCCGGCCTCGTCGACGGCGTCCCGGACCGCGGTGTCGTCCAGCGGCCCCTCGGCGGTCACGACCACCAGGCCCGTGGCCGCCTCGGCGCGGACGCCGGTGACGCCGGGCAGCGCGGACACCTCGGAGGTGACCGCCCCCTCGCAGTGACCGCAGGTCATGCCGGTGACCTTGTAGGTGATGGTGTCCATGGCTCTCGCTTCCTCGGGTCGGGTTCTGCCGGGCCTCATACCCGGCCAGGGTANCGCCGCGCTCCCGGGCCGGGAGCGGGGCGACGGTGTCTGTGGTGCGGGAAGGCTGGGTCAGTGGTCCCCGGTGGTGGCGCCGGCCGCGGCTGCGGGCGAGTCGTCGCCCTGTGCCCCCTCGGCCGTACGGGCCTTGACCCGCGCGTTGCGCAGCCCCAGGACGACGCAGGCGCCGACCGCGGACAGCAGCGAGCCGATGAGCACGGCGGCCTTCACGGAGTCCTGCATGGCGGCGTCGGTGAAGCCCAGCTCGGCGATCAGCAGGGAGACGGTGAAGCCGATGCCCGCCAGCATCGCCGCCCCCGCGATGTCCGCCCAGCCCAGTACCGGGTTGAGCTGGGCCTTGGTGAACTTGGCGGTCAGGTAGGTGGCCCCGAAGACACCGATCAGCTTTCCGGCGAACAGGCCGAGGGCCACACCCACCGCCTCGGGCTGGCCGGCGGCCTCGCCCAGCGCGGCGCCGGAGACCGGGACACCGGCCGCGAAGAGCGCGAACAGCGGCACCGCAAGCCCGGCCGACCAGGGGTGCACGATGTGCTCGATGTGCTCGGCGGGGGAGTCCTTCTCACCCGGCCGGGGGGTGCTGCGCAGCAGCATGCCGATGGCGACACCCGCGATGGTCGCGTGCACGCCCGCGTTGAACATCAGGGCCCAGATGACCAGGGCCAGCGGCACGTAGATGTACCAGCCCCGGACGTCCTTGTAGTGCAGGAACCAGAACACGGCCAGGCCCGCCGCGGAGCCGGCCAGCGCCCACAGGTTGAGGTCCGCGGAGTAGAAGACCGCGATCACGGTGATGGCGATGAGGTCGTCCACGATCGCCAGAGTGAGCAGGAAGGTGCGCAGCGCGGACGGCAGATTCCGGCCGATCACGGCCAGCACACCCAGGGCGAAGGCGATGTCGGTGGCCATGGGGACGGCCCAGCCGTTCATGTCGCCGCCCTGGGTGCCCACGATGACCGCGTAGAACAGGGCCGGCACGATCATCCCGCCGATGGCGGCGGCCACGGGCAGCGCCGCCGCGGCGGGCCGGCGCAGTTCACCGACGACCAGTTCCCGCTTGAGCTCGATGCCGGCGATGAAGAAGAACACCGCCAGCAGGCCGTCCGCGGCCCAGTGGCCGATCGACATCCGCAGTCCCAGTGCCTCGAAGCCGAGGTAGTGGTCCCGTACCGATGCGTAGCCGTCGCTGAGCGGAGAGTTCGCCAGGACGAGGGCCAGCGTGGCCGCGATGAGCAACATCAGGCCACCGGAGACCTCCAGGCGCAAAAAATGCGCCAGCGAGCGCTTGTCTCGCTGGTCGTAGCCGGGAGGCATGGCGGGACTGTCGGGGGACGGGGGCGTCATTGGGGCAGGGCCTCCGAGAGCGAGAACGGGAACGTGGACGGGCGGTCTGCCGACCAGACTTCCCGGCGCACCCATGCATCAGTCGTGATGTTGTCCTAATACCGTACCCGGGCCCGTCTGCCTGCCTGCAAGAGGGACGGAGGCCGACGGGGGGTCACGTTCAGTGATCGCAGGGTGCGGATCAGGGCATTCCGTGCCGGGGTCGTTCCGTTCTGTGACGTTGATCACGGGGTGGTGCGGCTGGGTGGCCGGCTCCTTCGAGATTACGGGGCGCGGAGGCAGGTATCGAGGCCCGGACGACTGATTGTGTTCGATCATGCATTCGAGTCGCGCTGCGGCTCCGGTCCGTGACCACGGGACGGGGTGCGGTGAGCCGGAGCGTCACCGTTCCGCACCCCGGGGTACCCGGCGCCGTATCAGTGGCGTATAAAGAGGGCAGCATCGCCACAGGGGGCCGGGTCATGGGGGACTTCGTATCGACGACGCTGGAATTTCCGGTCGTCGTCTTCACCTTTCCGCTGCTGATCGTCGTCGCCTACTGGATCTTCGCCGCCGTCAGCGGTGCCGCCGGTGAGGCCACCGAATCCGACAGCGCGGACACCGGCAGCGCCCCCGCCGGATTCGCCGGCTTCCTCGCCGTACTCGGCCTGGGCGGCGTGCCCGTCACCGTCGTGCTGTCCCTGGTGATCGCCATCGCGTGGTTCGTCAGCCTGGTCGGCACCGCACTCTTCGACTCCGCACTCATCCGGCTGGGCTGGCTCGCGCTCGCCCTCGTCGCCGCCTGGCATGCCACCTGGCTGCTCGCCCGTCCCCTGCGCCGCCTGCTGCGCACCGGCAGGACCGCGCGCAACGCCGACTTCGTCGGGCTGGTCTGCGTGGTGCGCACCGGCCGGGTCGGCCCCGACTTCGGGGTGGGCGAGGTGACGGCCGCCGACGGCACCACCGCACTCATCGAGATCCGCGACGAGAGCGACTCCGGCCTGCACTCCGGCGGCCGCGCACTGATCTTCGACTACGACCCAGAGAGCGATGTCTTCCGGGTCGCGCCTGCGGGCAGCGCCCTCGATCCGCTCGGCTGACGTCCGGCACCGTGCCGGCCGCCTCAGCCATGTGAAAACAGTTAAGGACGTGTACCGATGGACTCCATCAGCACGGGAATCGGCGTACTCGGCGCCGTTGTCCTGCTCATCTTCCTGGTCCTCCTCCTCACCGTGACGCGGCTGTTCCGCAAGGTGGAGCAGGGCAAGGCGCTCATCGTCTCCAAGATGCGGAAGGTCGACGTCACCTTCACCGGCACCGTGGTGCTCCCCGTCCTGCACAAGGCCGAGGTGATGGACATCTCCGTCAAGGCCCTGGAGCTCGGCCGGATAGGCAAGGACGGCCTGATCTGCGCGGACAACATCCGCGCGGACATCCGCATCTCCTTCTTCGTGCGGGTCAACAACACCGTCGAGGACGTCGTCCGGGTCGCCCAGGCCATCGGCACCGAGCGCGCCAGCAACCAGGACACCCTCCAGGCGCTGTTCAACGCCAAGTTCTCCGAGGCCCTCAAGACGGTCGGCAAGCAGCTGGAGTTCGAGGACCTCTACGTCAAGCGGGACGAGCTGAAGGACCGCATCATCGCCGAGATCGGCCGCGACCTGAACGGTTACCGGCTGGAGGACGTGGCGATCGACTACCTGGAGCAGACGCCGCTGGCCCAGCTCGACAAGGACAACATCCTCGACGCCCAGGGCATCCGGAAGATCACCGAGCTGACCGCCGCCCAGCACATCCTCACCAACGAGTTCCGGCGCCACGAGGAGAAGGAGATCACCCGGCAGAACGTCGACGCCCGGGAGGCCGTCCTCGAACTGGAGCGCCGCCAGGCCGACGCCGAGATCAAGCAGAAGCGCGAGATCGAGTCGGTGCGCGCCCGCGAGGAGGCGGAGACCGCCCGCGTCCAGGCCGAGGAGCGGCTGCGTTCGCACACCGCGCACATCAAGACCGAGGAAGCGCTCGGCGTGCAGAACGAGAACCGCGAGCGGGAGATCGCCGTCGCCAAGCTCAACCGCGACCGGGTGGTCGCCATCGAGAGCGAGCGGATCGAGAAGGACAGGCTCCTGGAGGTCATCGCCCGGGAGCGGGAGACCGAACTGCAGCGCATCGCCAAGGACAAGGAACTCGAAGGCGAGAAGCGGGACATCGCCGACGTCATCCGCGAGCGCATCGCCGTGGAGAAGACGGTCGCGCAGCAGGAGGAGGAGATCAAGAAGCTACGCACCATCGAGGAGGCCGAGCGCGAGCGGCAGGCCCTGATCATCCAGGCCGAGGCCGAGGCGCAGGAGCGGCTGGTCAAGGACATCAAGGCCGCCGAGGCCGCCGAACAGGCCGCCGAGCACCGCGCCAAGGAAGAACTCACCATGGCCGAGGCGCGCCGCAAGGCCGCCGAACTCGACGCCCAGGCCGCGATGCGCACCGCCGAGGGCAAGCAGGCCGACGCCGCGGCCGAGGGACTGGCCGCCGCCCAGGTGCAGGAGCGCTCCGCCGAGGCGATCGCCAGGATGGGCGCCGCCGAGGCCGACGTGGAGCGGCAGAAGCGGGTCGCCGAGGCCGAGGGCCTGCGGGAGAAGGCCGAGGCGATGGCCATGCTGGACGCCGCGAGCAGGGAGCACGAGGAGTTCCGCCTGCGGCTGGAGGCCGAGAAGGACGTCCGGATCGCCCGGATCGACGTGCACCGGCAGATCGCCGAGGCCCAGGCCACCATCGTCGGTGCGGGACTGGAGAACGCCCGCATCGACATCGTCGGCGGGGAGTCGGTGTTCTTCGACCGCCTCATCAACGCGATCTCCGCGGGCAAGGGCCTGGACGGCCTGGTCGACCGCTCCGAGAGCCTGCAGGCCATGGCCGGGCCGTGGCTGGACAAGGAGAACTCCACGTTCACCGGCGACCTGGGCGCGATGATCGCCGGCCTGGGCAGCGGGGGCCTGCGCGACCTGACGCTGGCCGGCCTGCTCGGCAGGCTCATCGCCGGCGGCGGCGAGCAGGCCGGGCAGCTGGAGAGGCTGCTGGAGGAGGTGCGCGAGCGCGGCCTGGCCGACACCAAGCTCGCCGCGTTCGCGGCGCCGGCCCCGGCGCCGCTCAACTCGGTCCCGATGCAGAAGTGACACCGCCGCACCCCGCCGGTCACCGCACGGCGCCCGCCGCGCCTCGCCGGTGACCGGGAGCCCGGCCGGACGCGAGCCCGTCCGGCCGCGCCCGCGGCAGGACCCATAGGCCACCAGGAGTGGGAGACAGCACGGTGAAGACCGAGGCGCGGCCCGAGGAAGCGCGGCTGGAAGCCGGCACCTACGAGGTGCTGCGGGACCGGATGACGGCCGCCGCCGCCCAGCTCGCGGAGCGGGCCCAGCGGCTGAACAGCCGGCGGATCGAGACCTTCGGCGGCAGCGAGCTGGAGCTCGTGGCCACCGACCGCATCCGCACCGAACACAACTGTGTGCCCCGGGACATCGTCCAGGTCGGCGGTTACCTGCTGTTCGGCTACAACGTGCACTTCGGCCTCAAGCAGACCACCGACATCGGCGATGTCTTCGGCCTGCACCGCTACACCGCCGGCGAGGACGGCCGGCACTTCCTGCCCGCCCCGGCCGACGCCGTCCCCGGGCTCCTCGACGACCCCGGCTTCCGGCGCGACTTCGCCGGACTGTACCGCTACTACCAGCAGGCCCAGCTGCTCCAGCTGCGGACCGTGGGCTCGCTGCTGCTGGCGGTCTTCCGGACCGGCGAGCGCATCACCGACATCCGGGTGCTGCGCTGGCGGCTGCACCCCGACGGCCGCCCGGAGTACATCGACGCCAAGGGCGAACGCGACCACGTCTACCCGCCCTCGCACGACGTCGAGTGGACCGTCACCGGCCGCGACGACCACGTCGCGGGCCAGCACCCGCACGTGTCCATCGACGGCGTGCTGTTCGTCGAGACCCTCGGCGGCACCCTCACCCTGAAGGTCGAGGACAACACCGACTCCGGCGAGGGCCTCTACAGCGAGCCCGTCGAGGACCCGCTGCAGTCCCTGGCCGACGCCGACATCGCCTGGGCCCGCGTCGGCCCGCTGATCCTGCTGCGCGTCCTGCCCTACAACGAAAGCGCCCACCGCTACCTGGTCTTCAACACCCGCACCAGGGAGGTCGTGCGCCTGGACGGCATCGGCCAGGCCTGCCGCAGCCTCCCCGAGGACCAGGGCATCATCTTCCCCGGCGGCTACTACCTGGCGGCCGCCCCGCCCGGCTCGGCCGCCAGAACCTTCGACACCGACACCAGCGACCTGGAGTACGAGCGGGCCGTCCGCTCGCCCAACGGCGAGGACGTGCTGTACGTCTTCCACGCCCGCGCCGACGGCCGGACCCTGCTGCTGCCCTACAACCTGATCCGCAAGGAGGTCGCCAACCCGCTGCCCTCGCACGGCTTCTCGCTGTTCGAGGACGGCACCATGGCGCTCTTCCGGGCCGACACCGACGAACCGACCCGCGTCCACCCGATGCAGGTGTGGCGCACCCCGTTCGTCTCCGACGCGCACGCCGCGGGCCAGCCGCAGGGCGACGGCCCGCTGGCCCGGCTGGGCAACGCCGAACTCGTCCGCGGCATCTCCGACGCGCTGACCGTCGCCCGGATGGCCGACGAACTGGAGCCCGGCACCGCGGTCTTCGAGGCCGTCGTGGCGGTCTGCTCGCGCCTCGCCGACCAGTACCACTGGCTCACCCTGGAGGGCCTGGAAGGAATCCACGAACCGCTGGCCACCCTGCGCGGCACCGCCGAGCAGGTCATCGACGAGTACGAACGGGTCCTGGAGCTGCGCCGGCAGGCCGCGGCCGCCGTCGAGGAAGCAGCCGCCGAGGCCACCGCCCTGGTGCGCCGCGCCCGCGGCGAGGCACCCAAGGGCGCCACCGAATGGGTCACGGTGCTCACCGGGCTGCGCCGCGCCCAGGGCAGGGTCGAATCGCTGCGGGACATGCGGCACATCGACCTGGCGGCGCTCGACCGGATCGGCGCGCGGCTCACCGAGTCACTGGCCGCCACCGGACGCCGCGCGGTGGCGTTCCTCTCCCGTGAGGACGCCTTCGACGACGCCCGGGCGGCGGTCGCCGAGCTGACCGAACGGGCCGGCGCCGTGGACAGCGTCGCGCACGCCGCCCCCATCGCCGAGGAGATCACCGAGCAGGCCGACGGCCTGCGGACCGTCACCGACGTCATCGGCGGCCTGGACATCGCCGACGCCACCGTCCGCACCGGCCTGCTGGAACGCATCGGAGAGGTCACCGGAGCGGTCAACCGCGCCCGCGCCGTCCTGGAGGGCCGCCGCCGGGAGCTGGAGGAGGCCGAGGGCCGCGCCGAGTTCGCCGCCGAGTACGCCCTGCTGGGACAGGCCGTCTCGGGCGCGCTCGCGGTCGCGAGGACCCCCGAGGAGTGCGACGAGCAGCTGGGCCGCCTGCTGCTGCAACTGGAGAACCTGGAATCCCGCTTCGGTTCCTTCGACGACTTCCTCGGCCGGCTCGCCGGGCAGCGCGAGGAGATCTACGAGACGTTCTCCGCCCGCAAGCAGGCACAGCTCGACGAGCGGGCCCGGCACGCCGAACGGCTCACCGACTCCGCCACCCGCATCCTGGCCACCGTCACCCGCCGGGCGAACGCCCTCGGCAGCCTGGACGAGGTCAACGCCTACTTCGCCACGGACCCCCTGGTCGCCCGCGTCCGCTCGGTCGCCGACGAACTGCGCCGTATCCAGGAGACGGTGCGCGCCGGGGAACTCGACGGCCGGCTCAAGGCCGTCCGGCAGGAGGCCGGACGCGCCCTGCGCGACCGCACCGACCTCTACGACGCCGACGGCACAGTCCGGCTCGGCCGGCACCGCTTCGCCGTCACCACCCAGCCCATCGACCTCACCCTGGTGCCGCAGGACGGCGCGCTGGTCTTCGCCGTCACCGGCACCGACTACCGGGCCCCGGTCACCGACCCGGCCTTCGAGGACACCCGGACCTTCTGGGACCAGCCGCTGGTCTCCGAATCCGCCGAGGTCTACCGCGCCGAGTACCTGGCCGCCGGGCTGCTCGCCGACGCCGACCCCGGCCGGCTGGCCCGTGCCGCCGCCGGCGGGGAACTCCTGCCCCTGGTCCGGGAGGCCGCCGAGGCCGCCTACGACGAGGGATACGACCGCGGCGTCCACGACCACGACGCCGAACGCATCCTGCGCGCCGTCGTGGACCTGCGGGCCGGCGCCGGGCTGCTCCGCTTCCCGCCCCGGGTCCGCGCCGCCGCCCAGCTGTTCTGGGCGTTCGCCGCCGCGGAGGAGGACCGGCGGGCCTGGAGCACCAGGGCCCGCTCGCTCGCCCGCGCCCGCGCCGCCTTCGGCCACACCGCCGCCGTCACCGACCTGGCCGGCGAGCTCGCCTGTGCCGTCGGGGAGTTCCTCGGCCCCGAGCCCGGACCCGGCGGCCCCGCGCTGCGCTCCGCCCTCGGCCTGGGCAGCGGGGAGCTGGACGCGGCCGGAAGCTACCTGTTCGAGGAACTGGCCGCCGGCGAGCCCCGCTTCGCCGCCGGGGCCGGGGCACGGGCCCTGCTCGACGACTTCCGGGCCGCCCTGGGAACCGACGGGGCCAAGGAGCTGACCCGGGACCTGGAAGGGCTCGGCACCGACCTGGCCGCCCGGCACCAGCTGCTGGCCGCCTGGCTCGGCGCGTTCACCGCCTCCACCGGCCGTGACACCGCCGACCTGCCCGAGGCCGTCGCCCTCGAACTGTGCGGCGGGGAACTGGACTTCCACGAGATCGACGCCCCGGTCACCACCCGTGCCACCGGCCTGCTGGGCGCCCACCCCCGGCTGTCCGGCGGCGAACTGGTCATCCGCCTGGACGAGTTCCTGGCCCGCACCACAGCCTTCCGGACCACCCGGGTACCGGCGCACCGGGCGTACGTGCGGCGGCGCAACGCCCTGCTGGAGACCGAGCGCGGACGGCTTCGGCTGGACACCTACCGGCCGCAGGTCATGTCCGCCTTCGTGCGCAACCGGCTGCTGGACGAGGTGTACCTGCCGCTGATCGGCGACAACCTCGCCAAGCAGCTCGGCACCGCCGGCGAGGAGCGCCGCACCGACAGCCAGGGCCTGCTGCTCCTGCTGTCCCCGCCGGGATACGGCAAGACGACGCTCATGGAGTACGTCGCCGCGCGGCTCGGGCTGGTCTTCGTCAAGGTGGACGGACCGGCACTGGGCCACGGCACCACCTCCCTGGACCCGGCCGCCGCCCCCGACGCCGCCGCACGCCGCGAGATCGAGAAGCTCAACTTCGGCCTGGAGATGGGCAACAACGTCTTCCTCTACATCGACGACATCCAGCACACCTCGCCGGAGCTGCTGCAGCGCTTCATCCCGCTGTGCGACGCCCAGCGCCGCATCGACGGCGTCCGCGCCGCCGACGGTGTGCCGGCCACCTACGACCTGCGCGGCAAGCGCTTCGCGATCTGCATGGCCGGCAACCCGTTCACCGAGTCCGGAACCCGCTTCCGGGTCCCCGACATGCTGGCCAACCGTGCCGACGTGTGGAACCTCGGCGACGTCCTGTCGGGCCGCGAGGAGCTGTTCGCCCTCAGCCACATCGAGAACGCCCTCACCTCCAACCCGGTGCTCGCCCCGCTCGCGGCCCGGGAGCGCGGCGACATCGACCTGCTGGTGCGCCTGGCCCGCGGGGACGAGTCGGTCACCGCCGACCGGCTCTCCCACCCCTACACGCCCGCCGACCTGGAGCAGATCCTGTCGGTGCTGCGCAAACTGCTGCACGTCCAGCGCGTCACCCTCACGGTCAACGCCGCCTACATCGCGTCGGCGACCCAGGACGACGCCCACCGCACCGAGCCGCCGTTCCTGCTGCAGGGCTCCTACCGGAACACCAACAAGCTGGCCGAGCGCATCGTCCCGGTGATGAACGACGAGGAGCTGGAGGCGCTGATCGACGACCACTACCTGGCGGAGGCCCAGACCCTCACCACCGGCGCCGAGGCCAACCTGCTCAAGCTCGCCGAGCTGCGCGGCCGGATGAGCCCCGAGCAGGCCGAACGCTGGGAGCACATCAAGGCGGCGTTCCGGAGCCGGGCGGACCGGTGACCCGCCGGGGGCCCGGCCCGCGGACACCCGCGGAGTACCGGGCCCCCGGCACAGCCTCCCGGCGCGGCCCGGTTCCGGTCCGCCCCGGTCCGGAAGCCGGTCAACGGGTGCGGGTGGCCTCCAGCAGCGCGGTGAGGAACGCGGCGGGGTTCCGGGTGGCGATGCACAGCCCTTCGCCCTCGCGGGTGGCGATGACGACTTCGGACCAGCCGGACGCGACGCTCCACGAGCCGCCCACCAGCCTGGGGTCGGCCGGCGCCGGTGGCTTCCGTCGGGTGCCGCCGCCCGCCGTCCCGGCGGGTGCGGTGCCGACGGAGGCGGCGTTCAGTGCGTCCAGTACCGAGTCCGGGTCCACGGAGGACACCGGGATGCGTTCCCGGCCGACCCGCAGTGTCTGCGGGGTGAGGTCGATGCGGTGGAAGACCCAGCTGCTGATCGGGATGGCCAGCAGGGAGACCAGGACCAGCAGGAACAGCCCCGAGACGGCCAGCCAGGGCCAGAAGTCCTCGGGAAGACTCGTGACGGCCATCCAGCCCACCCCGGCCAGATACACCGTGACCCAGGTGGCCGACCAGCCCTTCGGCCCTCGCTCGCGGTACGTGATCCCTCCGAACGGCGCGTTCGACGAGGACAAGGCCCGACGGGTTGAAGCGGTCTTCTTGCACATGCCCTTCACCCACGTGGAAGGTGTATGACGTTCGTCCGAGGGCTGGCCTGCCCCAGGGATGAAGAAGGCGTGGGCGTACCGCTGCCCGCGGTGCGCCCACGCAGGTGACAGCCGCGTACCGCTCGCTGCCCGGTCAATCGTTGTAGGGCCGCAGGCTGCTGATGATCTGGTCGATGAGTTCGTCCGTCAGCTCCTCGTCGTGCCCGGTGTCGGCCACCAGGCCCCACACGGCCAGGTCGGCCCTGGCGTCCAGGTAGGCGATGGCCACCGATCTGCCCTGGTTGGCATCGCACTCGTCCTCGTCGTCCAGAGGGCTGCCGTGGGCCGCCGCCACGGCGACGTGCCCCTCGATGCCGTGTTCGTTGCTGAACGGCTCGGCGTCACCCAGTTCGAATGTGCCGGCCTTCGCCTGGTCGTAGGCCGCCCAGACCAGATTTCCGGATGCGACCTCCGCGGCCTCCGCGGTTCCCGTGGAGCCTTGCGCTCCCCGGGTACCTTCCACAGCCCGGGAACCGTGACCGCACCAGCCTTCCATGAAGGTGGTGGTGGCGGAGAGTCCCATGGTCGGAGAACCGTCGCCGGCCGCCTCGTCCTCCCAGTACCGGATGGTGCCCGGGGAGTCCACCTTCCAGTCGGGCGGCACGTCGAAGGCGAGGTACCGCTTGGCGCTCGTGACCACCTGCCAGTCGTCCGCGACCACGGGATCCGGCATGTTCTGGATGCCCCGCCGCGGATCCCGTGGGTCACCACCGCTGCCCTTCTCGTCCCCGCCGTCCCCGTCCTGGTCCGACGTGGGGCCGGCGGCGGGCTCGGACGTCTCCCCGGTTCGAGGAGCCCTGTCGTCACCGCCACCGAGGAGCACGACGCCAACAGCTGCGGCTGCGGAGACCAGCACCGCGGCGGCGACGATCGCGATCACGGTCCGGGCTCCTCCCCGGCCGTTGGGCGGGGGCCCGGCTGGAGGTTGCCCCCAGCCGGCAGCGGTCTGCTGGTAGGGATTCGCCTGCTGATATCCCGGCTGCTGGTAGGGATTCGACCACTGAGGCTGCTGCTGGCCGTCCCCCGGCTGCGCTCCTGGCTGCATGGCCCAAGAGCTTAGCCGCCGACGACGCTCCGGTGCCGGGAACGGTGAAGTGCACGTGTTCGGCGCCCGGCCCCGTGCGTCCACCCCACGCCCTCAGGCCTGCTGCTCCTGAGCGGCCGCGCCCCCGTCCTGGCCCGCCGCCGCGGAGTCGTCGAAGGACAGGGTATGACCGATGCGGGCCAGCCGTGCGCTGTAGGCATCGATGTGCGTGATGGTGGGGGTGGCGACGGTGAGGTACACGCAGTACTCGCGGGGTGCGGGAACGATCAGTTGGAGCGACGCCACACCGAGCACCGGGGGAGGAGCCTCCCCCGGTGCGCCCCGGAAGGTCATCGACCGGAGGGAGATGGAGGTCACCCCCGGCCCGCAGGGAAGCCTGGTGGCAAGCAGCAGATCCTGTCGGCCCTGGACTCCTTTGGCGTTTTCCCGGTCGACCTCGACGAGTTCCTCGTCCTCGGTGAAGAACGACTTCTTCTTCGCCCGGAAGATCCCCTCGGCGGCGACCAGCGCGCTCTCGTGGCCCGACCGTTGCAGCGAGACCGTCAGGATGCCGATGCTGAGGGAGTCGTTCTCGATACCGGCGCACAGAGCTGTGCGGATGGTGTCGGCATGGGACATCGCGGGGAGGGTGCGGCGCATCTGTTCTGCCGCGTCGTGCAGTTGCTGCTCCTCCGCTCCCGGCATGAGCGTGCTGAGCGCCTCGTACCACTCCTCGGCGGACGAGGCGTCCGGAAGCGGAACGAACTCCGGAGGGACCTCGGCGGTGAAGGCGTAGTCCACCTCGACGGCCTGAAGGTCTCCGCCCGGCTCCGGGCGGAGACCCGGCCGGCCGGTCACGCGGCGACTCCCATGTCTTCGGCTTCCAGGGTGTTGACGAAGGAGTCTCCCGCCCCCGCGAGCATCTGTGAGGTGTCGACGGGAGAGCCGGAGGCATCGCCCGGCGCCCCCTGATCGTCCTCCGAGGGCCGCCACTGGGTCAGCTCACCGATGGGACCGATGATCGGAATGTCCTTCCAGGAGGGGCCGCCGTCGATGACACGATCGGCCTGGCCGACCGCAGCTCCGGCATTCCCCGTACCCAGCCCCAGATAGTCGAGGAAACGGCCGGTGGCGATCAGCATCCAGCCCTTCATCCGGGGGCCGATACTGCGGAAGAAGTTCTTGACGCCGCCGGCGGCGCGGATGGCCCGGCCCGCGGCGAGGGTAGCCATGCCGGCCTTGGCAATCGAGCCGCCGATCAGGCCGATACCGCCCGAGATGAACCCCACCAGGTCAAAGGCCAGGGTCTTCCAGCTGACGCCCTCCGCGCCCCCGGCCATGGCCATGCCGTGGAAGAGCAGGGCCCCGCCGGCAGCGAGGAAGCCGGCCCACACGAGCCAGCCGGCCGGACCGGAGAAGAAGATGACGGCTATCAGACAGATGACGCCGATGATCATCGCGATGTCGGAGAGGAGGTCTCCGATGAGTTTCCAGACGTTGGGGTCGGTGAGGAACTCCACCACTCCGGAGAGAAAGTCCCCCACCTTGTCCCAGAAACCGGGAGCGGCGGGTGCGTCGTCCGCCGCGTTCGCCAGCTGGCGGGCTGTCTCGTCCGCGGCCAGCAGAAACTCGCTGTTGAGGTTCTCGGCACGGGTTCGCACACTGGTGAGGCCCTCGTTGGCGGCGGTGAGCGCCGCCTTGCGCTCCTCCTCGTCATCGTCGTCGTCGGTGAGGTCGTCGAGAGCCGTCTGCGCCGTATTGACGGCCTGCTGAGCGGTGGCGGCTTCCTCCTCCAGCGCATTCGCCCGTGACTTGAAGCCGGCCAGGCTCTCGGACCAGTTCTCCAGCGCGCGAGCGGCGGCGTCCAGGGCGGTGGTGGCACGCTCCAAGTAGGGCGGCACCTCGTCGAACGACTCACTGAAGGCGTCGGCGGAGCGTCCGACCCAGATGCCGTTGGAGGTGCTGATGCCGGCCATGGTGGTATGTGTGGTGGAACTCTGGCCGGCGATGTCCCGGATCGTCCCGGCGATCTCGTCGGTGCCCTCCAGATCTCCGGGTACCGGGTCGAAGCCGAGGTGCGGGTAGGCGTCGCTGCTCATCCCAGCCCGCCCTTCCGCGCGACCGAGCGGCTGCTCCGGCGCGGCACGCGAGGCGCTGTGCTGCGCGGGATACTGACGACGTTCATCCTCTCCCCCATGTCTTTCGTCAACGTGTTGTGCGGGTGGTTCACCTGGTGCGCGCGGCCTGCGGGAAGTTACTCACCGGTCCGGCCGGATCACCAGCGCGATCGCCAGGACGGCGACCGTGGCGGCCGCCAGCCTGAGCACTCCGGAGCCGACATGCCGCCAGTAGAACCTCCGAAGCGCCGATGACCCGTCGGGAAGCCCGCGCAGGACGGCAGCGGGTGACCGGCCTCCCCTCCCCATCAGAACCCACAGTCGCTGCGTGCGCAGTGCCGGGAAGCGCCAGGGCTCTGCGCCCCCCTGCACCAGCCGGTGCTGGATATAGCCCAGTTCGCGCTCCCAGCCCCGCCTGACCGTGCGTGTGACCCGCCGTGGACCCCGCCACTTCAGGGCACACACGCGCAGCACCATGACCCAGCCGGCGGTCAGCACGAGCCCCATGAACATCACCGACCACATCGTGGGGTCGGCCAGCGGGACCACGACCACGAGGACGACGAACGCGACGAACGTCGGCATGGCGACGGCGAAGGTGGCAACCGTCCAACGGGCGTTGCGGAAGGCGGCACGGTGGGCTTGGGCTCGTGCGTCCTGGGCGGAGCCGCTCCGCTCCGCTTCGTCAGCCCCTTCGATCCCGCCGAGCAGCCGGTCTCTCAGGTCCCATGCCCGGCTCGCACCGGTGGCGCTGCCACCGGGCGGCAGGGCGTACAAGTCGGCCGTGACGCGGCTTAGTTCTCGCCGGATCTCGCGATGGTCGGCGCGCAACGGGCCGTAGGGAGCCAGCAGCCGTCGTATCACCGACCAGGCCAGGAACAGCACCAGGCCAAGGCCAGGCACGCCGGGCAGCAGCACCCATCGGTACTCCTCCTCCACTGCCGGCACGGAGACCAGCGGCACCGCGGCGAGTCCGGCCACCAGGGTGACGAGCACCGCGAGCACCAACAGGCCCGGGCCGGTCCGCCGCAGGTGCTCCTGCTCCACCTCCGCCAAGCGGGCATGGAGGGAGCGCATCCGCTCCAGCAGGACGTCCTCCTGTCCAGCCGGGCTCATGCCTGGCCCGCCTGCCGCAGGGCCTCTTCGAGTTCCTTGTCGGTGAGGCCGAACGCCTCGGCGGCATTGTCCGCGTACTCGGCGACTCCCTTCGTCAATTCGGACAGCTTGCCGAACCCGTAGTCCCAGGAGTCCGCGAAGTCCTCGCACGCCCGGGCCAGCGCCTGAGTGCCGACTCTGGTGGCGTCCGCTTCCGCGAGGCTCTTGGAGGCATTGCTCATGTCCTCGCCGCTGCTCTCCAGCTTGCCGGCCAGTTCGCGCACTTCATCGTTCAGAAATCTCAGGAAGGACATGTCAGCGGGCTCCTCCGGGTCCGGGGTCCATGCCTGGGGTGCGCGATGCCGGGGCTCACCGGCCGGTGAACCTCCGGCACCGGACGGCCGAGGGAGGCCCGGCTCACTCCCCGCGGGCGGCAGCTGCCAGATCGATGTCCTGTTCCTCGAAGCCGTCGGCCGCGGTGTGCAGGAAGTTGCCCATCCCCTGCATGCCTTCGAGGACTTGCTTGACTCCGGTGGTGAACTCCTCGTAGGACTCGTGGAACGCCTTGGAGGATGCCGACGTCACGTATCCGTCCTCGACCAGGTTGTCGACGTACGCCTTGAGGTCGTCGAGTTCCTTCTCGATCCGCTCGTGTTCCTCGATCAGATGGTCCCCGGCGTCGTGCATGTCCTGATATGTGACATCGACGCCGTCGCCGCTTCCGCTCATGGCGCGCCCCCTTCGTGAGCTGGGGGACATTCCCCCCAGACGATGCGGATGTGTGTCCCCCCGGCAGCCTGCGGCCACCGGGGCTGCCTCAGCCTAAGTGAGCCGCCCGGAGCGAGGAAGCACTGCCCGGCCCGGTGGTACACCTCTGTGACACAGTGCTGACGAACCGCCACTTGAGACGGCGCGGCCGGTGCATGAGAGTGGGAGGCCGACCGTCCTGTCCGGAGGATTGAGCGTGCGTCTCAGCTTGACCGTAGTCGACCCGCAGCGCGGCATACACGCCGACGCGGTGCTTGACGCCGACCCCGCCACGCCGGTCGGCGACATCGTTCCGGAGCTGACGGCGCTGCTCGGCAGCCGCTTCACTCCCCGGCACGCGGCGTCCACCGCCGGGTTGCCCGGTCCCGATGCCGCGGCCCCGTCCGTCTTCGTCGACGGAGTTCAGGTGGATCCGGCCGTGTCTCTCGGCTCATCGCCGCTGCGTGAGGGCGTGGTGGTGAGCCTGTACCGCGCCGACGGCTGCCCGCCGGGTGAGCCGCACGGTTTCGTGGAGCTCCGGGTGGCCGGCGGCCCGGGTGCCGGCGCGGTGCACCGGCTGGGAGTGGGCCGGGTGGACATCGGCAGCGGGAACCAGGTCCGGGTCCGGATCGCCGATCCCGCTCTGGCCCCCCGCGCTCTGACGTTGCGGGTGAGAGCCGACGGCACGTGCACGGTCACCGTGCACGGAGGGACGACCGTCCTCATCGACGGGGAGGGGTCCGAAGACGCGGAGAGCTCCGAAGAGCCGGTGGACTGGCCCCTGGGCGCTCAGGCGGCTATCGGGGACAGCCTGCTCGAGCTGGCTCCCTACAGCCCTCCGGACGCGGCCCTGCGCCCGTCCGAAGACGGAGCCGGCCTGGACTACAACCGCCCGCCCCGGCTCGTGCCTCCCAAGCACCCCACGCACTTCCGGCTGCCCAAGGAGCCGGAGGAGCCGGACAAACGCCCTGTTCCGTGGATCATGGCCTTCCTGCCGCTGGTCGGCGCCGTCACCATGGCCTTGCTTCTGAACCGCTGGATCTTCCTGATCATGGCGGTTCTGACACCGATCATGCTGTTCTCCAACTACTTCCTGTCGAAGAAGCGCGGCCGGGAGAAGTACGCGGACAAGCTGAAGGCCTACCGGGAGACCAAGGACCGTATCGAGAAGGACGCCAGGGACGCCCTGGCGGTGGAGCGCTTCACCCGCCGGCACGCGGCGCCCGACCCGGGCACCGTGCTCAACGCCGCCACCGGCCCGCGCACCCGGCTGTGGGAGCGCCGGCGCACCGACGAGGACCACCTGCTGCTGCGGGTCGGCACGTGTTCCATCGATTCCGAAGTCGAACTCACCGACCCCGAGCAGGACGACCACAAGCGGAAAGTCCTGTGGAAGGTGCCGGACGCGCCGGTCACCATTCCGCTGCAGCGGCACGGAGTCGTGGGTTTCGCAGCGCCGGGCGACATGGCCAGGGCGCTGGGCCGGTGGGCGGTCGCCCAGCTGGCGGTTCTGCACAGCCCCAATGACGTGCAGGTCTGTGTACTCACCGACGCGGGCGGCCAGGAGAGCTGGGAGTGGCTTCGCTGGCTGCCGCACGTCCGCCCGACCTCCGAGCAGGACACCAACATCATGATCGGGACGGACGCCGAAACGGTGGCGGCCCGTCTGGCCGAGCTCACCGTGATCCTGGACAGCAGGCTGGACGCCGTGAAGAAGGCACGGTCCCGCGGTGTGGAGTTCACCGAACCCGACGTTGTGATCGTCTTCGACGGGTCACGCCGCATGCGTACGCTGCCCGGCGTCATCCGGCTGCTGAAGGAAGGGCCGGCGGTCTCGGTCTACTCGCTCTGTCTGGATCACGAGGAGCGCTTCCTGCCCGGCGAGTGCCAGGCCGTCGCGGTGGCGG
The DNA here is from genome assembly GCF_039529215.1 of Streptomyces sodiiphilus. Classification (NCBI taxonomy): domain Bacteria; kingdom Bacillati; phylum Actinomycetota; class Actinomycetes; order Kitasatosporales; family Streptomycetaceae; genus Streptomyces; species Streptomyces sodiiphilus. Next base: position 165,137 of record NZ_BAAAMJ010000010.1, on the reverse strand, counting down.
AATCCGTGGCCGACACCGGGTCCGGGTCGTGGCGGCAGTTCAGGCCCGGATTCGCTCCCGCCGAACTCACGGCTTTCGGAGCTCCGTCGGCCGGTGCCCCCGGTCCCGGTGCCGCGGGGCCCGGCCACGGAGACATCGCCGCCGCCGGTTCCTGTCCGCGGCTGCGAGTGGAACAGCGGGACACCGACCCGCTGCGTGGGGTGCTCCCCGACCTGGTGACCCCGGTGTGGTGCGGTCTGGTGTCCCGGTCGGTCTCCGCGCTGCGGGACATCAGCGGTGAGGCCGAGGCAATGGGAATCCCCGTGGCCAGCCGGCTCCTCGACGTCCTTGATCTCGAACCTCCCACCGCTGCGGCGGTCATGGCGAGGTGGCGGCAGGCGGAAAGGTCCACCACGGTGGTGCTGGGAGAGTCCTACGACGGGCCCTTCTCGGTTGACCTCCGCAGGGACGGACCGCACGGGCTCATCGCCGGCACCACCGGATCGGGGAAGTCGGAACTGCTGCAGACCATCGTGGCGTCCCTCGCCGTGGCGAACACGCCGGAGAACATGACCTTCGTTCTCATCGACTACAAGGGCGGCTCCGCGTTCAAGGACTGCGTGCAGTTGCCCCACACGGTCGGCATGGTCACCGACCTGGACAACCATCTGGTCGAGCGGGCACTCCGTTCACTGGGAGCCGAGCTCACCCGCCGCGAGCACGTCCTGGCGGCGGTGGGGGCCAAGGACATCGAGGACTACCAGGACCTGCACGGACGCGAGCCGGGCCGTCACCACCCGATGCCCCGTCTGCTCATCGTGATCGACGAGTTCGCGTCCCTGGCCAGGGAACTCCCGGACTTCGTCAAAGGGCTGGTCAACATCGCTCAGCGTGGCCGGTCCCTCGGAATCCACTTGCTGCTCGCCACCCAGCGTCCGTCGGGTGTCGTCTCCCCGGAGATCCGGGCCAACACCAATCTCCGGATCGCCCTGCGGGTCACGGACACCGGCGAATCCAACGACGTTCTCGACGCCCCGGACGCCAGTCTCATCACCAAGGCCACCCCGGGGCGCGCCTACGTGCGCCTCGGCGCCGCGTCCCTGGTGCCGTTCCAGTCCGGCCGGGTCGGCGGCCACCGACCCGGCACGGTGGACCCGGCGGTGTCCAGGCCCTGGGCCGGGCTTCTGGGATGGAAGGAACTCGGGCGGGCGGAGGTGAAGCGACCTGCGGGAACCCAGCGGGAGGACGACGACAACACCGATCTGCGGGTGCTGGTCGACTCGGTCATCAGGGCGGTCGGTGAGCTGGGACTGCCTGCCCAGCCCAGCCCCTGGCTCCCGCCCCTGCCCGAACTGGTGCTTCTGGCCGACCTCCCGGTGCCGCAGGCGGCCGGTGCTCTGCCACCGGCTCCCTTCGGTGTCGAGGATGTTCCCGATCAGCAGGCCCGGCGGCCGCTGGCAGTGGACTTCGCCGCCTTCGGACACCTGCTGGTCGCCGGGGCACCGCGGACCGGAAGGTCTCAGTTGCTTCGGACACTCGCGGGTTCCCTGGCCCGGACGCATTCCAGTGACGATCTCCATCTGTACGGGTTCGACTGCGGTAACGGGGCGCTGAACATCCTGACCAGGCTTCCGCATTGCGGTGCGGTCGTCGGACGGAACCAGGTCGACAGGGCCAAGCGGCTTCTCAAGCGTCTCAGTGACGAGATCGGCAGACGGCAGGAGCTGCTCTCCCGCGACACCCTGGCCGACATCGGGGAACAGCGAGCCGGCGCGCCCCCCGGCGAACGGCTGCCGCACATCGTCGTCCTCGTGGACCGCTGGGAGGGATGGACGCCCACCCTTGGAGAGATCGACAACGGCGCCTTGACGGACGAGATGTTCTTCATCATGCGGGAGGGCGTCAGTGTCGGCGTGCACGTCGTCGTCACCGGGGACCAGAGGGTGATGACCGGGCGCATCAGCAGTCTGAGCGAGGACAAGTTCACTTTCCGTCTCCAGGACCGCACCGATTACGCGGCGGCCGGACTGCGCGCCCGGGAACTGCCGGAGGAGATCGGCCCGGGCCGGATGTTCCGGGCTCAGTCGGGGAGTGAGGTGCAGATAGCCGTTCTGGGGCCGGAACTCACCGGTCAGGGACAGGCGGCGGCGCTGGCCGGGATCGCGGACGAGGCCAGGGAGCGGGATGCGGGCGTGCCTCGCTCCCGCCGGCCGTTCCGGGTGGATGTGCTGCCCGCCAACCTCACCTTCGAGGACGCCTGGGAGATGCGGGACCCGGAGACATCCGGCTCTGCTCTGTGGAGCCTGGTGGGGGTCGGGGGCGACGAACTCACCGCCTACGGCCCGGACATGGCTACCGGCATCCGGTCCTTCGTGGTCGCGGGGCCGGCCAAGTCGGGACGCAGCACTGTCCTCATGCACATGGCGCGATCCTTCCTGCGCAACGGTGTCCGTCTGGTGGTGTCCACTCCTCGTGTGTCGCCGCTGCGGGAACTGGAGGGGGAGACAGGCGTCCTGCACCTTCTCACCGGCACGAAGCTCACCAACGAACAGGTGGCCGAGGCGCTCGGCACCGCTTCGCCGGACGACCCGATCGTCTTCCTCATGGACGACGCGGAGGACCTGCGCCGCTGCAAGGAGGCCGATGACGAACTGCGGGCCGTGGTCATCCGAGGGGCGGAGCGGGGGGTCTCCGTGGTGATCGGCGGGGACGCGGCGGATGTCTGCAGTGGCTTCAGCGGCTGGCAGTCGGAGGTGAAGAAGGCCCGCCGGGGCGTCCTGCTGTCTCCCCAGACCCATCGGCACGGCGAGTTGATCGGCGCCAAGCTGGCCCGCAGCGTCGCGGTGGAGCGCCCGCAGCCGGGGAACGGCATCCTGCATCTGGGGGACGGCCGCCCCATGACGGTCAAGCTGCCCGTCCCGCCCTGACCCGCTGGAAACCGCGGATCGGGCTATCTGTTCGAAGACGTGGCGGTGGGTGATGTCGGGTGATGTCTCCCCCGCCTCACAGAGGAAGAGTGGGTTGTACGTGAAGCTGCCGAAGCAGATGCGTGGACTGGGTGACTCCGCGCAGAAGGTTGGCGAGGCATCCGGTGAGTGGATGCGCACGGCTGTGACCGCGGTGCCGGGGCCTCCCGAGGGGCCGGCGACGGAACAGTGGGAGTTCTCCGTGGGCAGCCTCATCTCCAGCCTTCCGAAGGTGCCGCCTGGTGCCGCCAAGGCTCTGGGAGTCCTCGACCGGCTCGGTTCGGTCCGGTTCGGTCCCGAGTCGGTGGGTTTCGACGGGGAGGAGATCGCCTGGAAGGATGTCCTGCGGATCCAGCAGCACAACGGGGCCGATGTACTGGCGGGGAACTCGATCGAGGCGGAGTTCGAGCGGCTGCGCGGCCTGCTGCCTCCGGTACCGGGACGCAAGTGGGCCGTCGGCAAAGCCGCCGGCGGGTTGACCACCGTGGTGGGGGAGCTGCGTGACCGGGTGCTCAGCGACCCGGGAGGTGCCTACGACATCGCTTGCGAGATCGTCCACCGGGGCCGGTTCGGCCGGGAGAAGAGTCTGCACGCCTGCATGTACAGCACGGCGGTCCTGACGTTGCGACCCGACTTCTCGGCAGGTCTGATCGCCACCGCGCGAGCGCACGGTGTCCAGGTCCTGCCGGCCGAGACCCGGGCGGACGACGCCGCCCGGGCCGAGAGCATGAAGAGCTTGTGGAAGCGAACGCGGGATGCCTCGCCTCAGGGGGATCCGCAGGACGGCTGACCGCGGCCGGGGGCCGTGCGGGGAGTCGCCGGTGCTGTTGCACAGCGGTGACAGCGCTGTCGTTGTTCGGCCGTTCCGGCGGCTGATAGCGTGCCTGCGACTTGACAATCATTCCGCCCTTCTGCATGTGTGCGGACGGGCAGTCAGAATGGCGAGAGAGCGGTATGCGGCGCTCAACCACAGCGGGGGTGGCGGCTTGAGGACCCATGATCGGGCATCTGCGGCTGCAAAGAAGTCGATTGCGGTCGGTCCGGTGGCGGGCGACCGGCTGCCCGCGCCGCCGCGCGAGCGCAAGCCGGCGCTCGCCGCGCTTGCGGCGCTGCTGGTCCTGGTCGGTGCGCTGGGCACGACCGTGCTGGTGATGCAGGCCGGGGACAGGATCGAGGTCATCCGGATCACCGAGCGGGTGCCGCAGGGGCAGCAGATCCCGGAGTCGGCCATGGCGCCCGTTCTGGTCGCCGAGGCCGACGGCGTCAACTACGTGCCCTGGTCGCAGCGGGCCACCGTGCGCGAGGAGTTGCGGGCCGGCACCGACCTGGTGGCGGGAGCCGTCCTGGTCGGCGAGATGCTCACCGGTGAGGAGACCCTGGGCCGCAACGAGGTCATCGTCGGACTCTCCCTGCAGCCCGGCCAGTTCCCCTCCGGGCTGGAGCCCGGCGACAGCGTCGCGGCCTACTGGGTGGGCAAGCCCTCCGGCGGCGAGCAGGAGGACGGCGGGGCCATGCGGTCCGTCCTCGTCGAGCGGGCCCGCGTGGAGGCCATCCACAGCGACGACGGGGCGCTGGGCAACAGCAGCCTTCCGGTCACCTTGCGGGTGAACCGCTCGGACGCGCCGGGGCTGGCCCGGGCCGCCTCCGACGGGGACGTGACCCTGGTCATCGTCCCCGCCGGGGACACCGGCAGCGACGACTAGCCGGTACGGACGAGCTGAGGGGCAGCACACAGATGGCGCTGATCGCACTGGCCGCGGACAAGGGGTCCCCCGGTGTCACCACCGCGGCGGTCGCCCTGGCCGCGCTGTGGCCGCGGCGGGCCCTGCTCGCCGAGACCGACCCGGCCGGCGGTGACCTGATCTACCGTTCGGTGGGCATCGACCACCGGCCGCTGGATCCCGGCACGGGCATCCTGTCGCTGGCCGCCACCGCCCGCCGCGGCATCGCCGCCGAGCAGCTGTGGGACCACGCGCAGCGGCTCTCGGGCGGACTGGACGTGCTGGTCGGGCTGGCCGCCGCCGAGCAGGCCGCCGGTCTCACCGGACAATGGGGGGCGCTGGGGAAGGCGTTCGGCGAACTCGCCCGCTCCCCGCACCAGGAGGCCGCCGCCGACGTGCTGGCCGACTGCGGGCGGCTCGGCCCCGATTCCCCCGCGCAGGCGCTGCTGCCGCACGCCGCGCTGGTGCTGCTGCTGACCCGCACCCAGCCGGAGAACATCGCCCACGTCCGGGACCGCGCCGCCGCCCTGCACTCCCGGCTGCACGGCCAGCAGCGAGGCGCCCAGCCCGGCCGGACCGCGGTCGGGGTGCTGCTGGTCGCCGACGCGCAGCGCGGCGCCAAGGTGGCCGCCCAGGTCGACGAGATGCTGATCGCTTCGGGAAGCGGCGCCAGGGTGGCCGGCGTGCTCGCCGACGATCCCGCCGGCGCCGAGCAGCTGGCCGGGCGCCGCCGCGGCCGGCTGGACAAGTCGCTGCTGGTCCGGTCCGCGCGCAGGGTCGTCGCCGATCTGCACCAGAACTACCGCGCCGAGCTGAGTCCTTCGGGCGGGGCCGGCCAGGACCGGGTGCAGCCTCCCGCCCCGGGTGCGCCCGGGACGCCCGGTGCCCCGGCCCCGCCCGGCGGCGCGCCGCCGCCCGCCGGCTACGGTCCGCCCGCGCCGTCGCCGACGGTGCCGCCCCAGCACCGCCGTCCGCCCGCGCAGCCCCACGGACCGGGCGGCGCGCGATGAGCGAGGTCAATCACCAGCTGGTGAAGCGGTTCCGCCAGGAGGCGGGCGACCGGATAGCCGAGCAGCGCCGCATCGACGCGGCCGGCGGCGTCCGCCCGATGACGGCCGAGGACGAACGGCACTACGCCCGGGCGGTCATCGCCCAGGTGCTGGAGGAGTACGTCAGGGCGGAGATATCCGAGGGCCGGGCCCCGCTGGACGCGCAGTCGGAGGAGGCGTACGCGTCCGCCGTGCACGCCGCGCTGTTCGGCGTCGGCCGGCTCCAGCCGCTGCTGGACGACCCCGAGGTCGAGAACATCGACATCAACGGCTGCGACCAGGTCTTCATCGGCTACGCCGACGGCCGGGAGGTCCGCGGCGATCCGGTCGCGGAGAGCGACGAGGAACTGGTCGAACTGATCCAGATCCTCGGCGCCTACTCGGGCCTGTCCTCGCGTCCCTTCGACTCCGCCAACCCGCAGCTGGACCTGCGGCTGCCCGACGGCTCCCGGCTGTCGGCCGTGATGGACGTGACCCGCCGCCCGGCGCTGTCCATCCGCCGGGCCCGGCTCGGGAAGGTCTTCCTCGCCGACCTCGTCGGCAACGGCACCCTCACCCCTGAGCTGGGCAGCTTCCTGTCCGCCGCGGTGCGGGCCCGCAAGAACATCATGATCGCCGGCTCCACCAACGCCGGGAAGACGACGCTGCTGCGTGCCCTGGCCAACGAGATCCCGCCCGAGGAGCGGCTGATCACCGTGGAGCGGGCGCTGGAGCTGGGCCTGGACCAGTTCTCCGAACTCCACCCCAACGTGGTGGCGTTCGAGGAGCGGCTGCCCAACTCCGAGGGCCACGGGGCGATCAGCATGGCCGAGCTGGTCCGGCGCTCGCTGCGGATGAACCCCTCCCGGGTGATCGTCGGCGAGGTGCTGGGGGACGAGATCGTCACCATGCTCAACGCCATGTCGCAGGGCAACGACGGCTCGCTGTCCACGATCCACGCCAACAGCAGCCAGGAGGTGTTCAACCGCATCTCCACCTACGCGCTGCAGGCCGCCGAACGGCTGCCGATCGAGGCCAGCCAGATGCTGATCGCGGGCGCGGTCAACTTCGTCGTCTTCATCGAGCGGCGCAACACCTACGCCCAGGGCGGGAAGCTGCACCGGCTGGTCAGTTCGGTGCGGGAGGTCAACGGCGTGGACGGCAGGGTGCTGTCCAGCGAGGTGTTCGCCGAAGGGCCCGACGGGGTGCCGCGCCCGCACGCGGCGCTGAGCTGCGCGGCCGAGCTGGCGCAGCACGGCTACCGGGGAAGCTGGGGGTGAGCCGCCGATGCCGCAGATGACCGGGCTGTTCTCGCCGACCGTGCTGTACGCGCTGCTGAGCGGCGTGGCGGTGGGAGGCGGGCTGGCCCTGCTGATCGCCGCCGTCCGCGGTTTCCCGCCGCGCACCGCCGAGGAGCGGGCCCGGGCCGCCCGGCGCGCCTCGGACCTGGCCCGGTTCGTGGGCCGCCGCGGCACCCTGGCCGTCGCCGCGGGGCTCGTGGTGCTGCTGTACACCCGCTGGCCGGTCGCCGCGCTGGCCACCGTGCTGCTGGTGTTCACCTGGGACCGTCTGTTCGGCGGGGCCGCCGAGGAGCGGGCGGCGATGCGGCGGGTGGAGGCGCTGGCGGGCTGGACGGAGTCGCTGCGCGACACGATCGCCGGTGCCGTGGGCCTGGAGCAGGCCATTCCGGCCTCCGCCCGGGCCGCCGCCCCGGCGCTGCGCGGACCGCTGGAGAACCTGGTGGACCGGCTGCGCTCCCGGATGCCGCTCCCGGAGGCGTTGCAGGAGTTCGCCGAGGAACTGGACGACTCCTCCGCCGACATCATCATCGCCTCGCTGATTCTCAACGCCCGGCTGCGCGGCCCCGGTCTGCGCGAGGTGCTGGGCGCGCTGGCCAAGTCCGCCCGTGAGGAAGTGGACATGCGGCAGCGGGTGATGGCGCAGCGGGCCGCCACCCGGCGCAGCGTGCAGATCGTCGTGGGGGTGAGCGTGGCGTTCCCGCTCGGACTGGCCTTCTTCAACCCGTCCTTCGTCGAGCCCTACGGCTCGACGCTGGGCCAGGCCGTCCTCCTCGTGGTGTGCCTGCTGTTCGGCCTCGGCTTCTGGTGGATGCGCAAGCTGGCCCGCATCGAGGTGCCCGAGCGCTTCATGGCCCGCACCGAGGTGTCCGAGCAGTTGCGGCCGCGTGCGGAAGGGGCGGGAATCGAGCAGCCGGGAGAGGGGGTTCGCGGATGAGTACGACGCTGACGACGACGGTGGTGTTCGGCGCGGTTCTCGGACTGGGGGTCTTCGCCCTGGTCCGGGCGCTGGCACCGACCCGGCGCGGGCCGGTGTCCACGGTCGCCCGGATCGACGCGCTGCGTTCGCGGGGGGCGAGCCATGTGCCGGCCCCGCAGACGGGCCGTGCCGTGGCGGAGCAGGCGGGCCCGGCGGGCGGGCTCTCGGGTGCCCTGGCCCGGGTGCAGGCCAGGACCGGTGCGCGGGTGGCGGAGTTCTATCTGCTCAAGGGGTGGGAGCAGCGGTCGCTGCGGGCCGACCTGGCGCTGCTGGACCGCACCTGGGAGCAGTTCCTGGCCACGAAGGTGCTGCTGGCGGCCACCGGCCTGTTCTTCGGGCCGTTCCTCTTCTCGCTGGCCTGGATGCTGGGATTCGGCAGCAGCCCGGTGGTGCCGGTGTGGCTGGCGCTGGTGTTCGCGGCGCTGTTCTTCTTCCTGCCCGACCTGGAGGTGCGGCGCGACGCGGCGGCCAGGCGGCGGGACTTCCGGCGGGTGGTGGCGGCCTACCTGGATCTGGTGGCGATGAGCCTGGCGGGCGGGCGCGGGCTTCCGGAGGCGCTGAAGGCGGCCTCGGAGGTCAGTGACGGCTGGGCGCTGCGGCGCATCCGCACGGCGCTCGCCGACGCCCGGATCACCGGGCTCAGCCAGTGGCAGGCGCTGGGACGGCTCGGCGACCAGGTGGGCGTCGACGAACTGAAGGACCTGTCCACCTCCCTGGCCCTGGTGGCCGACGACGGCGCCAAGGTGCGGGCGTCGCTGTCCGCGCGGGCGGAGACGATGCGGCACCGGGAGCTGGCCGAGATCGAGGGGAGCGCGGGGGAGAAATCGCAGTCGATGCTGATCGCACAGCTCCTGCTGTGCATGGGGTTTCTGGTGTTTCTCATCTTTCCGGCCGGCATGCGGGTCTTCCAGGTCTGAGCTTCCGGCATCCGGCATCCGGCATTCGATCCAAGGGGTACGCACATGTTCCGGTTCCTGACGGACAGCCATCCGTCCACCCAGTTCCTCGCCGCCTTCCTGCGCGGACGTGTCCAGCGGGCCCGCTCCGGTGAGCTGGACCGCGGGGCGTCCGCCATCGAGTGGGTCATCATCGCCGCGGTGGTGGTCGGCATCGTCGCCGGTGTCGCGGCCGTCATCATGAACGCGCTGGGAAGCCGTGCGGAGAGCGTCAGTGACTGCATCGAGGGCGTCCGGGGCGCCAACTCGGGCTGCTAGTGCTGCGTTCACTGACGCGGGAGGTGCGCCGCAGGACGGGCCGGGGGTCCGACCGCGGCGGCGTCGTCCTGCCCGGTCCGGGGCGGGGCGACGCCGGCGGCACGGCGATCGAGTTCGTCTTCCTCACCCCGGTGATGTTCTTCATGATCTTCGGCGCGGTGCAGTTCGCGCTGTACTCCTTCGCCGATCACGTCGCGCAGGCGGCCGCCCAGGCCGGTGCGCGCACCGCCCGGGCCGAGGCCGACGCCGATCCGGCCGGGTGGCAGGGCAAGGCGCGGCAGAAGGCCGGCGACTACATCACGCAGCTCGGACCGGGCCTGTTCACCTCGCAGCCGCAGATCCTGGTGCAGCAGCCGGCGGCCGACACCGTCCGGGTCGAGGTGCGGGGCAGTGTCCCGGTGATCCTGCCGGGGATGTCCCTGACGGTGCGGGCGAGCTCCCAGGGCCCGGTGGAACGCTTCGTACCGGACGGAGGCTGACCGGCTCATGCGCACGACGGGGGAGCGGGGGCCGCTTCGCGGAGCCCGGGGCGAGGGCGGCTTGTCCTCGATCGAGGTGGTGTTCCTCGCCCCGCTGATCATCACCTTCATCCTGGTGCTGGTCGCCTTCGGCCAACTGGTCTCGGGGCGCGGAGCGGTGGACGGTGCCGCCCGGGACGCCGCCCGCGCCGGATCGCTGGAGCGCAGCCAGGGCGCGGCCATGGCCTCCGCGCGCCGGGTGGCGAACGGGCAGCTCGACGACATCTGTGTCTCCGGGACGGTCACGGTCTCGTCGAGCGGCGGGGCCTTCGAACCGGGCGGGCTGTTCGGGGTCGAGGTCAGCTGCCGGGTCCGCGGTCTGGACCTGCTGGGTCTGAACGTCGCCACCCGGCTTACCGGCAGCTCCAGTTCACCCATCGACCCGTACCGGAGGGCAGGATGAGAAGGCTCGCGGCGGCTGCCGCCCGCCCGCGGCGGGCACTCTTCCGGCGGCCCTTGACGGACCGCGGATCGGGCGCGATCGTGGTGGTCTTCTTCGCCCTGGTGGTGCTCGGACTGGCCGCGTTCGTCGTCGACGGGGGCCTGTCCATCGCCCAGCGCGAACGGGCCGCGGACATCGCCGAACAGGCCGCCCGCTACGCCGTGCAGGACCTCGACGAGGAGGCGTTGCGGGCCGGGGTGACCCCCGTCCCCGTCAACATCGGCAACTGCGCGAACCGGGTCGCCGAGTACGCCGCCTCGGTGGAGCTGACCAGTGCCTCGGTGTCCCGCAGCAGCTGCACCCCGCTCGCGGCCAACAGGGTCCTGGTGGACATCGAGGTGACCTACCGCCCGGTCTTCAGCGGCATGTTCTACAGCCGGCCGCTCACCGTCAGCGGGACCGCGACCGCCGAGGCCCGCACCGGATGACCCGACGACGGCACGCCTCACCCACAGGAGCAGATGTCATGGCGCGCACCACGACCCCCAGCCCCGGGAACCGTACGCCCGTGCCGGTGAAGACCGGACGCGGCCCGGGCGACATCCTGCGTGCCCTCGGGGCGTTCCTCGCCCTGGCGGTGCTGGTGGCCGGAGTGCCGCTGTCGCTGGCGTACTTCATCGGCTGGCCGCTGCCCTCCTCGATGCCGGGGCTGGACGCGCTGCGCCAGGAGATCGGCACCGAGGTGTTCATCAATGTGCTGGCCGTCCTGGTGTGGGTGGCCTGGGCGCAGTTCACCGCCTGCGTGCTGGTGGAGATCCGCGCCGCGGTCTCCGGCGTCGGACTGCCGCGCCGCGTGCCGGGAGCCGGCCCCAGCCAGCTGCTGGCCCGTCAGCTCGTCGGCGCGCTGCTGCTGCTCGGCTCGACCGCCGCCGGGTTCGCTCCCGGCCTCGGACAGCTCGGCGCCGCGTTCCACCAGCCGCCCGCGGTGGTCGCCGAGGCGGCGCAGGAGGACGGCGGGACGGGCCAGGACGGTTCCGTGCTGCGGGCCGACCGGAACACCGGCGGGGAGGGGACCGCGGCGGAGGCCGCCGAGGCCGCGGAGACGGCGGATTCCGCGGGGGCGGCGGACACCGCGGAGGCCACGAAGTACTACCGCATCCAGCCGCCCGAGGGCCGGCACCACGACACGCTGTGGGGGATCTCCGAGCGCCACCTGGGCGACGGCCTGCGCTACAAGGAGATCTACCAGCTCAACAAGGACCGCGTGCAGCCCGACGGCTCCCGGCTCACCGAGGCCAGCCTGATCCGGCCCGGCTGGATCCTGGAGATGCCCGCCGACGCCGAGGGCGGCGAACTCGTCCAGATGCCCGACGACCTGGTGGAGCTCACCGAGGACGAGGTGGCCGAACTGGAGGAGTACCGCGGCACCGGCGACACCGAGTGGCCCGACCCGGAGCCCGCAGGCGATGCCGGCGGTGACACCGGAGGCGAGGAGGACGCCGGCACCGGCCATGCCGACCTCACCCGTCCGGAGGGCGAGGAGCCGGCCGACGGCACCGTGCCGGCCTACGACACCGAGCCCGCGGAGGACACCGAGGCTCCGGCCGGCTCCGCCTTCGGCCTGTCCGACGCCCTGATGGGCGCCCCGCTGCTGGCCGCCGGGCTGCTGGCCGCGCTGGGCCGCAGCCGCCGCCAGGCGCTGTGGCAGTCGGCCGCCGGGGTACTGGCCGGCCGGGGCGTCGGGGACGGACTGGAGCCGGAGGGGAACGCCGCCGACGCCCGCGACGCGCTGCTCATCGGCGCGGACCCGTCGGCCGTCGCCTTCCTCGACGGCGCGCTGCGCCGGCTGTCCGCCGCCCTGGACGACGAGGGACGCACCCTGCCCGCCGTGTACGCCGCCTGGCTGGGCGAGGACGAACTGCACCTTCAGCTGGCCGCGCCGGCCGGCCGCCCGCCCGCCCCCTGGCAGCCGGGCAGCGGCGACACCTACTGGACGCTGAGCCGCTCGCAGCTGACCGGCCGGACGGGCCCGGAGGACGCCGAGGCTCCCTACCCCGGCCTGGTGAGCCTCGGCATGCGGGACGGCATGCGGCTGCTGCTCAACCTGGAGGCCGTTCCCGGCATCGTGACGGTGGCGGGCGCGGCGCGCGACCGCGACGCGGTGCTGTCCTCGATCGCCGCCGAACTGGCCACCAGCGGCTGGTCGGACCGCATGACGGTGACCCTGGTCGGTTTCGGTGCCGACCTGACGGCGCTGGCCCCCACCCGGGTCCGCCACCTGGAGGACACCGCGGCGCTGCTGGAGGTCATGGAGACCGAGACCGCGCTGCGCCGCGGCGCCCTCGAACACGCCGGTCAGGACAGTGTCCTGACCGGCCGCACGGGCCCGGCCCGCCGGCGCCAGTGGGCCCCGCACCTGGTGGTCGTCGGCTCCCCGCTCGCGGAGGACGAGGCGGAGCGGCTGGCCGGACTCGCCGCGGTCTCCGCCCCGCTGGGCATCGGCTACCTGGTCTCCTCCGGCGGAACCGGCCTGCCCGGGGTGGCCTGGGAGTTCGAGGTGACCGGGGACGGGCTGCTGAAGGAGCCCGACATGGATCTGGAGCTGACCGCCCAGCTGCTTCCGGCCGCCCAGCGGGCCGCCGTGGTCGAGCTGTTCGCCGAGGTGACCCGGGAACCGGGCGACAACGGTGAGATCACCGGCCCGGCGTTCCGCGTCGACCTGACCGAGCGCGGCAAGCCCGAGGTCTACGTCCGGATGATGGGCGGCTACGAGATCACCGGCCTGCCCGAGCCCGGCAGTGAGCGCGCCGGGCAGCTCCGCGAGGCGCTGGCGCTGCTGCTCCTGCACCGCCGGGGCGTGCACCCGCGGGTGCTGGGCTCGGCGCTGTGGCCGCGCGGCGGTCCCGAGGACGTGCGGGACGCCCTGATCGCCCGGCTGCGCGAGTGGCTGGGCCGTGACGCCGGCGGCGCGCAGCGGCTGGTCACCGGCGAGGACGGCCGTCTCACGCTGTCCCCCCGCGTGGTCTCCGACTGGGACGTGCTGTGCACGCTGCACCACCGCGCCGTCCACGAGGCCCGGGGCGTCCCCGCGGCCGAGCGCGTGCGGCAGCTCACCGACGCGCTGGCCCTGGCCCGCGGCCCGCTGCTGGAGGGCTGCCGGGCCGAGGGAAGGTTCGGCTGGCTGGATCACGAGATCGTCGACGCCCAGTACCCGCTGCTGGTGGCCGAGACCGCCCTGACCCTGTCCTCGGCGCAACTGGCCGCGGGCGAAGGGGAGAAGGCGTACACGGCGATCCGTTCCGCGCTGGCCGCCGCGCCCGCCGACGAGCGGCTGTGGAACGAACTGCTGCGCTCCGCGCAGGCGACCGGCCGCCCCGAGTGGCTCTCCGGCGCCGCGACCTGGCTGGTGGCCCACCATCACGGCCTCTACGGGGACCAGCCGCTGCCCGCCCAGACCGAGGCGCTGCTCGACGAGCTCCTCCCGCAGTGGCGCACGGTCACGACGGTGGGCTGACCGCCTCCCCCTCCGGCCGGGCCCGGCCGGACCAGCCGGGGCCCCGCAGCACGCGGCCGGGCGCCTCACCGGTGGCCCGGCCGTCCTCGAGGACGAGCCGCCCGGCGACGACGGTGTGCAGGACGCCGGTGGCCGTCTGCCAGGGGCGGTCGTAGGTGGCCCGGTCGGTGACGGCGTCCGGGTCGAACACGGCCAGGTCGGCGACGGCGCCCGGGCGCAGCACGCCCCGGTCCCTGCTGCGCAGCCGGGCGGCCGGCAGCGAGGTCATCCTGCGTACCGCCTCGGGGAGTTCCAGCACCCGCTCGTCGCGCGCGTAGCGGCCCAGCACCCGGGCGAAGGTGCCCAGGCTGCGCGGGTGGGGCAGGCCGCGCCCGGGGCAGCCCAGCACCCAGCCGTCGCTGGCCACCGCCACCGCCGGATGCCGCATCACCCGGCGCACGTCGTCCTCGGACATCGAGTGGTGCACGATGCCGGCCTGGCCGCGCTGTGCCCACAGGATGTCGAGCACCGCTTGCCCGGCCGGCACGCCCAGTTCGGCGGCGATCTGGGCCACCGAACGGCCCACGTACGCCCGGAACGGGCCCTGCGGGGTGTCGGCCAGCACGATGCGGTCCGGTGCGAAGCCCGCGCCCTCCTCGGCGGCCAGCTCCGCGGCCAGCCGCCGGTACTGCTCCGGGTCGGCGATCCGGGCCAGCAGCCCGGCCACCCCGCCGTCCATCGCCCGGCCCGGCAGCACGCTGGTCAGCGTGGTGCTCGACGCGCTGTAGGGGTACTGGTCGGCGGCCACGTCCAGGCCCTCCGCGCGCGCCTCCTCGATCGCCTTCAACGCGCCTTCCACCGCGCCCCAGTTGCGCCGTCCGGAGGACTTCAGGTGGGAGATCTGGAGCCGTACCCCGGTTCGCCGGGCGACGTCGAGCGCCTCCCGCACGGCCTCGCCCAGGCGGTCTCCCTCGTCGCGCAGGTGGGTGGAGTACAGCAGTCCGGCTGCCGCCGCCCGGCCGGCCAGGCCCGTCAGCTCGGCGCTGCCGGCGTAGGCGCCCGGCGGGTAGATCAGCCCGCTGGACAGGCCGACCGCGCCGTCGGCCACGGCCTGCCGCAGCAGGTCCCGCATCAGGGCCAGCTCCTGGACCGTCGGTGCCCGGTCGGCGGTGCCCATGGCGGCGGTGCGCAGCGCGCCGTGCCCGACCTGGAGCGCGACGTTGACGGCGAGCGGAAGCCGGTCCACGGCGGTGGCGAACTCCCCGGCGGTGGACCAGTTCCAGTCCAGGCCGTCGGCCAGGAAGCCGCTGAGCGCGATGAGTTCGTGAGCGTGCTCGGGCACCACGGGGAAGGGCGAGAAGCCGCAGTTGCCGGTGACCAGCGTGGTGACGCCCTGGGTGATCTGGGTGAGGGCGCCGGGGTTCGCCATGACGGTGAAGTCGGCGTGCGAGTGCAGGTCGATGAAGCCCGGGCACACCACGGCACCGGAGACGTCCAGCACCCGACGGGCAGGTATGCCCGGATCCCGGCCCACCGCGAGAACCCTGCCGCCGGAAACGGCGACGTCCTCGCGGCGACCGGGCGACCCGGTGCCGTCGAGGACAGTTCCGCCGCGGAGGACGAGGTCGGCCGGCATCGCCCCCCACTGTGCGGTCCCCCGGGGGGATAATTCAAGAAGCGGGAGCCGGGCCCAGGACGGCGAACGCGGCCCCCTGGTTGTCCGCGAGGACGGCGTGGCGCCCGTAGGGGCTGTCCTGCGGGTCCTCCAGGAGTCTGCCGCCGAGCCGCTGGGCGGTGCGCACGGTGGCGTCGCAGTCCTCCACCGAGAAGTAGATGCGTACGTGCGCGGGCATGTCGGCCGGCAGCGGGTCGGCGATCCGGCACCGGCCCAGTACGGCGTGCTCGTCGTCCACCGGCTGCCCGGAGGGCGCCCACACGCGGAAGTCGTAGGTGGGGTCGTCGGAGTCCTTGCCTTCGAGATGGAAGACGTCGGCGTAGAAGCGGTCCACCTTCTCCTTCTCGTGGGTGTACACCTCGGCCCAGGAGAAGCTGCCGGGCCTGCCCTGGAGTTCGAAGCCGGGGAACTCACCGGCCTGCCACAGGCCGATCACCGCGCCGCCCGGGTCGGCGATCACCGCCATGGTGCCGATGTCCGCGATGGGCATGGGCTCCGTCATGATCTGGCCGCCGCCGGCCCGGACGCGCTCCACGGTGGCCTCGATGTCGGGGACCGACAGGTACACGCCCCAGGCGGTGGGCGCCGGCTCCGGTTGCGGCATCACCGCGGCGACGGCCTTGTCGTCGCGGCTTGCCGAGGTGTAACCCCCGACGTTGGGATCGGGTTCTTCGAACATCCAGCCCATGAGCTCGCTGTAGAACGCCCGGGCGGCGTCGGGGTCGGGAACCATGACGTCGGCCCAGCAGGGCGCGCCTTCCGGAAAATAGGTCTTCACGGTCATATATCGGACATTACGCCGATCCGGTGAGTGTCGCACCCGGAGGCGCGCCCGGGGTCAGGCCGCCCCGGAGGGGTCGGCCGCGGCCAGGAACTGGGTGGCGGCCAGCTCCGCGTACAGCGGATCGGCGGCCACCAGATCACTGTGGCTGCCCACCGCCCGCACCCGCCCCGCGTCCATCACCACGATGCGGTCGGCCGCCGTCACCGTGGACAGCCGGTGCGCCACGACCAGGACCGTGGTGCGGCTCGCCACCTCCGCGACGGTGTCGCGCAGCGCCGACTCGTTGACCGCGTCGAGCTGCGAGGTCGCCTCGTCCAGCAGCAGCAGCCGGGGCCGGCGCAGCAGCGCACGGGCGATCGCCACCCGCTGCCGCTCGCCGCCGGACAGCTTGGTGCCGCGGTGGCCGACGAGGGTGTCCAGACCCTCGGGCAGCCGCCCGATCAGGTCCTCCAGGCGGGTGGTGCGCAGCACCTCGGCCAGCGCGTCCTCGCCCGCGTCCGGCGCGCCCAGCAGCAGGTTCTCCCGCAGCGACCCGGACAGCACCGGCGAGTCCTGCTCCACGTACCCGATGGCGGCCCGCAGTTGGGGTATCTCCCAGTCCCGCACGTCCTTGCCGTCCAGCAGGATGCGCCCGGAGTCCGGCTCGTAGAACCGCTCGACCAGGGAGAACACCGTGGTCTTGCCCGCCCCCGACGGGCCGACGAAGGCCGTCATGCCGCGCGGCGGGACCGTGAAGCCGACCCCGTGGTGCACCGGCGGAAGGTCCTCGGCGTACCGGAACCGGACGTCGTCGAACTCCAGCGAGGCGGGCGCGGCGTCCGGTCCGGGCAGCGCGGCCGGTGCGTGCGCGGGCTCGACGGGAAGCCGCTCGGCCTCCTGGATGCGGGCGATCGCGGCGGCCCCTGCCTGATACCGGGTGACGGCGGCCACCACCTGCTGCAGCGGCGCCATGAGGTAGAACACGTACAGCAGGAACGCCACCAGCGTGCCGACGTCGATCGAGCCGGTGGCGACCCGCGCCCCGCCGAACCCCAGCACGGTGATGAACGCGAGCTGCATCGCCAGGCCCGCCGTATTGCCGGCCAGCGCGCTCCACTTGGCGGCCCGCACGCTCTCCCGCCAGGACGCCTCGGCCGCCGCGTGCACGGCGGTCTCCTCGCGGTGCTCCGCGCCGGACGCCTTGACGGTGCGCAGCGCGCCCAGCACCCGCTCCAGCGAGGCGCCCATCAGACCGACCGACTCCTGGGCCCGCTTCGTGGCCCGGTTGATGTGCGGCACGATCACGCCGATGACCACACCCGCCAGCACGACCACGCCCAGCGTCACGCCCAGCAGCGGCAGGTCGACGACGCCCATCATCACCAGCGTCGCCACCAGGGTGAGCCCTCCGGTGCCCAGCCCCACCAGGGAGTCGGTGGTGACCGAGCGCAGCAGCGTGGTGTCCGAGGTGATCCGGGCCATCAGATCGCCCGGCTCGCTGCGGTCCACCGAGGAGATCCGCAGCCGCAGCAGGAACGAGGACAGCGCCCGCCGGGCGCCGAGCACCACGGACTCGGCGGTGCGCTGCAGCACGTAACCGCCCAGGGCGCCGAGCGCCGCGTTGGCCAGGACCAGCCCGCTCATCAGCAGCAGCGCGCCGGTGATCGACTCGTCCCGCGAAAGGTTCTCGATGAGCTGCCGGGCCACCAGCGGCAGCGCCAGCCCGGTGGCCCCGGTGACCAGGGACAGCAGCCCGCCGGCCACCAGCGCTGCCCGGTAGGGGCGGGCGTAGCCCAGCAGCACCCGCCAGGCCGGCGGTGCCTCCGCCTCCCCGGCCGGCTCCGCCCGCGGCTCCTCGTGCGCCGGCCTCTCCGCGCCGTCCGGCCCGGACCCCGGACGGTCCGCCACCGACTGCCCCCTGCTCGTCATGCCGTCTCCTCGCCTCGTGCCCCTGTGACGCAGGACGCTACCCCCAGGTTGAGACACCCGGCCGGGCGGCGGGGGAGCGGGGCGCGCGGGGTGGTCAGGAGAGGTCCGCCAGGGCGGTCTCCACGGCGCGGTGGAAGGTGGGATAGGCGTAGATCATGGACCGCAGTGTGTCCACCGGGACCTCTCCCTGGACGGCCACCGCCAGGCCGTACAGCACCTCGCCGCCGGCCGGGCCCACCGAGGTCGCCCCGACCAGCACGCCCCGGTCGGCGTCCTCCACGACCTTGATCAGGCCCCGGTTGCCCTCCTGGTGGATCCAGCCGCGGGCGGCGGCGGACACGTCGGCCGTCCCGGTGCGTACCGTCAGGCCCCGGTCGCGGGCCGCCTGTTCGGTCAGGCCGACCGAGCCGACCTCGGGGTCGGTGAACGTCACGTGCGGCAGCGCCCGGTAGTCGGCCACCGGCCCGTCCCCGCCGAGGATGCCGCGGACCGCGATGTCCGCCTGGTACATGGCCACATGGGTGAAGGGGCCCTTGCCGGTGATGTCGCCGACGCCCCACAGGGCCGGCGCCGCCAGCATCCGCTCGTCGACCGCCAGCGTCGTGGCCTCCGGGTCCAGGCCCACCGACTCCACCCCGAGGGCCGCCAGGTCCACCGCGCGCCCGGTGGCCACCAGCAGGCACCCGGCGGTCAGTTCCGTGCCGTTGTCCAGCGTGACGGTGAAGACGCCGTCGTCGTGGGCGACGCCGCCGGCCCGGCTGCCGGTGTGCAGTGCCACGCCCTCGGCCCGCAGCGCCTCCTCGACCAGCCGGCTGCTCTCGGGCTCCTCGCCCGGCAGCAGCCGGTCGCGGCCCTCCACCACCGTGACGTCGGTGCCGAAACGGGCGAAGGCCTGCGCGAACTCCACGCCGACCGGCCCGCCGCCCATCACGATCATCGACGCGGGGGCCTCCTGTGCCTCGACGGCCTCCCGGTTCGTCCAGAACGGAGTGCCCGCCAGGCCCGGCACGGGCGGGACCCGCGGGGCGGACCCGGTGGCCAGGACCACCCCGAGGCGGGCGCCGAACTCCTGCTTCCCGCCCGTCTCGTCGGTCGCCAGCACCCGGCCGGGGCCGTCCAGCCGGCCGTGGCTCCGCACGAACCTCCCGCCGGCGGCGGTGAAGCGCTCGACGGCGGCGGTGTCGTCCCAGTCGTGGGTGGCCTCCTTGCGGATCCGGGCGGCCACCGGGGCGAAGTCGGCGCGGACCTCCGCCGAGCCGGCCATCGCCGGAATCCGGCGGCCCTCGGCGAGCAGGCCGGCGGCGCGGACCATCATCTTGGTCGGGACACAGGCCCAGTAGGGGCACTCGCCGCCCAGCAGCCGGGCCTCGACGCCCACCACGTCCATCCCGGCCGCGGCCAGTTCCCCGGCGACCCGCTCCCCGGCGGGCCCCATGCCCACTATGATCACGTCGCAGCTCTGTGTCACCGTTCGGCCTCCTTGTCCGGGATCGCCAGGCTAGAGCCTTCCCGTCCGGTTCGCCTCCGGGACACGGCGACGGAGGACCGGGGTCAGCCGGCCCCCGTCTCCGGCAGATGGCGCCGCACCCACACCGCGAGCAGGTCCGCCACCCAGCCGGGATCCTCCCTGCCGCTGAGCAGATGATCGGCGCCGTCCAGCGCCACGAACGACTTGGGATGCCGGGCGGCCTCGAAGATCAGCCGCGCGTTGTCGACGTCCACCAGTTCGTCCTGCGGGGAGTGCAGCACCAGCAGCGGCACCCCCAGACCGCCGATCCGGTCCCGCTGCGGCTGGTCGGCGATGTCGTCCAGGAACTGCCGGCGGATCAGGAACGTCCGCCCGGCCAGCCGTACCTCGGCCTCGCCGCGCTCACGGATCTCCGCCGTCGCCTCCGACAGCAGATGCTCCACGTGGCCGGGGTCGGCGGGCGCGGCCACCGTCGCCACCGCCCGCACCCCCTCGATGCGCTCCGCCGCGGCCAGCACCGCCGCCCCGCCCAGCGAGTGCCCGATCAGCAGCGACGGCGCCCGGTACTCCTGCCGCAGCGCGTCGGCCGCCAGCACCAGGTCCTCCACGTTGGAGCTGAAGTTCGTGTGCGCGAAGTCCCCGCCGGACCGGCCCAGCCCCGTGAAGTCGAAGCGCAGCACCCCGATGCCCCGCGCGGCCAGCCCGCGCGCGATGCGGGTGGCGGCCGGCAGGTCCTTCCCGCAGGTGAAGCAGTGGGCGAACAGCGCGTAGGCGACCGGTTCGCGGTCGGCGGGCAGCTCCAGCCGGGCGGCCAGGCAGTCGCCGTGGGCCCCCGCGAAGCTCAGCTTCCGGCTGTGCGGTGACGTTCGCATGACGCGAGCCTACGGGACGGCCCCGACTGCCCCGGTGCGATGATCGACAGGTGGCCGGTCCGCCGCCCGGCGGCCGCGCACCCGACCGGAAGGGCCCTCGGTGGAGCTGACCGACGTGACGTCCCTGGGCAGCTTCTTCGCCCTGCGCACCACCGCGCCCCCGCCCACCGCCGTACCCCTGGCCCGCCTCTACGCCGGGGACACCGGGCCGCTGCGCCGCCGCATCGACCTCGTCGCCGCCGGGACCGGCGCCGGCGAGCGGCGGGTCGCGGCGTCCGTGGCCCAGCTCGGCCTGGCCTCCCGGCTGTGGTCGCCGGCGCTCGGCGCGGCCGCCCTGCTGGGCGCCGTCCCCCGGCTCGACCCCGCCCGGCTGCACTGGGACCCGCGTGCCGCGACCGGGGACGACCTGTGGCTGCCCGGGGCGCACGCCCTGCCCGGCCCCGCCGGCGGCCCGCGGCGGACCGCCGGACTGGCCGGACAGCTCCACGAGGAGGTGTACCGGACCCACCTGGAGCCGCTGGCCGGGGTCCTGCGCGCGGAGGTACCGGTCTCCGCGGGCCTGCTGCGCGGCAACGCCGCCTCCGCGCTGGCCGGCGCGCAGCGGCAGCTCGCCCACACGCCGGGAGCGGACCGGGCGCGGGAGCTGGTGGCCGCCCTGCTGGCCATGCCCGGCCTGCGGAACACCGGCTCCCTCACCGGCACGGGCTTCCGCCGCTGCTCGTGCTGCCTGTACTACCGCGTTCCCGGGGGTGGCGTCTGCGGCGACTGCGTCTTCCCCCGCCCGCCGGCCGCCCGGGGCGCTCGGCCGGACGGTTGACGGCGGCCCGGCCGGGTACTGCGGACCGGACCGCGCACGCACAGACACACCACGCCGGAGGCGACATGACCGTGCCCGAGGAGAACCGTCCGAAGACCGGCAAGGCCAGCGAGGCCGGCCCCGACCCCGCCGCGCCGCACACCGAGCGGGACCGCCGGGCCGCCCGTTCGGACCGGCCCGAGGGCCTGTCGGACCTCGGCCACGAACTCATGGACGAGATGGAGGCCGCCGACATCGACCGGGAGGACCTCACCGGCCGCTGACCGGCATCCCCTCCGCCACGCCCCCGGTGCCACCGCGGTCGCCGCACCGGGGGCGTTTCACCGGGAAACGATCCGGGAACACGCCGATATGCGCATTTCACGGATCTTCTCCCTGTTCTCCGCGATTGCCCCGCCCGCCCCCCGCACCGACGAGCCCGGCAGAGTACTGACCGCCGTGGAACGGCTCGAATCCGACACCCGGCTCGACCCGCTGCTGCCGCCCATCCGCCGCCGGGTGCGGCGGATCCCGCGGGGCGGACGCGACCTCCTGCACGGCCGCCAGCTGGGCCACCCCTTCCACCCCATCGCGGTCCAGGTGCCCATCGGAGCCTGGCTGTCCGCCGCGGCCCTGGACCTGATGCCCGGCGAGCACCGCGCCGCCGACGCCCTGGTCGGCGTGGGCCTGGCCGGGGCCGCGCCGGCCGCGATCAGCGGCTGGGCGGACTGGGCCGAACTCCACAAGCCGCACATGCGCGTCGGACTCGTGCACGCCGTGCTCAACGTCACCGCCGTCGCCCTGTACGGCGGATCGCTGGCCGCCCGGATCGGCGGCCGGCGCCGGCTGGGCCGCACGCTGAGCTTCACCGGGCTGACCCTGGTCGGCGTCAGCGGCTCCCTCGGCGGCCACCTGGCGTACCGGCAGGCCGCCGGGGCCAACCACGCCGAGCAGGTCCCCTACATCGTCGAGCCCGGCTGGCACGAACTGGGCTCGATGTCGCAGTTCCCCGTCGGAGAGCCGGTGCGCCGCACCGTGGGCGAGGTCCCCGTGGTGGTCGTCGCGGAGAACCCGCAGACCGCGCACGTCCTCGCCGACCGGTGCAGCCACCTGGCCGGACCGCTCTCCCAGGGCAAGGTGGCCGACGGCTGCGTCGAGTGCCCCTGGCACGGCAGCACCTTCCGGCTGTCCGACGGCTACAACGTGAAGGGCCCCGCCACCGCACCCCAGCCCGTCTTCCAGACCCGCGTGGTGAGCGGCATGCTGGAGGCCCGGTTCACCCCGCACGGCGCCCAGGCCCGGACCAGCGGCACCGGCGGCACCGGCGACGGGCAGGCCGCCGAGGAGTGAGCCCGGCGCCGCTCAGCCCGCCGGCACCCCGGCGGACACCAGCAGCGCCACGTTCATCACCGCCACCAGCAGCACCGCGTGGAACGCTGCCCTGGATCCGGGCCTGCGGCCCAGCAGCAGGCCCGTGCCGACGGTCAGCACCGCCGCCGGCAGCGCCAGCAGCCGCACATCCGACAGGGCGCCGGGCGGGCCCAGCACCAGCAGCCCCGTGGCGGCCAGCACCAGAACGGCGGCCGCCGCGCGGCTGCGGGCCGCGCCCAGCCGGTGCGGCAGCCCGCGCACGCCCACCGCCGCGTCGTCGGCCAGATCCGGCAGCGCGTTCACGAAGTGCGCCGCACAGCCGAGCACCGCCCCGGCCGTCACCAGCCACCACGGCGGCACCGGCTGCCCGGGCAGTGCCAGGACCACGAAGGCCGGCAGCAGCCCGAACGACACCGCGTAGGGCACCACCGACCACCTCGTCGCCTTCAGCCCCAGGTCGTAGGCCCAGGCCGAGACCAGCGCCAGAATGTGCGCGGCTGCCGCGAGCGGCCCGGCGAGCAGCGACAGCACCACCGCCGCCAGCGCGGCGGCCACCACCGCGGCCCGCATCAGCGGCACCCCCAGCCGGCCCTCGGCCACCGGCTTCCCGGCCCGGCCCGTCCGGGCGTCCCGCCCGGCGTCGGCCAGGTCGTTGAGCCAGCCCACCGACAACTGCCCGGCCAGCACCGCGGCGGTGACCGTCACCATCCCGCCCGTCCCGTGTCCCGAGCCGGCCGCCAGCCCGGCGGCGACCGAGGTGACCGCCAGCACCGGCAGCGGATGTGAGGCCGCCACCAGATCCCGTGCCGTGTCCGCCAACTGCCGCATGGTCAGCGAGTGTGCCAGCCTGGCCCCATGCCACGCCCGCACCGACCCGCCCCGCCGCCCCTGCCGCCCAACGACCCCCGGCTCTACGAGAGGCTGGCCGACCAGTGGTGGCGCCCGCGCGGCGCGTTCGCCGCGCTGCACTGGCTGGCCGCCGCCCGCGCCCGCCTGGTCCCGCCCGCGGGGCGCGACGGCGCGGTGCTGGTCGACCTCGCGTGCGGCGGCGGTCTGACGGCCCCCCACTTGATGGGCCTCGGCTACCGGCACATCGGCGTCGACCTGTCGGCCAGCGCCCTCGCCCAGGCGGCCGCCCACGGCGTGCGGCCGGTGCGCGCCGACGTCCTGCGGGTCCCGCTCGCCGACGGCTGCGCGGACGTGGTGCTCGCCGGGGAGATCCTGGAACACGTCCCCGACCTGCCGCGAGCCGTCGCCGAAGCCTGCCGGCTACTGCGTCCGGGTGGTCTTCTGGTGCTCGACGCGCTCGCCGCGACGGCCATCTGCAGAGTCCTCGCGATCACCGTCGCCGAACGGATCCCGGGCCTCGCGCCGCGCGGCGTGCACGACCCCGCGCTCCTGGTGGACCGCCGACAGCTCGTCACGGAGTGCGCCCGGCACGGTGTACGGGTGGGGCTGTGGGGTATTCGTCCGTCGATGACCGACCTCCTGGCATGGTCCGCCGGATGGAAGAAGGCGGTCCGGATGGTTCCGGCACCGACCACCGCCGTGCTGTTCCAGGGGAGAGGCCGCAAGGAGATGTGAGTGACCCTGCCGACCGCGTCCGCCGCCCAGCACCGCGACAGCCGTCCGGACCCGCCCGCCGACCCCGCCCGGGCCCTGGCCCGCGCCCGTGACCTCGCCCCCCGCTTCGCCGCCCGCGCCGGGCACCACGACGCCTCGGGCTCCTTCCCCGCCGACGACTTCGCCGACCTGCGCGCCCACGGCCTGCTCGGCCTGCTGGCCCCGGCCCGGCTCGGCGGCTGCGGCGCGACCTTCGCCGACTATGCCGCCGTCGCCACCGAACTCGGCGCCGGCGCCGGAGCCACCGCCCTGATCTTCAACATGCACGCCTCGGTGACCGGCGCCCTCGCCCACACCCCCGACGACCTGGTACGGCAGCTCGGCGCCCCCGACAGCTTCTTCGCCGCCCGCGACCGGGTCCTGGCCCGCGCCGCCGAAGGAGCCCTGTACGCCGTCGCGATGAGCGAACGCGGCGCAGGCTCCCGGCTGTCGCAGATCACCACCGCCTATCACCGCACCGGCTCCGGATACCGCGTCACCGGCGCCAAGACCTTCGTCTCCGGCGCCGGACACGCCGACGCCTACCTCGTGGCCGCCCGGGACGCCGGCTCGGACGAACCGAGGATCTCCTACTTCCTGGTTCCCGCCGGCGAGGGCGTCCGCGTCGAGCACACCTGGGACTCCCTGGGCATGCGCGCCACCGGCAGCCACGACCTCCACCTCGACGCCGAGGTCGGCCCGGACGCGCTGCTGGGCGGCCTCGAAGGGCTCGCCGTGCTCCTTGCCCAGGTCATGCCGCAGTGGCTGGTCGCCTCCTACTCCGCCGTCTACGTCGGCGTCGCCCGCGCGGCCCTCCAGGAGGCCGTCAGCCACCTGCGCGACCGCGGGCTGCACACCCTGCCGGCCGTCCGGGCCCGCGTCGGCCGCGCCGACGCCGCCGTCGCCGCCGCGGGACTGGTCGTCGCCGAGGCCGCCCGGCGCGTCACCGAGCAGCCCGGCACCCCGGAGACCAACCGGTGGGTCTGGCGGGCCAAGCTCACCGCCGGCGACACCGCCGCCGAGGTCGCCTCCTCCGTCCTGGAGGCCGCCGGTGCCTCCGCCACCCGCCGGGGCCACCCCCTCGAACGCCTCTACCGCGACGCCCGCTGCGGCGCCCTGCAGCCCGCCACCTCCGACGTGTGCGCCGACTGGCTGGGCACCGCCGCCCTCCAGGACGACCCCGACCGGGACGCGCAGGTACCCCGGTGGTGAGCTGCGCGATCACCGCGGTCGGCACCGCGACGCCCCCCGGCGTGGACCACGAGGACCTGTGGAACGGCTTCTTCGCCGGTCACTTCGCCGGCAGCCGCATCGCCGGCCGCATCTTCTCCGGCGCCGGCGTCCGGCGCCGCCACACCGTCGCCGACCCCCGCCACGAGGACATCTCCGGCTGGACCACCGCCGCCCGCATGCGCCGCTACGCCGAACAGGCGCCCCCGCTGGGGCACCGCGCCGTCACCCGGGCGCTGGCCGGCGCCGGCCTCGCCCCCGAGGACGTCGGCCTGCTCACCGTCGCCTCCTGCACCGGCTACAGCACCCCCGGGCTGGACATCGAACTGGCGGCCTCCCTGGGGCTGCGCCCCGACGCCCAGCGCCTCCTGGTGGGCCACATGGGCTGCTACGCGGCGCTCCCCGCGCTGCGCGGCACCGCCGACTACGTGCGCACCCACCGGCGGCCCGCCGTGCTGCTGTGCCTGGAACTGACCTCGCTGCACCTCCAGCCGCCCACCACGGACCCCCAGCAGGTCGTCTGCCACGCCCTGTTCGGCGACGCCGCGGCGGCCGTCGTCCTGCAACCCGGCCCGCCCGGCGGCGGCCCCGGGCCCGCCGCCGCGCCCGGCCTGGGCGTCGTGGACACCGCCTCGCTCACCGACCCGTCCGGCCGCGACGAGATGACCTGGACCGTCACCGACCACGGCTTCCGGATGGGACTGACCGCGCGGGTACCGGACATCCTGGCCAAGCACGTCCGCCCGGCCGTCGAGGACCTGCTGCACCGCAACGGCCTGGCCCTGCCCGACGTGGCCGGCTGGGCGGTGCACCCCGGCGGACCCCGCATCCTGGACACCGTCGAGACCGAACTCGCCCTGCCGGCAGAGGCCCTGGGCCCCTCCCGGGCCGTCCTCGCCGAGCTGGGCAACTGCTCCTCGCCGACCGTGCTGCTCATCCTCGACCGGCTGCTGCGGAACGGAGCACCGCCGCCCGGTTCCCCGGTGGTGGCCATGGCCTTCGGCCCCGGCCTGACCCTGTGCGCCACCCTGCTGCGCACCACCGGGCCCGGCGGGCCGCCCCTCACTGCTCCGGCAGGCCCGTGAGCATCTCCACCTCGCCGGGGGCGAACGGCGCGTTGCCGTGCCACTCCACGAGCAGCACCGTGGCGTCGTCCTCCAGGCGCCCCTGGTGGTACTCCACCACGCTGCGCAGCAGCCGCCGCAGCGTCTCCGGGGCGGACAGACCGTCGGCGTGCTGCCGGACCACGAAATCGGTGAACCGCTCCAGACCGAACTCCTGCCCCGAGGCGTCCCGGGCCTCGATCAACCCGTCGGTGTAGAACAGCAGCCGGTCGCCGGGCTCCAGCCGCCGGCTGCACGGCACCGGCGGCAGGCCCAGATCGGTGCCCAGCGGGGGAGCGGGCGGGCAGGCCAGCTCACCCGTCACCCGCCCGCCCCGGATCAGGACAGGCGGGTGATGGCCGTGGTTGACCCAGGTGATCACGCCGGTGCGGGTGTCGAGGTCGGCGAGCACGGCGGTGGCGAAGCGCATCGGGCCGAGCTGGGCGACCAGCGTGTTCTCGATCGCCTCGGCGGTCTCGGCCAGATCCGCACCGCGCCGCCGGTGCGCCCGGCAGGCGGCCACCGCGAGGTTGGCGGTGAGCCCGGCGGTGGTGTCGTGCCCCATCGCGTCGAACACGGCCAGATGGAGGATGTCACCGGACGTGCTGTAGTCGAAGGCGTCCCCGCCCAGCTGGTAGGCCGGCTCCAGCATCGCCGAGATCACCACCCGGGCGTCGGCGAACGTGCGCGGCGGCATCAGGTTCCACTGCATCTCCGCCGCCGGGGACATCGGCCGGGTGCGGATCATCCGGGCGTGGGCGTCGGAGTGGCCCGTCTTGGCGACCACGATCAGCGCCACCAGCGCCGCCAGGCACTGCACCTGCTCCCGGGTCCGGTCGGCGTCGTCGCCGGTGGTCACCCGCAGCATGCCCAGCCGCTCGGTGCCGTCCAGCAGCGGCACCCACCAGTGGTAGCCGGACCGGCCGCCCGGGAGCGGCACCGGCTGGATGCGGCCGTGCTGGAACGCCCGCCCGGCCACCGTCCCGTCGATGCGCAGCTCCGTCTCCTCCCCGGATGTCTCCCGCCGGCCGTCCTCGCCCGCGCCGGTCAGCAGCCGCAGCACCGTCTGCTGGAGGTCGCACAGATAGATCCGGGCATCCGTGAACCCGCCCTCCGCCGCCCGCTCGGCCAGCCGCTGCGGGAGCTGTTCGAGCGTCAGCAGGTGACTGTCGAGCAGCAGCCGGCCGAGCATGTTCCCGGAGCGGGGAGAGACATCCATGCCCGGTTTTCCCTTCTCGCGACGATACGCCCAGTATCCCGCCCGGTCGCCCCGGGGGGCCGCCCCGGCGCGTGTGACCCCTTTATGTAGATCGAATCTCTGTAGATCGCGTCTACCTGAACGCTCGGTCGGGAGCGTGCTTCCCGGCCGGTGTGCGAGAAGGTTCAGACCTTTACTCGGGAATCCCTTGACGTCCCGATCTCCGTCCGTAGGGTTGAGAGCGCTCTCAGCTCCGGAGGGTCTCCGCCCTCCGGGCCGTCGGCGGCTGCCTGCCGCCGGTGTGCCTCGCCTGAGTAGCCGACACCCCCACAGCCCTCCCCACAGGGCTTGTCATACGGCGCCCGAACCTCGCGTGCCCCCACACCGAACGATTCACGAGGAGGAGAACCGTGCGTGCCATGAAGAAGCTGCTGGCGACGCTGGCCGCCGCCGCGGTCGCCGGCGCGGGCTTCACCGCCGCCGGCGTGCTGTCCAGCGCCGGGGCCTCGATACCCGACACCATCCCGCTCACCCTGGAGAACAACTCCGGCCGCGGGGAGCAGATCTACGTCTACAACCTCGGCACCGACCTGGCCAGCGGCCGGCAGGGCTGGGCGGACGAGAACGGAACCTTCCACCCCTGGCCCGAGGGCGGCGACCCGCCCGTCCCCGCCCCCGACGCCGCGATCGAGGGCCCGGCCGCCGGGGAGTCCATGACGCTGCGGCTGCCCAAGTTCTCCGGCCGCGTCTACTACTCCTACGGCGAGAAGCTCGACTTCAGGCTCACCACCGGCGGACTCGTCCAGCCCGCCGTGCAGAACCCGAGCGACCCCAACCGGGACACCCTGTTCAACTGGACCGAGTACACGCTCAACGACTCCGGGCTGTGGATCAACAGCACCCAGGTGGACATGTTCTCCGCCCCCTACTCGGTCGGCGTCCAGGGCTCCGACGGCACGACGAAGACCACCGGCACGCTCAAGCCCGGTGCCTACAACCGGTTCTTCGACGAGCTGCGGAACCAGCCCGGCTGGTCCGGCCTGATCCACACCCGCGCCGACGGCACCGTGCTGCGCGCGCTTTCCCCGGGCCACGGCATCGGCACCGGCGACATCGCCGCCGACGCGATGGACGCCTACGCCGACCGCGTCTGGGACCACTACCGCGGCGCGACGCTGACCGTCACCCCCTTCACGCACCAGCCGGACCTGAAGTACCACGGCACGGTCACCGGTGACGTCATGAACTTCACCGACGCCTCCGGCTCGGTCGTCACCAGCTTCGAGAAGCCCGACAGCGACAGCATCTTCGGCTGCCACAAGCAGCTCGACGCTCCCAACGACGAGGTCCGCGGCCCGCTGGCCCGCACCCTGTGCGCCGGCTTCCACCGCACCACGCTGCTCACCAACTCCGAGCAGCCCGACAGCACCTCGGACGGCTTCTACCAGGACCCGGACACCAACCACTACGCCCGGCTGGTCCACGAGGCCATGGCCGACGGCAAGGCCTACGCCTTCGCCTTCGACGACGTCGGCGCCCACGAGTCGCTCGTCCACGACGGCGACCCGCAGCACGCCTACATCACCCTCCAGCCCTTCGACTGACCCGGCCGGGGCAACCCCTCGCCCCTGAACGGTCCCGGTTCCGGCCCGCCCCGCGCGGGGCGGAACCGGCGCGTTTGGCCGAGCACCCGGGGACGTGCCAGGACAGTCGGCACGACTGTCTCGGGTGAGCAGCCACGGCAGAGAGTTCCAGGGGGAGTTGAGGACACAGCACGCGAGCAGGGCTCCGGACGCATGCCTCTTGCCGCCGGTGGTTCAACTGCGCGCGGCAAAGCCTGTGAAGGCGGCCCACTGCGGAGCGCCGAAGGACAGGACCGGACCCGTCGTGTCCTTGGAGTCGCGGACATGAAAGGTGCCGGGACAGGTGGCGACCTCGACGCACTGGCCCCCTTCGCTGCCGCTGTAGCTGCTGGTGTGCCAGTGGACGGCGACCTCGACGCACTCGCCGACGTCCCCCGCGCTGTAGCTGCTCTTGTGCCACGTCAGCTGTCGCCGACGGTCTTCGCGTGCTTCGCCGTTCATCAATCTCACTCCCAAGTGTCTTCGTGAGCGGGTCAACGAGCTGCGTGCGAACCCCGTCCGGTGCGCCGAGGTTGCCGGGCGGTCCGGAGTGAGGGCAGCGCATGGGGGTTGTGCCATGGGAGGCGCCCCGGCGGTTGGTGCCGGGGCGCCGTGTGCTGCCGGTGGTTCAGCTGCGTGCGGCGAAGTCCACGAAAGTCGTCCACTCAGCCGCGCCGAACGACAGGATTGGGCCCGTCGTGTCCTTGGAGTCGCGCACGTGCAGAGTCTTGGGAGAGGCGGCAACCTCGATGCATTCGCCGCCCTCGGCGCCGCTGTAGCTGCTCTTGCCCCAGACGAGCTGGTGTGCAGCCGGTGCGGTCTCTTCCATGCTCATAGTTCTCCTAGCAGCTTCTCGATGAAGATCAGCGACTCACGCGGGGTGAGCGCCTGTGCTCGGATGATCCCATAGCGTGAGGCGATGGCGCGTACTTCCTGTCTTTCCGTAACGAGGATGCTACGGCCTTGCCCTTCCATGTAAGCGATTTGCTCGCCACTCTCCGGGATCAGTAGTGTGAACGGCCCGTCGACACCCGCGTTGTCCTCGCGGTGTGTGGGCATCACCTGGATCTCCACGTGCCGCTTCTGTCCGAACAGCAGGAGCTGTTCCAACTGTCCCCGCATCACTCTTGCGCCGCCGAATCGGCGGTAGAGCATCACTTCTTCGATGACGAAGCTCATCAGCGGGGCCGGATGCCGGGAGAAGATCTCCTGACGCGCCAATCGTGCCGAGACGCGTTGCTCAATGGTCTCCTCGTCCAGAACTGGGCGTCGCATTGCCAGGATGGCTCGCGAGTAGTCCTCGGTCTGCAGAAGACCAGGAACGACGTGGCTGGCGTACACGTGAAGTTCAGCGGCCTCCGCCTCAGCTCTCGCCGCCCCCCGGAAGAACGCCGGGTACCGGACCCGGGCGATCTCCCCCTTCATCGCCATCAGAACCCCGCCAGCGTTCAGGACGTGGTCCACCCGGTCGACGAACTCCGGCTTGGGGATGCGCTTGCCCTGCTCCACCGCCCCGATCTGATCCTCCCCGTACCCGACCTCCCTCCCCAGCTCCACCTGCGTGAGCCCGGCCCGCTCCCGGAAGATCTTCACCTGCCTGCCGAAGCTACGCAGAAACGACCCGGAGTCCCCGCCCTCCGGAAGTTCCGGCCGTCCCGAACTCGCCATCTCCTGCCGCCTTTCCGCCTCCGGCCGCCGTGCTCGGCCGACACTCCCGACATCGCACTCCCCGTGCCCGCGCAGCTACCATCAGTGCTCTCGTTGGTGCTGGCCAGGCTAAACACCGGCCGCAAGGCTTGTCCGCATGACGACCGAAAATCCCCCCTCACGGCTGACGGCGCTTCCGGGTTGCTCGTGCGCCCCTGACCGTTTCGCGATGTGGTTCTCCTCCACGCCGCGCGGTGCGCGTCTGGCCCGGCGGCTGGTGTCGCACCGGCTGTCCGAGTGGGGGCACCCCTACACCGGCACGGTCAACGAGACCGTGACGCTCATCGCGGCCGAGCTGGCCGCCAACGCGGTGAGTCACGGCCGCCTGCCCGACCGGGACTTCCACCTGCATCTGTCGCTGCCGCACGGGCTCATCCGGGTCGAGGTCACCGACAGCCGGATCTGGACCAAGCCCGCTCTGGGCCGGTCCGTCCCTGTCCCCGACCCCGACGCGGAGTCGGGCCGTGGCCTGCTGCTCGTCTCGCTGCTGTCCCACCGCTGGGGTGTGATCCCGCGCCCCGACGGCGAGCCCGGCAAGATCGTCTGGGCGGAGGTGAAACCGGACTGATCCCCCTTACGGTTCCGCCCTCTCGGTTCCCCCTTCACCGGGCCTCCCTCACCGGGGCGGCCGCACTGTCACCCGTGCCCACGGCCCGTACGGCCCTCCCGCCAGCGCCTGCCGCACCGCCGCGACGACCGCGCCCGGGTCGGTGCGGAGCTGGCGGGGGGACGCGTGCAGCACCTTCAGCCCTACCGCCTCGATGCGGTTGTGGCGTGCCATGGTGCGTTCCCACCCGTCCTGCGAGGTGTGGTGAGCCACCGAGTCCACCTCCAGCAGCACCCCCGCCCGGGGCCAGTACGCGTCCGGGTCGGCGAGCCACTGCCCGTCCAGGTGCAGACGGACGTTCCACAGCGCGAGCGGCAGCCCGGCTGCCGTCAGGGCGCGGCGGGCCCGGCTCTCCGCCGGGGAGCGGACGCCCGCGCCGAGGTCGGCCAGCGCCTCGCGCAGCCACCCCGGCGCGGCCCGGCGTCCCTCGCGCAGCTCCGCCGCGATCGCCGCCGGGGCGACGCCCCGGGCCTGCACCGCCTCGTACACCGCCGCCTCCGGCCCCGGCCCGCCGCCCGGCTCGCCGCCGCTCACCGCGTCGGCGACGGCGCGGGCCAGCGGGGCGACGGGCAGGCCGGCGTTCATCCGCACCCGGGGCGGCATCCGCCGGGTGCGGTGGACGACGACCTCACCGCCGGACCACCCCGCGCGCCGGGTCTGCGTCTTGGCGGCGCGCGGCACCAGGATGTTGACGCGTCTCAGGTTCTCCGGCGCGGGCACCGCCGTCAGGCGGTGGAGGGCGAGCGCCGTCCTGCCGGTGAGGGCAGCCCGTCCCCGCACCTCGCCGTAGAGCACCGCCGCCCAGCAGCGCTGCTCCCAGCTGAGCGGTCCGCTGTGCAGCACGACGGTCCGGGGCAGCGGTCGCTGCCACGGGCCGCCGGGGCGGCAGCGGTGCCGGGCGGTGCTCTCGGCCACGCCGTGCGCGCGGAGCTGTGCCGGGGTGAGGACGTCGCACTGGGCCCGGGCCGCTGCGGTGAGCGCGGCCTCGCCGGATCGCTGCTGCATGCCCCAACCCTTCCCCCCACCACCTCGCATCATGACTGAGCGTGAGGGGTGATGTGGACCGGGCCCTGAAGCGTCGACGAGCTCGCGGTTCCAGGGCCCGGTCCCGGTCAGAAGAGGCCCGCCAGGTCGCGGACGGTGGCGGTGCCGGAGCGGATGACGAGGACGCCCCGCTCGTCGGCGGCCTCCTCGGAGCGGGACTTGAGGTCCTCGACATCCGTGCCGTCCGGCCACCTGGTCCCCGTCTCGGACCACCGCACCCCTTCGAGGCTCACCCCGGTGAGGTCGGTGTCCCGCAGGTCGGACGAGGTGAAGTCGTCCAGGAACGTGGTCACCGTGCTGTCGTCCAGATCGGGGAGCGGCTGCCCCAGAGCCGCGCCGATGGCCAGCCGCACCTCGGTGGAGCAGACCCGGCCCATGCTGCGGGCCCGGTCGCGGGCCTGACCCAGGTCGCGGGTGAGGGTGCGGGTCAGGGTGCGGGCGAAGTCCAGGTCCACGTCCCGGTCCAGTGCGAGGGCGCGCGCGTGGGCCTGGCTGAGGTCACGGACCAGTTCGGAGCGGAGGGCCCGTGCGAGGGCGAGGCCGTACTCGCCGACGAGGCCGAGCACCTCCTCGGGGTCGAAGCCGCGCGAGCGGGCCAGGCCCAGGTCGAGGTCGGTGGCCAGGGTGCGGACCAGCTCGCGGACCCGCTGGTAGCGCGCGTTGTCCAGGGTGCGGGTGAGGTCGCGGGACCTGGCGTAGGCGAGCAGCAGGGTGTGTTCGAGGTGGCGTGCGTGTTCGCGCAGCCGGCACGCCGCGAGCACGCCGGGGTGGCGGCGCAGGGTGATGCGGTCGTGCGAGCTGACGGACAGCAGGAAGCGCGTGACGTCCGCGGAGTCGGGGAGGGAGGCGAGGGCTGCCGGGTCAGGCGGTCCCGGGAGGTCTTCCGCCGGTATGGAGGGGGCGGGAAGGACGGCCGAGAGGCCGGCCTCGATGTCCAGGTGGCCGGCGAGGTCGTCGGTGAAGGAGTCGTGGCGGGACTGGAGCAGGACGTCGCGGAGCCCGGCCTCGATGTCCAGTAAGCCGCCGAGCTCTGCGAGGAAGCTCTCGTGGTGCCGGGCGAGCCGGCGGGCCGGGGTCTCGTTCCGGCCCCGGGGCCGAGGGCGGTGAGTCACTGTCCCTCCTCTCGTTGCTTCAGGTGCCGGGCGGCGGCGCGGCGGGCCTTCATCAGGTTGGCCCGCACGGCCTCGGGGGTCATGCGCAGTTCGCGGGCGATCTCCGCGGGCGTGTAACCGTCGAGGGTCCAGGCCAGCACCTGCCGCTGCCGGGGCGGGAGGCGGCGCAGCACGCGCAGGGTCTCCTGGTGCTCCTCCCATTGCGCGGTGCTGTCAGGGTGGGGCAGCAGAGGGCTGGGTTCGGGCAGGGAGCCGACGGGGTGTTCGCGGACATCGGAGATCCTGCGGACGAGTGCCCGGGAGGCGACGGTGCGGACCCATGCGGCCGGATTCTCCAGGTCGGGCCAGCGGCGGTATGCCTTGGTCATGGTCTCCTGGGCGATGTCCGCGGCCGTGGCGGCGCCGGCACCGAGCCACATGAGGAAGCCTGCTAAGCGGCTGATGTCCGCGCGGTAGAAGGCCGAGAATTCCTCGTCCGTCGCGAGGCGGGCTTGTCTTCGCTCGTGGCGTGCGGCCTCACCGGTCGAGGGAGCGGTCAGTGCGGGACGGTCGGTGCCGTCCCCGAAGTCCTGGTCGGTCACGCTGCCTGCTTCTCCTCTGCGTTCTCCGGGCGGGTGATCGTCATGCGCACCCGGTGGCCGTCGGGGAACTCCTCGTCGAGTTCCAGCCGCCCTCCCCTGCCGATCGCCGCGGCGACTCCGCTCACGTGACGCCGCCGGGTGAGCTCCTGACGGGCACGCCACCGCAGCCGCAGCCATATGGCCAGCAGGGCCGACAACTTGACGATGAAAACCCAGGCGATGGTGACGACGGCCGTTGCCGTGTCCATGTACGCACCCTTTCTCGCGCACGGGCCGGAGCCGGAGAGGGCCCGTTTCCCAGTACGAGCCTCGAACGGCCCTCCGCGTGAACCCGTGCCCCAGGATTCTTCCGCGGTCCGCCGGGCGGGGCCGGAATCGGACGTGGCACGGACCGCGGCTACTGTGCAGCAGTGCGGAGGGTGTGCCGGAGGAACAGTGGGCGGAGACGGGGGCAGCCGGGCAGTCGCCCGGTGCGGTCACGGGGGGTGCCGCCTCCCTACCCCTTCTTGACAAGGTGATCTTGAGAGTGGCCTTCGGGGGAAGGACTCGTCGAACGTCCCGCACCTGGATTCATCCGCGATACCGGGCCCGGAAATCGCGGACTCCTCGCGGGTTCAGGGCCCAGTACCGGGAGCAATGGTTCGCCCAGCGGTTCGCCGACCCGCGGGGAGCCCGGGACGTGCTCGCGGAACCGGTGCGGTTCCACGTTCGCGCCGGATGAGGCCGGGGGCCGACGCCGGGTGACGGTCTGTCACAGGGGTGGGGGAGGGGTCCAGGAGGTGTCGGCGGCCCAGGACTCGGCGACGGTGACGATCAGGTCGACCACCGGGTCCTTGACGTCGGTGTAGAGGCCGGGGTCGCCGACCGCGTCGGCCAGCAGGCTCTTGAAGCGCGCGTAGGCGGGGACGGCCTCGGGGTGGGCCCGGAACCAGTCGCGGAACAGCAGGGCGAGCCGCTCGTTGGGCGCGTCGATGACCCGGGCGTGCAGGTTGACGTCGCCGCCCGGGTGGGCGCGGCGGGTCCATACGCGCTTTCTCCACAGTTCCGGGGGGTCCTCGCGCCCGGCGGGTACGTGGTCCTGCTCGAAGACGGTCCGCGCGAAGCCGCGCTCGGCCAGGGGCCGGTCGAAGGCGCGCGCCGCCTCCCGCAGCTCCCGCACGCTGATCTGGAGGTCCAGGACCGGCTTGGCCGCCATGCCGGGGATCGCCGTGCTGCCGATGTGCTCCACGCGCAGGGCGCGAGGGGCGAGGGCCTGGCGCAGCTCGTGCGCCAGCGCGCTGCCCCGGGTCTGCCAGGCGGGGTCGTGGCGGGCGACGACGGGCGGGGAGACGGATTCCCTGGGCATGTCACCCAGTGTAGTCGCGAGGATCGGCTGCGGCATCCGGCGCGGCGTCAGTGCCGGGTGCGGGCCGCGCGCAGGTCGGCCTCGATACGGGCCACGGTGGCCAGCAGCGGGGGGAGCAGGGTGCGGCGGAGGGAATCGACCGTGTCGCGGCCGGCGTGCGCCGGTATGTTGACCGCCGCCACGACGGTGCCCTCCCGGTCCCGGACGGGAGCCGCCACCGAGCGCAGTCCGAGCTCAAGCTCCTGGTCGACGATCGCGTAGCCCTGCTTGCGGACCAGCCGCAGCTCGTCGCGAAGGCGCTCCGGTGTGGTGATGGTGTGCGGGGTGATCGCGCGCAGCTGAGCGTCCCGCAGCCGCCGTTCGATCTCCTCGTCGGGCAGGTGGGCGACCAGCACCCGGCCGACGGAGGTCGCCAGGGCGGGGAAGCGGGTGCCGACGGTGATCGAGACGGTCATGATCCTGCTGGTCATGACCCGGCCGACGTAGACGATGTCCTCGCCGTCCAGCACGCAGACCGAGGAGGATTCGCGGACCTCGGCGACCAGGCGTTCCAGGTGGGGTTCGGCGATGTCGGGCAGCGAGAGGCTGGAGAGGTAGGCGTAGCCGAGCTCCAGGACGCGAGGGCTGAGCCGGAAGAGCCTGCCGTCGGTGTGCACGTAGCCCAGGTCGACGAGGGTGAGCAGGAACCGGCGGGCGGCGGCCCGGGTCAGGTCGCAGGCCCGCGCCACCTCGCTGAGCGTCAGCTCGGGGTCGCGGGCGGTGAACGCGCGGATGACGGCCAGTCCCCGCTCGAAGGACTGGACGAAGTGCGGCTCGCGTATCCGGTCGCTCATGAAACGACGTCCCCGTAAGTGTGTGTGATGAGCACAGGTGTGCGGAGGGGACGTTACGGCGGAGTAAGTGTCGAGGTCAATCCGAGACCGCAGAACTGTTGACCGCCGGGCAGGCGCCTCCCTATGTTCTCGGTGAGAACTTCCGTGCGACCAGCGAACGCTTCCGCGCTCCGCTTTCTCGCTCCCGCACCTCCTAGGGGTTTCCATGCGCCGTCCGCTCGTCGGCCTCGTTGCCGCCGCTCTCCTGGTATCCGTCACCGCGGCCTGCGGTTCCTCCGACTCCGCGGAGCCCGCGGACTCCTCGGGCGACGGGGACACCACCACCATCGACCTCGCGGTCATCCCGATCGTCGATGTCGCCCCCATCTACCTCGGCGTGGAGCAGGGCTTCTACGAGGAGCAGGGCATCGAGCTCAACCTCGTCACCGCCCAGGGCGGGGCGGCCATCGTGCCGGGCGTCACCAGCGGCCAGTACCAGTTCGGCTTCTCCAACGTGACCTCCCTGATGCTCGCGCAGAGCAACAACGTGCCGGTCAAGGCCGTGGCCAACGGCGTCGCCTCCACCGGCGAGGACGGCGCGGACTTCGGCGGCATCGTCGTGAAGGGGGACAGCCCGCTGGAGTCGGCCGCGGACCTGGAGGGCAAGAAGGTCGCGGTCAACACCCTCAAGAACATCGGCGACACCTCGGTGCGCGAGTCCGTCCGCAAGGCCGGCGGCGACCCGGACGCCGTCGAGTTCGTGGAGATGGCCTTCGACCAGATGCCCGCGGCACTGGACCAGGGGCAGATCGACGCCGCCTGGGTGGTCGAGCCCGCGCTGGCCGTGGTCAAGAGCCAGGGCGGCCGGGTCATCGCCTCCAACTTCGTGGACCTCGCCCCCGACCTCACCGTCGCGGTGTACTTCGCCTCCGCCGAGTACGCGGAGAAGAACCCGGAACTGGTGGCGAAGTTCCAGGAGGCCACCAAGGCGTCCCTCGCCTACGCCAACAACAACCCGGACGAGGTCCGCGAGATCCTCTCCTCCTACACCAAGATCCCCGCCGACCTGCTGTCGGAGATCACCCTGCCCAAGTGGCCCACCGAGCCCAACCGCGCCTCCCTGGACACCCTTGCCGAACTGGGCGCGAACGACGGCCTCTTCAGCACCGAGCCCGACCTGGACGCGCTGCTGCCGTGACCGCACCCACCCCCGTCCCCGATAACGCCGCGAGCCCGGCCGGACCCCGGCCGGGCGCGGTCAACGCCGCGCTCGGCCTGGCCGGCCTGGCCGGCTTCCTGATCCTGCTGGAAGTGCTGCCCCGCGTGGGTGTCGTGTCGGCCGACTACCTCCCGCCGGCCAGCCGCATCATCGGCGCCCTCGGTGAGGAACTGGCCGACGCGGCCTTCTGGTCCGCCCTCGGCGACACCCTCACCGGCTGGGCGCTCGGACTGCTCATCGCCGTGGCCGCCGGCATCACCGTCGGGGTGGTCCTCACCGTCGTGCCCAGGCTGAGCGACGTGACCGCCTCGACCATCGAGTTCCTGCGGCCCATCCCCTCGGTCGCGCTGATCCCGCTCGCCGTGCTCCTGTACGGCAGCGACCTGCGCTCCACCCTGCTGCTGGTCGTCTACGCCGCCTTCTGGCAGGTGCTCATCCAGGTGCTGTACGGGGCGCACGACGTCGACCCGGTCGCCGACCAGACGGCCCGCAGCTACGGCCTGGGCCCCTGGGCCCGCGTCCGCCACGTGGTGTGGCCCACCGCCCTGCCCTATGTCATGACCGGCGTGCGGCTGGCCGCCGCCGTCGCCCTGATCCTCGCCATCACGGCCGAACTGATCATCGGCACACCCGGTCTGGGCGCCCGCATCGCCGTCGCCCAGACCTCGCAGGCGGTGCCCGAGATGTACGCGCTGGTGATGGTGACCGGAATACTCGGCCTGCTGATCAACCTCGGTGCCCGGGCCGTCGAACGCCGGGCACTGAAGTGGCATCAGTCCGTACGCGGGGAGGCCGCGGCATGAGACGCGCACTGCGCAACCTGTTCTACGCCCTCGCGCTGCCGACGGTGCTGGTCGCCGTCTGGTGGTTCGCCTCCGACGGCAGCGGCAGCGTTTTCTTCCCGCCGCTGCGCACCATCCTGGAGGCGTTCGGCGCGGTGTGGACCGGCGACCGGCTGACCGGTGACGTGCTGCCCAGCGTGCTGCGGCTGGCCGGCGGCTACCTGACCGCCGTCGTGCTCGGGGTCGGCCTCGGCGTCCTCATCGGTTCCTACCGCTCCGTCCGAGCCATCACCGAACCCGTCCTGGAGTTCCTGCGGGCGGTGCCGCCGCCCGTGATGGTGCCGGTCATCATGCTGTTCGCCGGCATCGGCGACACCATGAAGATCGTCGTCATCGCCGTCGGCTGCGTCTGGCCCATCCTCCTCAACACCGTCGAGGGCGTCCGCGCCGTCGACTCGGTGCTGTCCGAGACCACCCGCTCCTACGGCCTGCGCGGTGCCGCCCGGCTGCGCCACCTGGTACTGCCCTCCGCCGGACCGCAGATCTTCGCCGGGCTCCGGCAGGCGCTGTCCATCGGCATCATCCTCATGGTGATCAGCGAGATGTTCGCCGCGAGCAACGGTCTGGGCTTCACCATCGTGCAGTTCCAGCGCAGCTTCGCCATCCCCGAGATGTGGAGCGGCGTCATCCTGCTGGGTCTCCTCGGCTTTCTGCTCTCCCTGCTGTTCAAGATGGCCGAACGCCGGGCGCTGGCCTGGTACCACGGCCTGCGCAAGTCTCTGCGGTCATGACGAAAGGACGTCCCATGCTCGACGTGCGAGGCCTCCGGAAGGTCTACGACGGCCACGGCCGTCAGGTGGAGGCCGTCCGGGACCTCACCTTCACCCTCGAACCGGGCGACCTGACCTGCCTGGTCGGACCGTCCGGCTGCGGCAAGACCACGTTGCTCAAGTGCATCGCCGGACTGCTGACGCCCTCGGGGGGCGAAGTCCTGCTGGACGGCGCCAGGGTCACCGGGCCCAGGCCCGGCATGGCCGTGGTCTTCCAGGAGTACGGGCGCAGCCTGTTCCCCTGGATGCGCGTCCGGGAGAACGTCGAACTGCCGTTGAAGCAGAAGAAGTCGCTGAGCAAGCAGCGCCGCCGCGAACTCGTCGAGGACGCGCTGGACGCGGTCGGGCTCTCCGAGGCCGGCACCGCATACCCGTGGCAGCTCTCCGGCGGCATGCAGCAGCGGGTGGCCATCGCCCGCGCGCTGGCCTACGAGCCCGAAGTACTGCTGATGGACGAGCCGTTCGCCGCGGTCGACGCCCAGACCCGGGCCGGTCTGGAGGACCTGGTGCGCCGGCTGTGGCGGGACCGGGGGATGACCATCCTGTTCGTCACCCACGACATCGACGAGGCGGTCTACCTCGGCCAGCGGGTCGTCACACTGTCCGCCTCGCCGACCGTCGTCCAGGACCAGCTGACCGTGGACCTGCCCGACGAGCGGGACCAGCTGCACACCCGCAGCGACCCCCGGTTCGTCGAACTGCGCACCCACGTCTACGAGCAGATCCAGAACGCCAGGCCCGGCGGCGGCCCCGCGGTGAGCCCTGCCGCCTCCTGACGCCGCGCGTACCCCCGGCCCCGGCCCCGGNCCCGGCCCCGGACCCGGCCCGCCGCGGTCCGGGGCCGGGGCCGGTCCGGGAGTCAGGAGCACCGGGCGCGCTGTCCTGATGGTGAAGGAGGGGGCTCGGCCGGGCGGAAGGGCTACGCGCGTCGCGCCCCCGGCCGTCATCCCTTGTCGGTGTCGTACTGCTCCAGCCACTTGTCGATGAGGGCGGCCATCTCCCGCTGCATGAACCCGTAGAAGTGCTGCATCTCGTCGAGGCGGCGACCCGGCGTGCTGTCCTTTCCGGCCACCTTGATGCCTTCGGAGGCCGCGTCCCACATGCTGCTCAGCAGGGCGTTCTGATTGCCCATCAGGGTCGCCCACGCGTGTTCCCGGAAGCG
Source organism: Streptomyces sodiiphilus (assembly GCF_039529215.1). Taxonomy (NCBI): domain Bacteria; kingdom Bacillati; phylum Actinomycetota; class Actinomycetes; order Kitasatosporales; family Streptomycetaceae; genus Streptomyces; species Streptomyces sodiiphilus. Next base: position 124,729 of record NZ_BAAAMJ010000010.1, on the reverse strand, counting down.
GTAGTGGTCGCGGCGGCTGCCGGGGGCGGGCACTCTCTCGATGATCCCGGTGGGAATGAGCTGCTTGACCGCGCCGGAGACCGCGCCGGAGCTGATCCGGAGCTCCTCGCACAGGTCCGCGGCGGTCATGGCCTCCTGGCGGCTGAAGAGGAGGGCGGTCATCACCCGCGCGGTGGTCTTCTGCATGCCGCTCTCGGAGAGGGTGAGCGCGAGTTTCTCGGCGGCTTCGCGGAGCTGGGCGTCCTTTTCGTCCATGGATGTCCTCCTCGGTGGCTGATGTTCATCATACCCATGGGGAGTTCAACTCTGAGTGTTCAATAATCTCTGAAAACTTGCTATGTTGCTGGCATGGAGAACGTCATCGAGTTGCGCGAGCTCACCAAGACCTACGGGTCCCGTCGTGGTCTGGCCGGCCTGAGTCTGGAGGTGCGCCGCGGCGAGGTCTTCGGCTTCCTCGGGCCCAACGGCGCCGGCAAGTCGACCACCATCCGGCTGCTCCTCGACCTGATCAGGCCGACCGGAGGCAGCGCCGAGGTACTGGGCCTCGACCCGCGTAAGGACGGTGTCGCCCTGCGCCGCCGGGTCGGCTACCTGGCGGGCGACTTCGTCTGTGACGGCCGGCAGAACGTCCGGAGCTACCTGCGGTTTCTCGCCGCACTCCGCGGCGGGGTGCCGCAGACCCGGATCGACGACCTGGCCGAACGTCTCGGGCTGGACCAGACCACCAGGATCAAGAAACTGTCCAAGGGCAACCGGCAGAAGGTCGGGCTCGTGCAGGCGTTCATGCACGAGCCGGAGCTGCTCATCCTCGACGAGCCCAGCTCCGGACTCGATCCGCTCGTTCAGCAGACCTTCCTCGACATGGTGACCGAGGCCGCGGCCGCGGGCCAGACCGTGTTCATGTCCAGTCACATCATGAGCGAGGTCGAGGCCGTCGCCGGGCGGGTGGGCATCATCCGCAACGGGCAACTGGTGGCCCTCGACACGGTGGCCAAGCTTCGCAGCGGGACCGTCCGGGACATCGAGGTCACCTTTGCCACGGCGGTGTCTCCCGGCGCCTTCTCGGACGTGCCGGGTGCCGACCGCCTGAGCCTGGACGAGACCGGGACGGTTCTGGCCGGACAGCTCGTCGGCAGCCCGGACGCGCTGATCAAGGCCATCGCTCTGCACACCGTCACGAGTCTGCGGGCCACCGAGCCGGCCCTCGAAGAGCTCTTCCATTCGTACTACGAGGGGGCCGATGCCTCGCCGCGGCCCGAGTCGGCGGCCGCTTCCTGATACCCCGCCGCTCCACCGCCCCCGATTCCCTGTTGAAAGGACCCTCAGTTGAGCGCCGCCGTCTTCACCAAGTACCTGTCCGACAGCCGCCGCGGCCTGATCGGCTGGGCAGTCGGCACCGCGATGGTCGGCATCGTCTATGCCAGTACCTATGAGTCGCAGAAGGAGAACACGGCGAGCCTGCCCGAGGCGCTGCGCCAGAGTCTGAACATCGACGCCACGGCCGCCGGTTACCTGCACGCGAGCGTCTTCGGGATCATTCTCCCGCTTCTGGCGGTGATCTACGGTGTCACGGCGGGGGCCCGCGCCGTCGCGGGCGACGAGGAGTCCGGGCAGCTCGACCTCGTGCTGGCCCATCCCCTCACCCGGACGTCCTTGGTGCTGCAGCGCTTCTGGGCGCTGACGGTGGGAGCCTTCGGTATCGCCGGGCTCGTCTGGCTCGGCCTTCTGGCGATCCGGGACAGTGCGCAGCTGAGCAGTATCTCGCCGGTGCAGTTCCTCGCCCAGTGCGTCAACCTGGCTCTCGTCGGTGTCCTCTTCGGCGCACTGGCGCTCGGCGTCGGTTCCGTGGTGGGCAGGCGCACCGTCGTCCTGGTCGTCAGCGCGGTCGTCGGTGTTGTCACCTACATGGCGGGCACGTTCGCCGGACAGCTCGATGCGGACTGGCTCGCGTGGATCTCCCCCTTCCACTACTACATCGGCGGGGAGCCGCTGAAGAACGGCTTCCAGTGGGGGGACATGACCGTGCTGGTGGTCGCCTCCGCGGTGCTCGTCGTGGTGGGGCTGGCGCGCTTCAACCGCCGGGACATCAACGTCTGAGCCGTCCGTGCCGGGAGCCGGACGGCCCCGGTTTCTGGGGTCGGTGCTGGGGGCCTCCCGGGTGTGGCCCGGGAGCCGGGGCCGGATGCTGCCATGGCCGAGTACCGACCCGCCAGGCGAGAGGGTGATGGGATGTCCGATCTGGACGCAGGTGTTCCTCCACAGCCGAATGTGAACGATCCCGCGATCTACGACTGGTACCGGCTGATGCGGGACGAGCATCCGGTGCACAGAGATCCGCTGACGGGCTGGTGGGTGGTGTACCGGTATGCCGACGCCCGGCACGTGCTGACCAACCCCGGCACCTTCTCCTCGGAGATGCACCGGATGGGATTCCCCGAGTCCGGGCTCGAAAGTCTCCCGCAGATGGACCCGCCGAGGCACACACGCGTACGGCAGATTCTGAGTACGGCGTTCACTCCTGGCTCGATCGCCGCGTACGAGCCGCAGATCATCCGCGTCACCAACGAGATCGTCGACGAGCTCGCCGGCCGCGAGCACGTCGACCTGGTGGCGGAACTCGCGTACACCGTGCCGATCGCGGTGATTCTGGAGATCCTCGGTCTCCCGGCCGAGGACCGGGTCCTCTTCTATGACTGGGCACGCAAGGTCATGAGTGTCACGCCGGAGGAGATGGCCCAGGAAGGCTACCTGGAAGCACTCGGTGAGCTCCAGCAGGAGGCGATCTCCTACCTGCGGGCGAAGGTCCGCGAGCGCAAGGGCGGGACCGGCGACGACATGCTGACCAGGCTCGCCAACGCCGAACTCGACGGAGAACGGCTGACCGAGGACGAGACGGTCAACTTCGCGAACGTCATGTTCGCGGGCGGTCACATCAGCACGACCATGACGATCGCGAACTCGGTGGATCTGCTGGATCTCCATCCCGATGCCCGGGAGGCCGTCCGCGCCGACCGCACGCTGATCCCCTCTGCGGTCGAGGAGGTGCTGCGGCACCGGCCTCCGATCACCACCGGGCTCAGGGCCTCCACCCGGGAGGTGGAGATCGCGGGCGTCACCGTTCCCGAGAACCAGCACGTGGCGGCCAGCTTCTGCTCCGCCAACCGCGACGAGCGCCAGTTCCCGGACCCCGAGGCGTTCGACGTGCAACGGCAGAGTGAGGGCCGCCACTTCGGCTTCGGCTTCGGAACCCACCACTGCATCGGGAACGCCCTCGGCCGGCTGGAGACACGGCTGGTGCTGAACGTGCTCTTCGACCGCTTCCAGCAGATCACGGTCGACCGGGACGGCGACATCGCCTGGGCCGTGCCCCCTCAGATGGTCGGGTTCGAACGGCTGCCGGTGCATCTCAAGCCCGCCTGACCCCCTCCGGCGGCGCCTCTCCGCCCCCTACGGCAGATCCCGGCCGTAGGGGGCGGAGCCGTGCCGGGCGCCGGCCCAAGATCGAACACCACGCACACGCGGTCGAAACGCCGATCGCTGGCAGCTTCCTGACGAGTGAGCATGTGGCTGCTCTTTGTGCGGGTCTGCTATTTTCTGACTGCCTACGGCCGCGAGTGCCCGGCCGGGGAAAACGCATTCACTCAGCCGTCCCGTCGTACTGCAAGTCTTCCGAACTGCACATTCCTTTTCCGATCCCCTCCAGATAGACCTCGAATTAACTTTTGCGGCTCCCTGTTCGAGAGGACGTGTGGTGTATCAGAGTTGCTCGCTTCTGGAACGCGAGGAAGAGACCGGCATTATTGCGTCGGCTCTGCGCCGGGTGCGGTCCGGCAGTGGCGCGATGGTCATGTTCGAAGGCTCCGAAGGGCTGGGAAAGACGAGCCTGCTCCAGGTGATCCGGGCCGGTGCGGAGGCCGAAGGGTTCGTCGTTCTCCAGGCACGGGGAAACGCACTCGAGCAGACATTCCGGTGGGGAATGGTCCGGCAGCTCTTCGAGCGTATGCTGTGCTCGGAGGCTTCCGCGGTGAAGGACAAGGCGCTCGTCGGTCCCGCGGCTCTGGTGGGCGGACTCTTCGACTATTCACAGCCCGTGGGAACCGGGCTCTCCGGCGACTGCGACGACAACCTCTACGCCAACGTGCACGGCCTGTACTGGCTGTGCAGAAATATCTCCGAGGAGCAGCCGGTGCTGCTCCTCATGGACGACGCGCACTGGGCGGACGCGGAGTCACTGAGATTCGTCAACTACCTGGCCAACCGGCTCGAGGGCAGCGGTGTGCTGCTGGCGCTCGCTCACGCGCGGTCCGGGCCGGCGGAAACCCGCGATCTCCTCATGTCGCTGTATGCCCTGCCACTCGTCTCGCACGCGCCTCTGGCGCCGCTGAGCCAGGACGCCGTGGGGCGGAGGATCGCCGAGCGGCTGGGCAGTGAGCCCCACGAGCGGTTCGCCGCGGAGTGCCTGAGGACCACGGGCGGCAATCCGCTGCATCTCACCGAACTGCTCGAGGAGATGAGACGACGCGGGGAGGCACCCGACGAGTCCGCGATCGAACGGCTCGCCCTCCTGACGCCCGCTCGCCTCGCCCGGCACGTCCTGCGGCAGATGGGAGACCTGCCGGTGCGCACAATGGCACTGGCGACGGCCGTCGCCGTACTCGGAGCGGACGCCCAGCCACAGCACTGTGCGGCTGTCGCACGACTTGAGGAGGCGGAGGCGGCCGAGCGGGCCGGCAGACTGAGAGACGCCGGAATCCTGCGCCCGGGGGTGCCGTACGCCTTCCGGCATCCCCTGGCAGGGCAGGTCATCTACGCCGATATGCCGGCTCACGCCCGCAGCACGGCGCACCGCAGGGCCGCGCGGTCTCTGCACATCGCCGAAGCCGGTGCGGTCGCCGTCGCCGAGCACGTGTGCAGAACGGAGACGAGCCTGGAACCCTGGATGGTCGACGTACTGAGCTCCGCCGCGCACGACGAGGCACGGAGCGGCCGGCCCGGCACGGCCGTCCGGTACCTGCGGCGTGCCCTGGCAGAACCGCCCCCGCCGTCGCTGCGCGCCGGGCTGCTGGCCGGGCTCGGCTCCGCCGAACTGAGGCTCCGTGCCCCGGCGGCTCTCGACCACCTCCGGCAGGCACTGCGGCACTCCTCGGACCAGGCCGACGGTCCGCGGGTGCGCCTGGAACTGGGGCTTGCGCTCGCCGCTTCCGGCCGCTTCGAGGAGTCGCTCGCCGCGTTCGCCCGGGCGGCGGACAGCGAGGCGACCGGCCCCGGCGCGGCATCGGCCGCCGGCCACGCGCGGGCCGTCGCCTCGGTGATGACCCGCCTGGCTCCGAAGCGAGCGGGACGATACCCGGCGGGCGCGCCCGGAGACGGTCCGCCGCACCGGGCTCATGCCGCGTTCGAGGCGCTGATCCGCGGGGTGGAGGCCGACCGCGTGGCGCGCCTCGCGACCGCTGTCCGCGGTTTACCACTGCCCCTCCATGACACGGAGATCACCGACGCGGCCATCGTGGCCTGGACGCTGGCCCAGTGCGACCGCCTGCACCGGGCGGAACACATCCTGACCCGACTGGTACGCGAGGCAACGGAGAGGGGGTGGCTGCTGGCCGCCGCCACCGCGGAAAGTCTCCGGGCCGGAGTCGTTCTGGACGCCGGCCGGGTGCGGGAGGCCGAGGCAGTGGCCCGCGGCGTCCTGGGGGACCACGACAGCCGGTGTCTGAGGCCTGTCGCCGTACCGCTGGCCGCCGCCACCCTCGTGCACTGTCTCATCGAGACCGAGCGGCTGGAGGAGGCCAGTGACTTCCTGAAGACCGCCGGTCTGGCCGCCTGTCTGCCCGAAGCGGCGCACTTCGTACCCCTGCGCATGGCCAGGGCTCGCCTCCGGATCCACCAGGACCAGCCCGAGGCCGGACTGCTGGAACTGCGGGAGTGCCGGGAGCGGGCAGGCCGTGAGGGATGGGACTTCCCACCCGCGGCCTGTGCGTATCTGCCTGACGCCGCCCGGGCAGTGGCGCTCACCAGCGGGGCGAAGGCCGCCAGGGCGGTAGCCCGCGAGGAGATGCCGCGTGCGCGCGGCTTCGGCGCGGCCAGACCGCTCGCGGTCGCCCTGCGCACGTACGGCGAACGGACGGGGGGAGAGGAAGGACTGCGGCATCTCCGCGAGGCCGGCCGCCTTCTCGCGGCATCTCCGTACCGCCTGGAACGAGGCCGCACACTGGTGGCCCTCGGCTCCGCGCTCCGCCGTGGCGGCCATCGCAGTGATGCGCGCAAGCACCTGACGGACGGGCTGGAGATCGCCCGCACGAGCGGAGCGTCCGCTCTGGAGAACAGCGCCCGCGAGGAACTGCGTCTCGCGGGTGCCCGGCCGGGCAGGGCCCGGGTCAGCAGCCCGGCCGCCCTGACCCCCGCCGAGGAACGCGTCGCGCAGAAGGCAGCGGTGGGTCTGAGCAACAGGGAGATCTCCCAGGCACTGTTCGTCACGGTGAAGACCGTCGAGTGGCACCTGAGCCAGACCTACGCGAAGCTCGGCATCGGCAGGCGGGCCGAACTCCCCCGGGCACTGGCCGGCCACGGCCTGGCCGCCGACTGACGCGACGACGAGGCGGCGTCCGCCCCGGCGGACGCCCTGCCCGCTCGCACGTACTGGGGTTCCTGCTGGGGGTACTCCGGGGGCGCGCGCGGCATCGGACAGGACAGTCTGACCGGCGGATCGCACCGCGGTGCGGCAGTCGGAGCACTGCCGCACCTCGTACCGGAGAGGCGGGATCAGTGACCGGCAGCGCCAGCACCGACAAGCGATACGACACCCTCACCCCGGCGGAGCGCCGCTTCGTGGACGAGGTCGCCCGGCACTACCACGAGGCACACGGTGTCACCGGGGAGAAGGCCCGGGCGATGGCCTGGATGATGATCAGCGATCCCGTCGAGCAGACGATGGACCAGATCTGCGCGGCCGTGGACGCGACCCCGGAGGACATCGAGCAGCTCATCGAGCAGCTCATCCTGGCCGGGCTCTACGCGCGGACCGGGGAACCGGGAGAGGAGGCGCGGTACCGCCTCGTCGACGACGGCTACGCCAAGGCCGTGTCGGACACCTTCGCGAGCTGGCCGGAGTACCACCGGATCTTCGCCTACGGGCTGGAAGTGCTCGCGGACGCGAGCGCGGAGCGCCGCCGGCGGATCGCGGAGATCGAGGAACTCTTCGGTCACATCGTCCCGGACCTCGCCGACATGGCGAAGCGCTGGGAGGAACACCGGCAGAACGTCTCCGCCTGACCAGCACGGACCGAGAAGGGAACGCACATGACGGCCGGTACAGCTCCCGCGCGCCTGACCGAGGGTGAGAAGGCGTTCGTCGAGAAGGTCGCCCACTACTACTTCGTGAACGACGGAATGCCGCACGACCGCGGCAGGGTCGTCGGCTACATGATGATCTGCGATCCACCCGTGCAGAGGCCCGGTGACATCGAGAAAGCACTGGGTGTGCCCCGCGAGGCCATCGACCGCATCGTGGACCAGCTGACACCGGAGAACGACCCGGTGAGCGTGTTCGAGCGCACCGGCGAGCTGAGCGGGGAGTACTCGGTCCGTCTCCGGGAGAACAGCTGGGGGCCGAAGGTCCGGGGGATCTTCGCCGAGTTCCCCGACTTCCACGGCATCGCCTCCCGGGGACTCGAGGAGCTCAGAGCCGAGGGAGCCTCCGAGGAACGCCTGGTGCGGCTGGCGAACATGGAGAGATTCCTCGGGTTCGTCAGCGCCGAGATGCCGGCCATCCTCGCACGCTACGAGCAGCGCAAGGCCCGCGAGGCGGACGGCTCCCGGAACTGAACGGTGACCGCGAAGAGGAGGTGACTCGTCCATGCTGCTTGCGCCCGCTTCCGGCCGGCCGCCCGCGGACACGGCCCTGATCGCGCCCGAGGCGCTGGGCAGTCCCGCCTTCCGGGCGGACCACGGCACTCGGTACGCCTACGCCGCCGGGTCCATGTACAAGGCGGTGGCCTCCGAGGACATGGTCGTCCGGATGGGCAGGGCCGGCCTGCTGTCCTACTTCGGTACCGGAGGGCTGCGGGCCGAGCGGGTGGTCGCCGCGATCAGGCGCTTCGAGCGTGACATCCCGGAGGGCCCCTACGGGTTCAACCTGCTGGCCAGTCATGAGAACCCGGCCCGGGAGGAGGACCAGGTCCGGTTGCTGCTGAGGCATCGGGTGCGCCGGGTGGAGGCCGCCTCGTTCATCCGGCCCACCCGGGCCCTGGTCCGCTACCGGCTCAGCGGGCTGCGGCCGGCGCGTGACGGCTCGGTGCACATACCCCACCGGGTGATGGCCAAGGTCTCCCGGCCGGAGGTCGCCCAGTGTTTCCTGGAGCCCGCTCCCCGAGCCCTGGTCGAGGCCCTGGTCCTCGACGGGAGCATCACGGAGGAGGAGGCCGCGCTGGGCGGGCGCGTGCCCATGGCGGACGATCTGTGCGCCGAGGCGGACTCGGGTGGCCACACGGACCAGCGGCAGCTCGTCGTCCTGCTGCCGGACACCGTCCGGCAGCGGGACCGGGTGAGCCGCGACTTCCCGGCGGCTGCCGCGGTGCGGGTGGGCGCGGCGGGAGGACTCGGCGTGCCGGAGGCGGTGGCCGCGGCCTTCGTGCTGGGGGCCGATTTCGTCCTGACGGGCAGCATCAACCAGTGCACGGCGGAATGCGGCACCAGCGAGCGCGTCAAGGACATGCTCCAGGCCGCCGGGGCACACGACATGGCCGTGGTCCCGGCCGGCGACATGCTGGAGACGGGCGCCCGGGCCCAGGTACTGCGCCGCGGGCTGTTCTATCCGGCGCGGGCCAACAGGCTCTACGAGCTGTACCAGCGCCACGACAGCCTGGACGATCTCGACGAGCGCACGGCCGACCAGCTGCAGCGGCGGTACTTCCGGCGGAGTTTCGACGAGGTCTGGGAGGAGACCCGCGCCTATTACGCCGAAGCCAACCCGGCTGCCCTGGAGCTGGCGGAGCGCGATCCGAAGCACAAGATGCTCCTGGTGTTCAAGGCCTACTTCGTCCAGTCGATCAGGCTGGCCATGAGCGGCGCCGAGGAACACCAGGTGGACTACCAGATCAACTGCGGACCCGCACTCGGCGCACTCAACGCCCGCCTGCGCGGCACCCCCTGGGAGGACTGGCGCAGCCGCCACGTCGACGATCTCGGCGACATGCTGATGCGTGGCGCGGCACAGGTACTGAGCGACCGGCTGGAGGCCATGACCTCCCTGACGCGTGACCGGAGACAGCAGTGACGACCGTCCATCTCTTCCCGGGCCAGGGCTCGCAGCGTGTCGGCATGGGGGAGCGGCTGCTGGCCGCCTATCCCAATCTGGTCCGGCAGGCCGACTCGGCGCTCGGGTACTCCATCGCCGAACTGTGTCTCACCGGCCCCGCCGAGCGGCTTGCCGACACCCGCTTCACCCAGTGTGCCGTCTACGTCGTGGACGCGCTCTCCTACGTCGACACGGTCCGCACCACGGGCGTCGTTCCGGACGTGGTCGCCGGGCACAGCCTCGGTGAGTACGCGGCACTGTTCGCCGCCGGAGCGTACGATTTCCGCACCGGCCTGGAGATCGTCGCCCGGCGCGCGGCACTGATGGCCGAAGCGGGCCCGGGTGCCATGGCCGCCGTCATGGGCCTGGACGAGGCGGCTCTCCGCCGTCTGATCGCGGCACACGGCGCCGAGGTGGACATCGCCAACATCAACGCCCCCGATCAGATCGTGGTGTCCGGACGCCCGGACGACATCGAGGCAGTCTCGGGCGAGCTGTCCGCGCACGCCTCCGCCGTGGTGCCGCTCAAGGTCAGCGGTGCCTTCCACTCGCGGTACATGCGGCCGGCCGCCGACGAGTACGCCCGGTTCCTCGGCAGGTATGTGTTCGGACGGCTGAGGATCCCCGTGATCGCGAACACGACGGCGCTGCCCTACGGGGACAGCGACGTGGCGAGTGTGCTGTGCCGTCAGCTGACCCAGCCGGTCCGCTGGAGCGAGACCGTCGAATACGTCCTGGCTCTGCCGGACGCGCAGGTGCGGGAGGTCGGCCCGGGGAACGTGCTGACCGGGCTGACGCAGCGCATCCAGGGCGCTCGGCGGCGGGCGGCGGTCTCCGCCTGAGGGCCCGCGCCCCCTGGCCGGTCCGCAGGCGACGGCACTTCGTCCGATTCTCCGGAGAGGAACAAGCGGCGTATGACTTCCATGCCCGTCACCGGCACCCTCGGCATCACCGGGGAAGAGGTCCGGGAGTTCGCAGAGGCGAGCGGGGACACAAGCCCCTTGCACGTGGACGAGAGCTACGCCCGCCGGACCCCCTTCGGCGAGCCCGTCGCTCACGGGGTCCTGTGTGTGCTGAAGGCGCTGGCCGCCGGGCCGGAGCTCGACGGCCTGCGGCTGTCCGGGCTGAAGGCCCGGTTCCCGGGCCCGGTCGTGCCCGGCCAGCAGTACACCTGGACCGCCGAGGGGACCGGCCCGGACCCGGCCCCGGGCGGCACGCCGGTCACCGGGGAGCCCACGACGGCACGGCTGCTCACCGTCCGGATTCTCGACGGCCGGCGGACCCTGGTCGAGGCACGGGTCACCCTGGAGGCGGGGGAGCCGCGGCCGGCACCGGCACGGTCCGCCGCACCCGTGAGGACGGAGAAGGCCGCGGCCTCACCGCTCGCCGGCCTCACCCCCGGACAGGTGATCGGGACCTCCTACCGGCCCGACTGGGCGGCGCTCACCCGCCTGCGGGAAGCCCTGTGTCCGGACGGGCACGCGGTCGACACCGAGCAGCTGGCGGTGCTCGCCTGGGCGAGCCAGCTCGCGGGCATGGAAGCGCCCGGCCGGGCGGCGCTGATCAGCGGCCTGGAGCTGGAGTGCGAGGCGGCGACGGAGCGGGCGGACTTCACGGCGCGCGGAGAGATCGCTGACGTGGACGAGCGCTACCGCACGCTGCGCCTGGAGGGCGAAGCGGCGGCGGGGCTGCTCCGGGCACGGGTGCGGGTCCGGGTCTTCGCGCGGCGGGAGAGCAGGGCGCCTTCCATCGACCGGCTGCGCGAGCTGCTCGACGGCCACGCGCGCGACCTGCCGCTCGGCGGCCGGACCGCCTTCGTCACCGGGGGCAGCCGCGGGCTCGGAGCGGCGGTGTCCGCGGCCCTCGCCCTGGCCGGCTGCACTGTCCATCTGGCGTTCCGGGACAGCAGGGACGAGGCCGACGGACTCGTCACCGCCCTGGGCCCCGACGGCAGCCGCGTCCGCCTGCACCAGGGCGATGCCGGAGACCCCGAGTGGTGCGCACGGACCCGTCGGCTGATCGCGGAGACGGACGGCCCCACCGGACTGCTCGTCCTCAACGCCGGCCCGGCGGCGCGGGCACTCGACCTGCACCCCGCCGCCGTCCGGCGCGCCGGCGCGCACGTCGAGGCCGCGGTGCGGCTGGCGCAGGCCCCGCTCGCCGCCTTCGCGGAGGATCTGGCGGCGTGCGGCGGACAGGTCGTCGCCGTCTCGTCCGCCTACGCGACCGCGCCTCCCCGCGGCATGAGCCATTACAGCGCCGCCAAGCACGCGGTCGAGGGCCTGGTGCGGGCGAGCGTCTCGGAGTTCCCGGAGATCTCGGGCCTGGTGGTACGCCCGCCCCGGCTCGCCACCACCTTCGCCGACGGTGTGACCGGCAGCGAGGAGCCCCTGGCCGTGGAACCGGCGGCCGTGGCCGTGGTCCGCCGGATCATCGCCGGAGGGGAGGCGGGCGGCACAGCGGTGCTGGACGACTTCGGCCCCCTGCCCGCAACGCCGGACCCGGCCGGGCCCGAGGCGCGGCCCGGCACTTGCGCCACGGAGCTCCCCCCGGGCGGCACCGGTACCCTCGCGGTGGCCGGCACGTTCACCACCGACCACCTGGCCAAGGGGCTCGCGCACTGGGCCGAGCGGCTGGGGCTGGACCTGTCGGTGCGGCTTCTGCCGTACGGCCAGGTGTTCCAGTCGCTGCTCGACCCCACGAGTGCGTTCGCCGGCAACACACGTGGCTGCAACACCGTTCTCCTCCGGTTCGAGGACTGGCCCCGTGGTGCGGAGGCACTGCGGACCGCCGACGAGTTCGCCGCTGCGGCCCGGAACGCCGCACAGCGGACCACCGTTCCCCTCCTCGTCGTCCTCTGCCCGCCGTCACCGCGGGCCGCCGGACAGCACGCGGCCGAGTTCGCGGCGCTCGAGGAGCGGCTGCGCTCCGCGGTGGCCGGCGTGCGAGGACTGCACCTGACCGGCACCCGGGACTGGTGCGGCCCGTATCCCGTGGAGCGCCACCACGACGCGGCGCGGGAGGAGCACGCGCACATCCCCTACACCCCGGTGGCCCACACGGTGCTGGCCACCACCGTCGCGCGGAAGGTCCACTCGCTGCTGGCCCCGCCGTTCAAGGTCCTCGTCCTCGACTGCGACAACACGCTGTGGCGCGGGGTCTGCGGCGAGGCCGGGGCCGACGGCATCGAGATCGGCGCCGCGCACCGCCGCCTCCAGGAATGGGCGGTCCAGCGGCACGACGAAGGGGTGCTCCTCTGCCTGAGCAGCAAGAACAGTGAGGAGGACGTCGACGAGGTCTTCCGCCGTCACCCCGGCATGCCCTTGCGGCCCGGACACATAGCGGCCCGCCGTGTCGACTGGAACCCCAAGCCCGGCAACATCGAGGCGCTCGCCCGGGAACTCGGTGTGGGGCTCGACAGCGTCGCCTTCCTCGACGACAACCCGGTGGAGGTCGCGGCGGTGCGGGCCGGCTGTCCCCAGGTTCTCGCCCTCACCCTGCCCCGGGAGGAGAGCCGGTGGCCCGGTTTCCTGGACCGGCTGTGGGCGTTCGACAAGCCGGAGGTGACCCAGGAGGACAGACGGCGGACCGAGATGTACCGGGCCGGCCGGGAACGTGCGGCCCTGCGGGAAACGACAGCGACGCTCGGGCAGTTCATCGAAGGGCTCGACCTGCGGGTCGATGTGCGCGAAGCGGATCCCGGCCGGCTGGCCAGGATCGCGCAGCTGACGCAGCGGACGAACCAGTTCAATCTGCGTCCGGAGCGCAGGACCGAGTCGCAGCTGCGTGCCCTGCTGGACGGGGGAGCACGCTGCTGGGTGGCCGAAGTCCGTGACCGGTTCGGGGACTACGGCCTGGTGGGGGTGGCGGTCGTGAGCGGGGCGGGGGACGCGGAGCCCGGCACCGCGGTGCTCGACACCTTCCTGCTCAGTTGCCGGGTCCTGGGCCGGGGCGTCGAGCACGCGTTCCTCGCCGCTGTGGCCGCCCGGCTGGCCGGGAACGAGGGACGCCGCACGCTGCGGGCCGTGCACCGTCCGACCGGGAAGAACGTCCCGGTCCGCACGTTCTTCGACTCGGTTCTCGGACATGCCGCCACGACGGCGGACGACAGCGGTGACGTCGTCTACCTGGCCCCCCTGGAGGAGACGGCGCGGATCACCTTCCGCCCGGACGCCGCCGCCGACTCCCCTCCGACGGCGTCGTCCTCCTCCTCCGCTCCGCCCCCGCGTCCGGTGGGAGGGCCGGCCCGGCTCGCCCCGCTCGCCGCGCTCGCCTGCGAGCTCACGGACGCGGCCTCGCTGCACCGGGCGGTCACCGGGGAGGCGCCCGAGGCCGCCGGCCACGGCGAAGCCGGACGCCCACCGGCCGCGCGCACCGGCGAGGCGCTGGACAGGCTGCGCGAGGTGCTGGCGGGGCTGGTCCGCCTGCCGCCCGGGGAGCTGCGGTCCGGAACGACGCTGGAGTCGCTGCGGCTGGAGTCCCTGGAGATCGTCGACGCCACGGTGGCGCTCGAGGAACACTTCGGACGGCTGCCCAGGACGCTGTTCTTCGAACACCGCACCCTGGGCGAGGTGGCAGGCGCCCTGGAACGGGCTCACGGCCGTGCCGCCGAGCCTGCCGTACCCTTCCGGGCGGACGCGCCGGCCCGCTCCGGGGCCGGGAAGGGCGCCGCCGCGGACGAGGACATCGCCGTCGTCGGGATCGCCGGCCGGTTCCCCGGAGCCGCCGACACCGGGGAGCTGTGGAAGAACCTGCTGGCCGGCACGGAGTCGCTGGGCGACGCGATGGACCGCTGGGGCCGTCCCGATCTCCTGGACCCCGCCGGCGGCCCCAACCGCACCTACACCTCGGCGGGCGGACTCATCGAGGGCGTCGACGAGTTCGACGCGCTGTTCTTCGGCATCGCGCCCAGCGAGGCCGCGACCATGGACCCGCAGCAGCGGCTCTTCCTGCAGACCGCCTACCACGCGCTGGAGGACGCCGGGCACACCGCCGCGGACCTGGGCAGGAACGTGGGGGTGTACGTGGCCTCGATGGGCCCCGACTACGCGGTGCTGAGCGCCGACGCCGCCCTGGACGGCCGCAGCCGCTACCCGAACAGCGACATCTACCAGATCGCCAACCGCGTCTCCTACTTCCTCGACTTCACCGGGCCGAGCATCGCCGTGGACACGGCGTGTTCCGGCTCCGGCGTCGCCCTCCAGCTCGCCTGCGACGCCATCCGGGCGGGCACCGTCTCCGCGGCGGTCGCCGGCGGCGTCAATGTGATCCTGCATCCCGCGCGCCGCATCCAGTACGCCCAGCAGGGCATGCTCTCCGCCGCCGGCCGCTGCCGGCCGTTCGGTGCCGGGGCCGACGGCATGGTGACCAGCGAAGGCGTGGGGGCGGTACTGCTGCGGCCCCTGCGGGACGCGCTGGAGGACGGAGACCACGTCTACGGCGTGATCAAGGCGGTCGTCACCAACAGCGGCGGACGGACCAGCGGTTTCACCGTGCCGAGCCCCGCGGCGCAGGCGGAGCTGGTCCGGACGGCACTCCGCCGGGCCGGAGCCGGCCCGGCGGCCATCGGATACGTGGAGGCACACGGCACGGGCACGCCGCTCGGCGATCCCATCGAGATGCGCGCGCTGACCGAGGCCTTCGGCGCGCTCCCGCGGGACGTCACGGTCCCCGTCGGCAGCATCAAGGGGAACATCGGCCACACCGAGGCCGCCGCCGCGATGGCGGGGCTCACCAAGGTGCTGCTCCAGCTCCGGAACCGCACGCTCGTGCCGTCGCTGCACGCCGAACAGCTCAACCCGGACATACCGTTCGAGGAGACGCCGTTCCGGGTGCAGAGGAGTGCCGCCCCCTGGCCTCCCGGTCCGCCCGGCGCGCCCCGGCGTGCCTGCCTCAGTTCGTTCGGAGCCGGCGGCGTGAACGTGCACATGGTGGTGGAGGAAGCGCCTCCGGAAGCGCCGGAGCCCGACCGGTCCGGTACCGGACCGGAACTCGTCGTGCTCTCCGCTCGCGACGACGGACAACTGCGTGCCGTCTGCCTCCGGCTCGCCGCCTGGCTGCGCGGCGCGGGCACCGGTGTGCCCCTCGCCGACATCGCCTTCACCCTGCGGTCGGGCCGGGAGCGGTTCGCCAGCCGCCTCGCCGTTCCGGCACGGGATCACCAGCACCTCCTCGCCGTTCTCGACCGGCTGTCGGAACCCGGCCGGGACATGGCCGGGAGCGCACGCGACAGCGGCGACGCCGCCTTCGACCGGGCGGACGGCGGGCGGGACCTCCGGGGCGTGTTCGACGGCGGCCGGGAGGCGACGCTGCTGCTGCGGAGCATGGCCGAGCGCGGAGACCTGCTCACGCTGGGACGGCTGTGGTGCGCCGGGGCGGACATCGACTGGGCTTCCGTGCTGCCCGGGGCCGCCCGGCGCCGGGCTCCGCTGCCGGGGTACCCGTTCGCGCGGGCCCGGCACTGGCTGCCCGGGGTCCGGACGCCGGACGCCCCGCCTCCAGGGCCGTCCGGCCGTTCCTCCGCGGCCCTCACGTACTACGCACCGCGCTGGATCGCCGGGACGGCGCCGGGCCGGCCGCCGGCCGGCCGGGCGGACGTGGTGGTGGCCGGCGACGCCGGGCCGTGGAGTGCCGGAGCCGACCACCGGGTTCCGGATCTCTCCCGCCTGCCGCACGGTGCCGCCCCCGGACGAGGGCTGGTGGTCGTCGACCGGCGC
Source organism: Streptomyces sodiiphilus (assembly GCF_039529215.1). NCBI lineage: Bacteria > Bacillati > Actinomycetota > Actinomycetes > Kitasatosporales > Streptomycetaceae > Streptomyces > Streptomyces sodiiphilus. The sequence goes on along the minus strand of NZ_BAAAMJ010000010.1, from coordinate 108,718 downwards.
GGCCTCGACAGCCCGCACCTGCCGGTACCGGAGGCCGCGGCACGGGCCGCCGGCGCCGTGGTGGCCTCGGCCCGCCTGGCGGCCGGGGGCCGGGAGGTCGTCCACGTCTGTCTGGGCCCCTCGGACGAAACCGACCCGCACGGTGCCGTGGTGTCCGGGGCCGGGCGGGCACTGGCCCAGGAGATCCCGCGGTTCAGGACGGTACGGATCGAGGTCGCCGCCGGCACGCCCGAGCCGGCGCTCGCCGAGGTGGTGGCCGAGGCCGGAGGGCGCACGAGCGAGATCAGGCTGGGCGGCGGCGAGCGGCAGGTGCGCCGCTGGGAGCCACTGACCGTCCCCGGCGAGGGAGAAACCGCGTTCCGGCGAGGAGGGCACTACCTGATCACCGGGGGGAGGGGCGGCATCGGCACGACGCTGGCAGCCTTCCTCACCGAGCGGTACGGCGCCTCGGTGACGCTGACCGGGCGCTCCGCAGTGGGCAGTGAGGCGGAGGCGGCCCGGGAGAGGGCGCGCGCGTGCGGCGGCGACCTGCTCCACCTGTGCGCCGACGCGACCGACGCCGACGCCGTGGCCTCGTCCATCGCGGTGGCGTGCGAGCGGTTCGGGCCGCTGAACGGCGTCATCCATGCGGCGGGACACCTCCACGACGGCCCGCTCAAGGACATGACGGACGAGGACGTCCGCGGCGTGCTCGCACCGAAGACCACCGGAGCGGTGCTGCTCGACGAGGCCACGGCCTCCTGCGACCTGGACTTCTTCCTGGTGATGTCCTCCTTCGTCGGCACCTTCGGCAACGCGGGGCAGGCGTCCTACTGCGCCGCCAACAGCTTCCTGGACGCCTTCGCGCGACGGCGGGCCGCCCTCGTCGCCCGGGGGCTCCGGCACGGCCGGTCGGTGTCGGCTCTGTGGCCCCTCTGGGAAGAGGGGGGCATGGCCATGCCGCCGGCGGTCCGGCGCCTCACCGAGACGACGGTCGGACTCACCGCGATCCCCTCGGCGGTGGCCTGGGACGCGGTGCGGGACGTCATCGCACTGGGGCACCCCACGGTGCTCGTCGGCTGCGGAGCGCAGGACCGGATCGCCGCCGCGCTGGCCGCGCTCGAACCGGCGGCGCCGACGCCGGGAAGCGGTCACCCGGACACGGACAGGGCGGCCGAAGAGGGACCGGCGCAGGCCGGGCGGGCCGCCCTCACCCTGTCCCGGCTGGGCGAACGGCTTCGTGCCGAGGCCGCCGGCCTCGTCGGCATACCGGCCGACGCGGTGCGCACCGACGCGGAATTCGGGGACTACGGCTTCAACTCCATGCTGTTCACCGACTTCGCCAACCGGATCAACGACCTTTACGGACTCACGCTGACTCCGGTCGTCTTCTTCGAGCACCCGACCCTCGACGCCCTCGGTCCGGCGCTGTACGCACGCCACCGGGAACGTCTGGAGGCGGCCACGCCCCGGGTGGCCGAGCCGCCCTCCCCGGCCGAGCCGCCCTCCCCGGCCGAGCCGCCCTCCCCGGCCGAGCCGCCGCCGTCCGGGGAGCGCGAGGGGCCGGCTGCCGTCCCCGGCCCGCAGAGCGGTGCGGACCGCACACTGCGGCCCCCCGAGGACCGGCGGGCGATGCCCGTGGCAGTGATCGGCATGGCGGCACGACTCCCCGGAGCACCCGATCTCGGCACGTACTGGGAGAACCTCCTCGCCTGCCGGGACCTGGTGGCCCCCGCACCGCCGGGACGCTTCCCCGGTGAGCCGCCGCGCGGCGGATTCCTGGAGGACATCCTCGCCTTCGACGCGGACTTCTTCGGCATTTCCCCCCGGGAAGCCCGCCTGATGGACCCCCAGCAGCGGCTCTTCCTGGAGGCCGGCTGGCAGGCGCTGGAGGACGCCGGCCACAACCCGCGCGCGCTCGGCGGCAGCCGGACGGGCGTGTTCGCCGGGGCGACCCTGTCCGACTACGCCGGGCTGCTGGGCCGGACGGGGGAGGAGGTGGCGGGCCACAGCGTGACGGGCCACGTCCAGAGTGTCATCGCCAACAGGCTCTCCCACCTCCTCGACCTGCGTGGCCCCAGCGAAGTGCTCGACACCGCCTGCTCCAGCTCCCTGACCGCGGTCCACCGCGCGGTGCGGGCTCTGGAGGCTGGAGAGTGCGAGATGGCGGTCGCCGGCGGGGTCAACGCCCTGTTCGACCCGACCTGGTTCGAGTCCCTCGGGAAGGCGGGAATGCTCTCCGGCACCGGCCGGTGCTGGACGTTCGACGAGCGGGCCGACGGCTTCGTCCGGGGGGAGGGCGTGGGAGTCGTCGTCCTCAAACCGCTCGGCCGGGCGATCCGGGACGGCGACACGATCCACGGGGTCATCACGGGCAGTGCCGTCAACCACGGTGGCCGCGCGCACTCCCTGACCGCCCCGAACCCCGAGGCGCAGGCGGACGTGATCGTGGCCGCGCTCCGCAGCGCCGGGGCCGACCCGCGCACCGTCTCCTTCATCGAGACGCACGGCACCGGCACCCGGCTCGGCGACCCGATCGAGGTGGCAGGACTGACCTCGGCGTTCCGCCGACTGGGGGCCGGTGACGGCGGGCCGTGGTGCCATCTCGGCGCGGTGAAGACCAACATCGGCCATCTGGAGTCGGCGGCGGGCATGGCCGGCCTGCTCAAGGTTCTGCTCGCGCTGCGCCACCGGACCCTTCCGCCCAACGCCGCCGGTGAGCGGGCCAACCCGCATCTGCGTCTGGCGAAGGGCCCTTTCCGGGTGCTGCGGGAGGCACGTGAGTGGCTGCCGACGGACGCGGCCGGCCGTCCGGTGCCGCTGCGGGCGGGGGTGAGCGCCTTCGGCTTCGGCGGGGCCAACGCACATGTCGTGGTCGAGGAGCCACCGGCCCGTTCCGCGGCCGGGACCGCGGAGACCGGCGCTCCGTCCGCGCATCTGGTCGTTCTCTCCGCGACCGGCCGGGACCGGTTGCGCGCCTACGCCCACCGGCTGCGTGCGCACGTCACCGGTACCGGGCAGCGCCTTGCCGACATCGCCCACACCTCGCGGGTGGCCAGGCCCGCGCTGCCGGTGCGGATGGCCGTCGTTGCCGCGGACCCGCCGCAGCTGCGGGCCCGGCTCGACAGTTTCCTCGCGGGACAGGACGCGCCCGGCCTCCACACCGCTGACCCGCCCGGGCCCGACGCCGCCGGCCACCCGGCGGACGACGGGACGCTGCGGGAACTCGCGCGGCGCTGGGTCGGCGGAGGTCCCGTCGCCTGGCCGGCCGGCGAGGGCCGGCGGCGGGTGCCCTTTCCCACCTACCCGTTCGACCACTCGACAGCCCACGGGCCCACGGCCGTCCCCGTGCCGTCCCTCCAGCCGGCCCCGGGCGGCCGGGCCGGACCCGGCCCCGTGCCGCCCCCACCGCCGCCCGCGGCGGAGGACGACCACGGCCACGCTCCGCGGTTGCTGGCCCGGAGCTGGCGGCCCGCAGAGGCCCCCGGAGCGTCACCGGCCGGCATCCCGACCTGTCTGCTCGTCGTGGGCCGGGAAGCGGACGTCTCGCTCATGGAGGAGCTGGCCGGCATCGACGACGTGCGCTGGCTCGTCCTGCGGGAGCCGTCCGCCCTTCCCGCGCTCGCCGCCACCGAGTTCGAAGTCCCCTTCGACGACTACGAGGGCGGGCGGCGCGTCGCCGGGACCATCGTCGCGGAGCACGGCCCGCCCGATGCCGTCATCGACCTCGTCGACGCCATGGGCACCGGCGGACCCGCCCCGGAAGCCGCCCGGACAGGGCTCCTCCAGGTGCTCGCCGCCGGCCGGCACTCCGGCGGGCTGCGCCTCGTCCACATCGGCCGGGGCGTGGAGGCCGGCGGCAGCGGGCCCCTGCCGTCGCCCGCGAGCGTACTCACCGGCGCGCGCATGGCCGCACTGGTACGGGCGCTCGGCGCGGAATACTCCGCGCTGCGCACGGTGAGCGTCGAGACCGGTACGGGAGACGGCCGGCAGCCGGAGCCGAGCCCGCTCGCCCTGGCGATGCGGGAGCTGAGCACGGCGGGCGAGGAGCCGGCGGTGCGCTACGAGAACGGGGTCCGGCACGTCGCCAGGCTCACGGACCTGCCCCTCCCGGCACCTGCCGCGGACGGGCACCTCGGTGCCTTCCCGGTCCACCCGCACCGCCCCTACCTGATCACCGGAGGCACGGGCGGACTCGGCCTCGCGGCGGCGGGACTGCTCGTCGCCCGGGGCGCGCGGCGCCTGGTGCTGGCCGGACGCCGTGCCCTGCCGGGCCGCGAGCGCTGGGCACAGGCCCGTCCGGACGACTGGTGGGCCGGTCCCGCGGAGGCGATCGCTCGCCTGGAGGCGGCCGGCGCGCAGGTCATGCTCGCCGACGGCCCGCTCACCGGCGAGGCGGGGACGCCCGGCTGGCCGGCTGCCATGAGGGCGCGCTTCGGCCCGCCGGCCGGCGTCCTGCACTGCGCGGGCTCGCTGTCGGACACGCCCGCCTTCGTGCACAAGACGTACGACGAGATCACCGCGTGCTGGGAACCCAAGGGCTCCGGCCTGCTCGCCCTGGACCGGGCACTGGCGGACGAGGAACCCGACTTCGTCGCGCTCTACTCGTCCGTTTCCGCCGTCGTCCCGGCCCTGGCCACCGGGCTCAGTGACTACGCCGGTGCGAACGCCGCTCTCGACGCGTTCGCCGCGTACGCGACCGAGCGCGGTCGCCTGCGGGGCTCGCGCACCCGCTGGATCGCCATCGGCTGGGGCAGTTGGGCGGACATCGGCATGGGGGAGGTCACCAGCCCCCGCTACCGGGGTCTGGGGCTGTCGGCGATGACACGGGAGCAGGGCCTGGGGCTGCTCGACGCGGCGCTCTCGACGACGGGACACAGCGCTCTCGTCGCCCTGACGGCGAAGCCGGGGGCCACCGGTGCCCTGCTGCCGGAGGGCGGCACCCCTCCGGCCGGGGAGCCGGTCACCGGACGCGATGCCGGCCCGGCCATGACGGAACGGACCGAGCGCTGCGCGGCCCACATCACCGGGATACTGGCGGCCGAGCTCCTGCTCGATCCGGAACGCATCGCGCCCGACACCAGGTTCGGCGACCTCGGCGTCGACTCGATTCTGATCGCCGCGATCGTGACGAAGCTGGAGGCCCTCGCGGGGGCCCCGCTCGAACCGTCCGTGATCCTCGAACACCCCACGGTGCGACGGCTCGCACACCATCTGGCCGAACGCTACCCGGACGGACTCGCCCGCTGGGCGGCTTCCCGTCCGGAGCCGGAACGAGACCCCGGCGACGAGCGTCCGCGCGCACTGCCCGCCGCGGAGCCCCTCCCGCAGCCGGGAGCGCCCCGGCCGGCACCGGACACCTTCCCGCTCGCGGTCATCGGCATGGCGGGCAGATTCCCCGGGGCCCCCACGACCGCCGGCTTCTGGGAACTGCTCAGGAACGGCCGGTCAGGGATCCGTGAGGTGCCGCGCGCCAGGTGGGACGTCGCCTCGCTGTACTCGCCGGAGTACCGGCCCGGCCGGAGCATCAGCAAATGGGGCGGTTTTCTCGACGGAATCGAGGAGTTCGACGCGGAGTACTTCGGCGTCCCCGAGACCGATGCCGCTCACATGGACCCGCTGACGCGGCTGTTCCTGGAAACCGCGGAGCAGACCTTCGCCGACGCGGGGTACCGGGGCGAGGAACTGGAGGGCCGCCGCATCGGTGTGTTCGTCGGCTCGGGCACCAGCACCTATGGTGCGCGGGTCGCGGTGCCGGGCCGGGCCACAGCAACCGGCCTCAACCAGAACTTCATCGGGGCGCAGCTCGCGCACTTCCGCGATCTGCGGGGACCGAACCTGGTGGTCGACACGGCCTGTTCCTCCTCGCTGACCAGCCTCTTCCTCGCTGATCAGTCCCTGCGGCTCGGCGAGTGCGAGATGGCTGTCGTCGGGGGAGCCGATCTCATCCTCGACGAGACGCCCTACCTGTCACTGAGCGCCGCCCGGGCGCTGTCCCCCGACGGGGTCTGCCGCGTGTTCGACGCGGGGGCCAACGGTTTCGTGCCGGGAGAAGGCGTGGGCGCCGTCCTGGTGAAACCGCTGCGGGCCGCTCTGTCGGACGGTGACCGGGTGCTCGCCGTCATCGAGGCCACCGCCGTCAACAACGACGGCCGCACCATGGGCCTGACCACCCCGAATCCCGAGGCCCAGCGGGCGGTCGTCCAGGACGCCCTGCGCAAGGCCGGGGCGGAAGCCGGCAGCGTCTCCTACGTCGAGACCCACGGAACCGGCACCATGATCGGCGACCCGATCGAACTACGCGCTTTGACCGAGGTGTTCGGCGAGCACACCGCGGAACGCGGCTTCTGCGGGGTCGGCAGCGTCAAGTCCAACGTCGGGCACCTGCTGATGGCGGCGGGCATGGCGGGTCTCCACAAGGTCGTCCTGTCCCTGATGCACCGGGCGCTTCCTCCCACGCTGCACTGCGCACACCCGAATCCGCGGTTCGCCTTCGACGCCTCGCCGTTCCGTCTGCAGACGGAACTGGAGCCGTGGCGGCCCCGGCACGGGGTGCGAAGGGCGGGGCTCAGCGCGTTCGGGTTCGGCGGCACGAACTGTCACGTCGTCCTCCGCGGGCTGAGGGACGGCGAGCGCGACCCCCACCCGGTCCGGCGGAGTCCACTGCCCGCCCCGGTCTTTCACCGCAGGCGCCACTGGGCCGGGAACCCGGGCCCGGCCCGCCCCGGGCAGTCGCCGCAGTCCCCCCGTCCCCTGCTCGAGCTGGAGGAAGTGGTTCAGCCATGACGGAGAACCGACACGCGGGACCCGAGGAGAGCGGCGTGGCGCGGCTCGCCGGGCGGCGGATGGCGACCTCGGTCGACGCCGGGGACCCGGCGGTACGCGACCACCTGGTGCACTCGGTGCCCGTTCTGCCCGGGGTGTTCCTTCTCGACCTCGTGCTGCGCCTCGCCCGGCACGCCGGGGTCGATCCGGCCTCGGTCGAACTGCGGCGCATCGTCTTCCTCGCACCGGTGATCGGGACCGACGAGGGCCGGAGGGTCGAAATCGTCGCCGGCGACCCGGATGCCGGGAGCCCGGTGCCGGTCACCGTGCGCAGCCGGCCTCGTGACGGTGCCGCCGAGGGGACCGGCTGGGAGGTCAACTGCACGGCCGAACTCCACCCGGCCTCCGCGGACCCGGAACAGCGGATCGACCTCGGGCCCTGGACGGACCCGGCCCGCGGGACGGTGGACGTGGCAGACCTCTACGCGTTCGTCCGGAACCAGCTGGACATCGACCACCGCGGCTTCATGAAGGCTTCCGGGACCGTGCACACCCGCGGGGGGCAGGCCCTGGCGAGGATGCGGCTCGCCGAGGAGGCGGAGCCGTACCTGGGCCACTTCCACGCCCACCCGGCGGTGCTGGACTTCGCCACCCTGGTGCCGATGCTCCTGTTCCGGGAAGCGGAGCGGGCCGGCGCCCGGCACGCCTTCATCCCCATCTCCATCGACCGCTTCCACGCCACGGCCGGCATCGGCCGCGAGAACCTGGTGCTCGTGCCCGGCCCGGTCGGCGGGCAGCTGGACTCCGAACTGTTCGACGCCGACCTGTGGATGTGCGCACCCGACGGCGCCGTGGTGGCCCGGATGACCGGATTCCGTGCCAAGCGCGTCCGGTCGGCAGAGCTGATCACCCGTCGGCTCCCCGGACGTCATGAGCCCCCCGCCGTACCGGATGACGTGACCGGCGAAGCGACGGCCGGAGGAGCGCCGGCACCGGCCGGAGAGGCGCCGGCACCGGCCGGCCCTCCTCCGTCCGGCGGCACGACACCTCCCGCCGGCGCGCTCGGCGTGGTCGGGGACCTGGTGGCAGCCAAGCTCGGCGGGTCGGCCGGCGCGCCGGACCCCGACCGCGGCTTCTACGACCACGGCCTGACCTCGGTCGACCTGCTGGGCATCGCGTCGGAACTGGAACAGCGCATCGGGAGCCCGCTCTACCCGACGCTGCTGTTCGAGTACCCGACCGTCCGGGCACTCGCCGGGTATCTGCGCGACCGGGGACACGAGGACGCCCTCACCCGCCCGCAGGACACGGCCGCCCGTGACGACGCGCCCGCCGGCGAGGCGGAGCAGGCCGCCGCGCCGCCGGCGCCGTCCCGGCCCGCCGCCCCGGAGGCCCCCCGCAGGGCCCGTACACCCGGGGGAGACGAGCCCGAGGAACCCCTCGCCGTCGTCGGCCTGGCCGGCCGCTACCCCGGCGCGGCCTCCCCCGACGAGCTGTGGGAGGTGCTGCGCGAGGGCCGCGACCGCGTCACGCCGATTCCCGCCGACCGGTGGGACAACCGCCCCTGGTTCGACGCCCGGCGCGGCACGCCCGGCCGTACGTACGCCGAGTGGGGAGCCTTCTGCGACGGCGTGACCGAGTTCGACGCCGGATTCTTCGGGATCACCGCACAGCAGGCCCGGCTGATGGACCCCCACGAGCGGCTCTTCCTGCAGACCGCGTGGGAAGCGCTGGAGGACGGCGGCCACACGCCCGGGAGCCTCGCCGCACAGACCGAGGGCGAGGTGGGGGTGTTCGCGGGGCACATGTGGAACGACTATCAGCTCCACGGCCTGGACCGGGTGCGTGAGGGAGTACCGGAAGTGGCCGGTTCCTGGTCCTCCTCCCTGGCCAACCGCGTCTCGTACACGTTCGACTTCCAGGGCCCCAGTCTGACCGTGGACACGGCCTGCTCGGCGGCGCTCACCGCCCTCCACCTCGCGGTCCGGAGCATCCGCCGCGGCGAGTGCCGGGCGGCGCTGGCCGGAGGCGTCAACCTCTCGCTCCATCCGTACAAGTACCTCCGTCTCGCCGGACTGGGGCTGCTGTCCCCCAGTGGCCGGTGCCGTCCCTTCGCGAAGGACGCCGACGGCTACGTGCCGGGAGAAGGCGTGGGAGCCGTGATCATCAGGCCGCTGGCCGACGCCCTCGCGTCCGGCGATCACATTCACGGCCTCATCCGGGGGTCCGCGCTGCGCCACAGCGGGCGCACCGGGGGGTACTCGGTCCCCAGCCCCGACTCCCAGGCCCGGGTGGTGGCGGACGCACTGGACGACGCGGGTGTCCCGGCCCGCACCATCGGCTGCGTCGAGGCCCAGGCCACGAGCACGCTGCTGGGGGACCAGATCGAGATCGAGGCGCTCAGCTCGGTCTACGCCCGGCACACGGACAGCCGCGGTTTCTGCGCGATCGGGTCGGTGAAGGGAAGCATCGGCCACCTCGAAGCGGCGGCCGGGGTGGCCGGACTGACCAAGCTGCTGCTGGCTCTCCGGCACCGCACCATTCCGGCGGGTCCGGACGTCGGGGAGACCAACCCGGCCCTCCGGCTGGACCGGACGCCGTTCTACCTGCCGCGGACAGCCGAGCCCTGGCCCCGCCCGGTCGACCCGGAGACCGGCCGGGAAGTGCCCCGCCGTGCCGCGCTGAGCGCCTTCGGCGCGGGGGGCGCCAACGTGCACCTGATCGTCGAGGAGTACACACAGCCGCAGCGGGACACGGCACCCGCCGGGCCGTGTGCCGTGCCGGTCTCGGCCCGCACCGAGGAGCAGTTGCGCGCCCAGGCGGAACGTCTCGCGCGGCACCTGCGGGACCGTCCCCGGCTCCGTCTGGCCGATGTCGCGCACACCCTGCGGGACGGGCGCAGGCCGATGGAGCACCGGGCGGCTTTCGTGGTGAGCGACCTGGGCGGACTCGTCGAGGAGCTGGAGGCCCTGGCCGAGGGACGGCCCGTCCCGGCCGGCTCCGGGAGGCAGCCGGTGCGGGCGGCGGGGGAGGAGCCCGAGGCGCTGCTGGCCGAACGCTGGGCGGCGGGCGAGCAGACGGTCTGGCCCAGGAACCCGGAGGCGGTCAGGGTGCCGCTGCCCACGTATCCGTTCGCCCGGGACCGGTACTGGCTGAGCGAGGGCACCGGGCGCCCGCCGCAGCCGGACACCGGACGGCAGGACGGGCCGGATGCCGGTGCCGCGGTCGCGGCCACCGTGCTCCGCGTTCCCCGCTGGCAGGACGCGCCGCTCGGTGTCCCCGCGGACGGCCACGTGCCCTTCGCGGAAGGTGTGGTGGTCGCCTTCGACACCGACGACCGGCGTGTCGCCGAGCTGCGCGGACGTTGCCGGCGGGTGGTGCGGGTCCGGCCGGGCATGTCCTGGGCCAGGACCTCCGCGGACAGCTTCGACATCTCGCCGGGGGAGGAGGAGCACTACCGGTTGCTGGCCGCCGAGCTGCGGGGGGAAGGGGCGGAGCCCGATGCCGTCCTCCACCTGTGGGCGCTGCGGCCGGACCCGGTGGCCGCGACCGCCGAGACGGGCGGCGTCCTCTCGGCCCTGCTGCTGTGCCGTTCGTGGGCACTGGGCCGCACCGGCCCGCTGCCCGTCGTCTACGCCTACTCCGCCGCCGGCGAGAGCCCCGGGCACGCGGCTGTCGGGGGACTGGCCCGCAGCGTGCGGCTCGAACAGCCCAAGCTCGCTCTGAAGACGGTGCGGTTCCCCGCGGAAGGGGCCGACGCCGGCGTTCTCCTGGCGGAGGCGGCCGTCACGACGGCGGCCGGCGGTCCGGGCACCGAGATCCGGTACACCCCGGAAGGCCGTCAGGCCCTGGTCTTCGCCCCTCTCGCACAGCCTGCCGCCCGCCCCGGTGACCAGGCGGTTCCGCTGGCCCGCCCCGGCGGTACCTATCTGATCAGCGGTGGAGCCGGCGCCCTCGGGCTGCACACCGCCCGGCTGCTCGCCCGCCGGGCCTCCGTCTCGATCGTCCTGGTCGGGCGATCCGCTCCGGGGCCGCACACCGACGCGGCCGTGGCGGAACTGGAGGCCCTGGGGGCCCGTGCCGTCTACCTGAGTGCGGACATCACCGACCCTGACGCGGTATCCCGCGCGGTGGCCGCCGCCACCGGGCGGTTCGGCCCGCTGACGGGGGTCGTCCACTGCGCGGGCCTCGTGGAGGACGCCCTCCTGGTCAACAAGACGCGCGAGGCGGCGGAGCGCGTTCTCGCGCCCAAGACGCGCGGCACCGCCGGTCTGGACGCGGCGACCCGGACCGAGAACCTGGACTACTTCCTGCTGTACTCCTCGGTCGCCTCGGTACTGGGGAATCCCGGCGCCACGGACTACAGCGCGGCCAACCGTCACCTCGACTCCTTCGCGGCGTGGCGCGAGGAGCGACGGGCGGCGGGGGAGCGCACCGGCCGGACCGTCGCCGTCAACTGGCCTCTGTGGCGCGAGGGCGGCATGACCATCGACGCCGCGGTGGAGGACCGGGTACTGGCACGTACCGGGTCGCGCCCGCTGGAGACGGCCGAGGCACTGGACGCGCTCGACGCCGCCTTCGCCTGCGGTGAACCTCAGGTCGTCGTCCTCCACGGAGACCGGGAGAAGCTCGAGGGCGCGCTGGACGCGGGGACGTTCCCGGTGGATCCGCCGGAGCACGCCGGTGCGCCGCGGGCCGCCGGCGGGCCGGACCTGCTGCGGCGGACGGAACAGTATCTGAGCGGACTGGTCGGCCGGACGCTCGACGGCCCGGAAACGGCGGCGGGCACGGTCGTCGACCGCGACAGCGGCTTCCTCGAAATGGGCATGACGTCCGTGGACCTCGTCGGGCTGGTCCGCCGGGTCTCCGCGGACCTCGGCATCGAGCTGCCACCGACGGCACTGTTCCGGTACCCCGGCATCGGCGGGCTCGCCGCCCACCTCCTGGACGCGTACGGCTCCGCCGTGACGCGGCGTCTGCCCGCCCGGCCGGGCACCGGCCCCCGGCCGGACGGCCCGAGGCCCGCACTCCCCGGCCCGGCGGTCACCGCGGTGCCGCAGGCCCCCGTGCGCGAGGTCCCCGGGGACCGTCCTGTCGCCGTCATCGGGATGGCAGGACGCTTCCCCGGGTCGCGTGGAACCGAAGGATTCTGGGCGGACCTGCTCGCCGGGCGCGACCTGGTGTCGGAAGTCCCGGCCGACCGGTGGGACCACCGTCTCCACCACGACCCCGCCGGTCTCCGGCCGGACGGCACGGACTGCGGACACGGCGCGTTCCTGGAGGACGTGGACCGGTTCGACGCCGGCTTCTTCCAGGTGCCCCGCGCCGAGGCGGAGGGCATGGACCCCCAGACCCGGCTGCTGCTGGAGGTCCTCTACGAGACCGCCGAGAACGCCGGGGTGGCCGGCCGGCTGCGCGGATCGTCCACCGGGAACTTCGTCGGCCGCTGCTTCGGCGACTACGACCAGGAGATGCTCGTCAGCGGTCGTACTCCGCGGGCGCACGACGTCACCGGTACCTCCGTGTCGATGACGGCCAACCGTTTCTCGTACTTCTTCGACCTCACCGGTCCCAGCCTCGTGGTGGACACCGCCTGTTCGTCCTCGATGTACGCCCTCCACCTGGCCGTGAACTCGGTGCGCCGCGGTGAGTGCGAGATGGCCTTCGCGGCCGGGACCAACCTCATCCTCAGCCCTCAGCACTATCTGCGCAGTTCGGCGCTGGGCGCCCTGTCGCCGTCGGGGCGGTGCCACACCTTCGACGCGCGGGCGGACGGATACGTCCCCGGGGAGGCCGTGGCCGCGGTGCTGGTGAAACCGCTCGACCGGGCGCTGGCCGACGGGGATCCCGTGCACGGTGTCATCAGGGCGACGGCCGTCAACCACGGCGGCCGGGCCGGATCGGCCACCGCCCCCAACCCGGCCCGGCAGGCGGAGCTGCTGCTGAGGGCGTGGGAAGAGGCGGGGATCGACCCGGGCTCGCTCAGCTACCTGGAGGCACACGGCACGGGCACGGCTCTCGGCGATCCGGTCGAGATCGAGGCCGTGGTCACGGCGATGCGCCGGCACACGGCACGGACCGGCTTCTGCGCCGTCGGGTCCGCCAAGGCGCACCTGGGGCACACGGAAGGGGCAGCGGGGCTGGTCGGGGTGGTCAAGACTCTTCTGTCGATGCGGCACGAGGTCATCCCGCCGATGCCGTTCTACGAGGCCCCCAATCCGTTCTGTGCCTTCGACGGAGGGCCCCTGTACGTCAACACGGAGGCGGTTCCCTGGCCGGCCGGCACGGCACGCAGGGCGGGGGTCAGCTCCTTCGGCTTCGGCGGTGCCGGTGCGCACGCCGTACTGGAGGAGCCGCCGCGGCGGACGCTGCCCGAGCCGGTGCCCGGAACCCTGGTCTTTCCCTTCTCCGCGCGTGACGAGGACGCGCTGCGAGAGCTGGTGGGCCGGCACCGGGACTTCCTTCGCGAGCATCCCGGAGCGCGGCCGGACCGGATCGCCGCGACGCTGTGCGCCGGCCGTGAGGCGATGCCGTGCCGGGCGGCGGTGCTCGCCGATTCCCGGTCCGGGCTGCTGGCCGGGCTGGACCAGTGCCTCGACGCCCCGGTGATCGCCGGCCGGCTGAACCCGCCGGACGCGGCGGGCGCCGGAGAAGCCGCCGCGGCGGCCCGGCGCTGGGTCACGGGGGAGTCGGACGACCTGCCGGCGCCGCCGCCGGACCTTCCGCGGCTCTCCCTGCCGGCGTACCCCTTCTCCGGTGAGCGGTACTGGTTCGAGGAGGCCGGGTCGCGGGCGCCGGTGGAAGCGAACCCGGCGGCGTCCGCCGGGGTGCCACCGGAGGCTGACGCCCAGCAGGCGGTCCGGGAGGCGCAGCTCTACGTCTCGCGCAGTGGCTTCTCCGGGCGGCACGCCGCCGCGGGCATGAACCGCCTCGACGAACTGCTCCGGCGCTGGTGCCGCCATCTGCTCGGTGGCGGGCCGGAAGCCGGCCTCCCCACGGCGGCCGCCCTGCGGCGGCGGCTCGCGGACGAGGAGCGGTACGGCAAGCTGGCCGACGCTCTCGCCGCGATGATCGCCGCGGCACCGGCGGACCCGGGCCGCCGGTGGGGCGGGCCGGAGGAGGAAGGACGGCTGGCCGCCGAGCTGGCGTCCCTCACCACCGATCATCCCGAACTGTCGCCCTGGGCCGATCTGGTGAAAGCCTGCGTGCCCAGGCTGCCGGAGTTCCTCGCGGGGGAGGCGGAGGCCCTGGAGGTCTTCTTCTCGCCCGACAACCCCGACCTGCTGCTGCGCATCTACCACGGCAACGAGGTCGCCGACCACCACAACGAGATCGTCGCCCGGCTGGTGGCCGCCCAGGTGCGGGCGGTGCGGGCGAGGCGGCCGGACGAGCCGGTCCGGCTGCTGGAGATCGGCGGGGGCACGGGCGGCACCACACGGCGTCTGCTGGGGGCGCTCGGCGAGCACAGGGACGCCGTGCACTACCTGTTCACCGATGTCTCCCCCGCCTTCCTGCCGGCGGCGCGGGCGGCCTTCTCGCAGACCCCGGTCCGGTTCGAGTGCCGGGTGCTCGACCTGGACGACGAGCCCGAGCGGCAGGGCTTCTCCCCGTCGAGCGCGGACGTGGTGATCGCCGCCAACTCGGTGCACGCCACCAGGAGCATGGCGGACAGCCTCGGCCGCATCCGCCGTCTTCTCGCTCCGGCCGGTGTCCTGGTCCTGGAGGAGCTGGTGCGCAATCACGACTGCATGACGGCGATGATCGGCCCGTTGCCCGGCTACTGGTCGAGTGTGGATCCCGAGGTCCGGCTGCCCCACTCGCCGTTCCTCGACGTGCCCCGCTGGCGCGCCGCCCTGGAGGAACAGGGCTTCGCGCGGACCTGGGCGCTGGGCGCCCGTGACATGGACGAAACCGAGTTCGACAACGCGGTCCTGGTGAGCCAGGTGCCGTCGGACCTCCCGGTCGCCGCCCATGCCGCCCCTGCCGCCGGGACACGGCCCGTCCCCGCGGAGCCCGTCCCCGCGGAGCCGGTTCCCGCGGAGCCCGCTGCCGGGGCCACGGCCGTCGCCGCCGAAGGCGCGGAGCCCCCGGCCGCCGGTGCGGAGGAAGTCTCCGAGCGGCTGCGCACGGTCTTCGCCCGGTTCTTCGGCCGGCCCGCCGAGACCCTGGACGCGGACGGCTCCTTCAGCGACTACGGCATGGACTCGCTCAGCGCCATCCAGCTGGTCCGCACTCTGGAGCCCGAGTTCGGCAAGCTCCCGAAGGTCCTGCTGTACGAGCACGACTCCATCGCCTCGCTGGCACGGTATCTCGTCGCTCACGCTCCCGTGCCCTCCCGGCTGCCTCCTCCCGCTGCGCCGCCCCGGCCCTCCACCGCCGGGCGGAAGGCGCGGGCCGCGCACCCGGCCCCGGACCGCTTCGGGGACGACCCCGTCGCGATCGTCGGCATGTCCGGGCGGTTCGCCCGGTCGCCCGATCTGACCACCTGGTGGCGGCACCTGCGGGACGGCGTCCACCTGGTCGAGGAGATCCCCGCGGAACGCTTCGACTGGCGGGAGGTCTACGGCGACCCCCACCGGACGCCCGGCAAGGTGAACAGCCGCTGGGGCTCCTTCATCCAGGGAGTCGACCGCTTCGACGCGGACTTCTTCGGCATGACCCCCCTGGAGGCCGAGCTCATGGACCCCCAGCAGCGGATCATGCTGGAAACCGCCTGGAGGGCCGTCGAGGACGCGGGCCACCGGCCCGCCGGGCTGCGCGGCAGCCGCACCGGCGTCTTCATCGGAGCCACCTCCCGCGACTACGACTGGCAGCTGCACCGCGCCGGGCGGCACCGTGAGGGCCACGTCGTCAGCGGCAACGGGCACTGCCTCATCGCCAACCGGGTGTCCTACCAGCTCGACCTGCGCGGCCCCAGCGAAGCGGTGGACACCGCCTGTTCCAGCTCGCTGACCGCCGTGCACCGTGCCGTCCGCGCCGTGCGCGGCGGGGAGTGCGACGCGGCCCTGGTCGGCGGCGTGCATCTGTTCCTCACCGCGGATCTGTTCGTCGCGCTCGGCCAGCTCGGCATCATGTCCCCCGACGGCCGGTGCGCGGCGTTCGACCGGCGGGCCAACGGCATGGTGCGGGGCGAGGCGTCGGTGGCGGTCCTGCTCAAGCCGCTCTCCCGGGCGCTCGCCGAGGGCGACACGGTGTACGCCCTGGTGCGCGGCAGCGGGGTCTCGCACGGCGGCGGCGGGCGCATGGACTCGCTGATGATGCCGAACCCCTCGGCCCAGGCCGAACTGATCGCCTCCGTCCACCGGGACGCCGGGGTGGACCCGCGGACGATCGGCTACGTCGAGGCGCACGGCACCGGCACCGAAGTGGGGGACCCGATCGAGGTCAGAGGCCTGCGCACGGCATTCGGGGAGCTGAGCGGCGGGACCGGCCGGGAGCCGGAGGAGCCGTGGTGCGGGCTGGGCACCGTCAAGTCGAACGTCGGGCACACCGAAGCCGCGGCGGGCCTGACGGGCCTGGTCAAGACCGTGCTCGCGATGCGCCACGGCATGATTCCGCCCACCCTCCACTACACCGAGGCGAACCCGCTGCTCGACCTCGAGGGCAGCCCCTTCTACGTCGTCGACCGGCTCACACCGTGGCAGGCGCCCGGCTCGGGCCCGCGCCGGGCCGGGGTGAGTGCCTTCGGCCTCGGCGGGACGAACGCCCATGTGCTGCTGGAGGAGTACCCGCGCCCGGAAGGGGCCGGTGGCGACCGGCCGCCGGGGCCGCAGGTGCTGCCGCTCTCGGCCCGGACACCGGAGCGGCTCCGGGCCCAGGCCGAAGAGCTGCACGACTTCCTGGCCGGACGGCACGCCGACGGCGAGGAAGTTCCGCCCCTCGCCGACATCGCCCGCACCCTGTGGGCGGGCCGCGACGAGATGGAGCACCGTCTGGCGGTGGTGGCCGCGGACACCGACGGCCTGGTGAGGTCGCTGCGCGGATACCTCGACGGTGCCGCCTCCGCGGATGTCGTCCTCGGACGCGCCCACCGTTCCCCGGCCGCCGGCGACGGCCGGGGAACGGCTGCCCGCGACCCCCGGACGGCGGCCCGGGAGTGGATCGCCGGCGGCACACCGTGGCTGCCCCCGCAGGGCTGGGGAGGAGCCCGCCGGGTGTCGTTGCCGGCGTATCCGTTCGCAGGGGAACGGCACTGGGCGAGGCCACCGGCGGAACCCGCCGGAACGCCACCGCCGGCCGTCACCCCCGCGGAAGGGGACGGGGACGGCGGTGAGCGGCTGGCCGGACTGCTCGCCGCGGTCGGGGAGGGCCGGATGTCGGTCGACGAAGCCGAACAGCTGATGGAGGGTGTGCTGTGAACCCGTACGGGACCAGACGCGGTGTTCTCGAACGGCTGCGGCGCGGCGAGCTGACCGTCGCCGAGGCGAAGGCGCTGATCGAGGCCGGCCGGCGGCCGGGTGAGCAGCCGGACGGGGCGGTGGAGGGCGCAGACCTGGTCTGCTTCCGCCCCGGCTGGGAACAGCGGGACATCGCGGGGGCCGGGACGGTCCCTCCGGACACGTCCTCCTCCCCGGTCCTCCTCGTGCTCGACCCCGCTGCCGCCCAGCACCGGGGCGCCGAGAACTGGAGGCCGTCCGGGGCCGTTCTCGTGCGCGCCGGGGGCGGGTCCGGGTTCCGGCGCACCGGCCCCGCCGACTACCGGATCGGTCTCGCCGAGGACGCGGACTGGACGCGGCTGTGGCGGGACCTCGCGGAGCGGGACGCGACCCCGGAGCGAGTGGTGCTCGTCACCGGCGCAGGGCCCGAGAACTGCCTCGACGCCGTGTATCCGCTGCTGCGCGCGGCCATCCGCAGGCAGGGCGGTGAGCCGCTCCGCCTGGCGTGCGCCGCGGTCGGCCCGGAGAGCGAGCAGTCCGCCGACACGCTCGGCGGCTTCTGCTCGGTCGCCGCGCAGGAGGACAGCCGGCTGCGCCCAGTCGCCCTCGCCGTGGGCGGCGACAGCGACCCTGTTCCGCCGGCCCTCGCCGAACTCGAGCGGGACGACCAGCCCTTGGACGAAGTGGCCTACGAGGGCCCGGTGCGCCGGGTCCGGGTCCTGCTCCCGGAAGAACTGCCGGCACGACCGCTCCCCGGCCTCCCCGAGCAGGGCGTGTATCTGATGGCCGGCGGCGCGGGAGGCATCGGCCTGCGGCTCGCGGTGCTGCTCGCCCAGCGCTCCCGGGCCCGGCTCGTCCTGCTGGGACGCTCGGAGCCGGGCCCCGCGCTCCGGGAGGCCACGGCGCGGATCGAGAACGCCGGAGGACGGGTCGGATACGTCCGGGGCGACGTCACCCGGCCGGCGGACGTGCGGGCCGCCGTGGACTTCGCCCGTGCCGAGTTCGGCCCGGTGACCGGTGTCCTGCACCTGGCCGGGGTCAACGAGGACGCCTACATCGTCAACAAGCCCCCCGGTGCGCACGCCCGGGTGCTCGCGCCCAAGCTGCGCGGCGCCCGCGTCCTGGACGAGGCCACCCGGGACGAGCCGCTCGGCTTCTTCGTCCTCTTCTCCTCCATGGCCGGTTACCTCGGACACGCCGGGCAGAGCGACTACGCGGCGGCGGGGCGCTCTCTCGGCGGGTTCGCCGCACACCGGGCCGCGCGGGTGGCCCGGGGGGAGCGCCGGGGCACCACCGTGTCCATCGGGTGGCCCCTGTGGTCGGGCGGGGGCATGCGGCTGAGCGAAGCGGACCGGCGGGCCGTGGAGTCCCTGCAGGGCATGGTGGAGATGCCGCCGGAAACCGGGCTTCTGGCGATGACGGCTGCCCTTCGCACGGGTGCCCCGGAGCTGGTCGTCGTCCACGGGGACGCCGGCCGCATCGGCGCGTTCGCCGGCCGGCGCCTGGCGCCCGGCCGGCCGGACGGCCGGGCCGAGCAGGTGCCCGCCGGGCCGGCCGGCCCGGTTCCCGGAGACCTCCGGGAAGCCGCGCAGACGTATCTGCTCGGCCTGGTCTCCGAGATGGCCCGGCTGCGGCCCGGGCAACTGGGAGCCGACCAGGAGTTCTCCACGCTCGGCATCGACTCGGTCATGATCAGAAGACTGTCCGTGGCCCTGGAGGACGGGCTCGGCCCCCTCCCCGCCACCCTGATGTTCGAACACCGCACGGTGCGCGACCTGGCACGTCACCTCGCCGGCCAGCACGCCGAGCCGCTGCGGGCCCTGCTGGGGGCCGGGCCGGACCCGGCGCCGGCCGCCCCGGAGCCGGTGAGGGACGCACCCGCCGCCGGTTCCGCCTCGAAGCGGCGTGAGCTCTCTCCGGACCCGGCGCCGCCGTACGAGCCGCCTCGGGACGCCATCGCGATCGTCGGCGTCGCCGGGCGCTACCCGGGAGCCGCGGACGTCGACGAACTGTGGACCATGCTGGCCGAGGGCAAGGACGCCATCCGCGAGATACCGGCCGGCCGCTGGGACAAGGACCGCTGGACCGACACCGGCGACTCCCGTCCGGGTACCAGTTACGGCCGCTGGGGCGGCTTCCTCGACGACGTCTCCCGCTTCGACTCGCTGTTCTTCGCCGTGGCGCCGCGCGAGGCCCGCAGGATGGACCCGGCCGAGCGCCTGTTCCTGGAAGTCGCCTGGTCCGCCATCGAGAACGCCGGGTACTCCCGCGCGCGCCTCCACCACCTCACCCGTACGGAGGACGGACACTCGGTGGGGGTGTTCGTCGGTACCACGGGCATGGCCTACGGTCTGGTCGGCGCCGAGGAGTGGGGGAAGGGCAATCCGGTCCCGGCCTACTCCATGGAGTTCTCGCTGGCCAACCGTCTGTCGTACCTCCTCGACGTGCACGGTCCGAGCATGGCGGTGGACACGGCCTGCTCCGCGTCACTGACCGCGCTCCATCTGGCCTGTGAGAGCCTGCGGCACGGCGAATGCCGCATGGCCGTCGCCGGCGGCGCCTATCTGAACCTGCATCCCATGAAGTTCGCGATGCTCGCCGAGCAGCGCATGATGTCCCCCGACGGGGTCTGCCGGGCCTTCGGCGAGGGCGGGGACGGCTTCGTCCCCGGCGAGGGGGTCGGCGCCGTCGTCCTCAAGCCGCTCGGCGCCGCCCTCGCCGACGGCGACCACGTGCACGCGGTGATCCGCTCCACCGCCGTCCGGCACGGAGGCAGGACCAACGGGTACACCGTGCCCTCGCCGCGAGGCCACGCCTCCGTGATCGGTGCCGCGCTGCGCGGCTCCGGGATCGATCCGCGCACCATCGGATACGTCGAGGCCCACGGCACCGGCACCGAGCTCGGCGACCCCATCGAGATCGACGGCCTGTCGCGGGCGTTCGCCGGGCACACCGCCGAGCGGCAGTTCTGCTCCCTGGGCTCGGTGAAGCCCAACATCGGTCACGCCGAGGCCGCTGCCGGGATCGCCGGCCTGACCAAGATCCTGCTCCAGCTGCGTCACCGGACGCTCGCTCCCACACTGAACAGTGACCCGCCCAACCCGAAGATCGACTTTCCCTCCACCCCGTTCCGGCTCCAGCGGACGGCCGAACCCTGGGAGCCGGGCCCGGGCGGCCTGCCCCGACGGGCGGCGCTCAGCTCCTTCGGCGCCGGGGGTGCCAACTCCCACGCGATCATCGAGGAGTTCGTCCCGGCGAAGCCGCCGCCCGCCCCCGGCGGGACGGACCGGGAGCACCTCATCCTGCTGTCCGCCCGCACCCCGGACCGGCTGACCGCGGTGGCGGAGCGCCTCGCACGGCACCTGTCGGCACCCGGTTCGCCCGGCTCGCTCGCGGACATCGCCCACACCCTGCAGGTGGGCAGGGAAGCCCTCGAACACCGGCTGGCCTTCGTCGTCCGCTCCCTGGAAGAGCTCCGGGAAGCCCTGGCCCGCTTCGTGTCCGAGGGCACCGCCCCCTTCACCGGCCGTGCCGACCCGTCCAGGACCGCAGGGAATCCGGCCCGGCTGGGCGAGCTGATCGCCGGGCAGCGCCGGCACGAGGCCGCGGAGCTGTGGGTCCGGGGCGCGGACGCCGACTGGCCCGCGGCGCTTCACGGCCGTGCTTCCGAAGGCCGCGTCCCCGGCATCGTGCCCCTCCCGTCCTACCCCTTCGCCGGTCCCTCGCACTGGCCGGACACCAGCGCTCCGCCGGACCGGGACCGGCAGGCACCACCGGACGACACGGTTCGCGCGCCGCTGACACCGGGCCCGCCCCTCGCGGGTGGCGCGCGGTACACCGTGGAGCTGCGGCCCACGGAGCCGGTGGCCGCCGATCACCTGGTCGCCGGGCATCCGGTGCTCGCGGGGGTGGCACACATGGAACTGGTCCGTGCCGCCGCCCGGCAGCTGACCGGCCGTCATCCCGTCGCCCTGTCCGAGGTCCGCCTGCGGTCCCCGCTCGTCCTCGGCGAAGCGGCCCCCGAGGTCCGGGTGACCGGGAAGGGCGAAACCGTCAGCGCGGAGCTGGTCACCGACGGCCCGGACGGCCCCGTCGTGCACTCCGCGGCGAGAGTCCATCTCGCTGCGGAACCCCCCGCTGCCGGCGCGGCCCCCGACGGCCTACCCGGTACCGCCGGTGAACGGCTCGACCTGGCCGCGATCCGTGCCCGCTGCCCCCGGCGGTCGTCCGGCACGGAACTCTACGAGCGGGCGGAGGCCGCCGGCCTGCGCTTCGGACCCTCCTACCGCCTCGTCGAGAGCCTGTGGTCCGGTGACGGCGAAGCGCTGGCCGAGCTCGGCGCACCGCCCGCCGCGGCCCGGACCGGATGGTGGCTGGAGCCCGGAGTGACCGATGCCGCCCTCCACACCGTGCACGGTGCTCTCCCCTCATGGAGGGAACCCGCCACCAGGCCGGTGTCGGTGGACCGGGTCGAGTTCATGTCCCCTTCGGGACGGGCCCGCCTCGCGTACGCGCGGGTCGTCACGGCCGATCCCGACCGGGGCACCGCACGCTGCGACATCACGCTGTGCGACACGGACGGGCGGGTCGTGACGCGTTTCACGGGGCTGGGGGTCATCCGGCCCGAGCAGCCGCCCGAGGTCCCGTACTTCCGGCCCGTGTGGCGCGTGGAACCGCCGGCCGCCCCGGCGCCCCCGGCCGCCCCCGGGCCGGTCCTGGTGCTCACCGCCGGGCACGACTACGGGCTCGGTGCCGCCCTCGTGGCGCACCACGGCCCCCGGGCCCGCCTCGTCGACCTCGCCGGCCTGCGCACGCCCGAGGACCACGCCGCGCTGCTGGCCGGGCAGGAGGGCCCCCTCACCCTCCACTTCCTCGGCGGTGTGGAGGACCGGCGGTACTCACCCACCGACCTCGGTCATCTGGAGACCTCCCAGCGGCACGGCTGCCTGGCGCTGTTCCACCTGGCCAAGGCGCTCGCCGCCACCCGCCCGCCCGGTACCCGGCTGACGGTCCTGACCGGCGACAGCCAGCAGATCGACGAGCTGGTTCCGGCGGTCAATCCGTTCGCCGCCTCGCTGCACGGCATGGCCCGGACCGTCGCACGCGAGCTGACGTTCCTCGACACGGTCCTCCTCGACCTGTCCGCCGGCGAGCTGGAGCGCTGCGGTGCGTCGGGCGACTGGGCGTCTCTGCTCGGCCGTATCGACGCCGAGCGAGCCGGTGTCCCGTTCGCCGAGGCGGCGTGGCGCGACGGGACGCGGTTCGTCAAGCGTCTTGAGGCCGCCCGGCTTTCCGGCCCCCGCCCCGGGGACCTGCCCCTGCGGAAAGGGGGCCGCTACCTGATCGTCGGAGGTGCCGGCGGACTCGGCCGGGTCATCGGCGAGCACCTGGCCGGCGAGTACGGCGCCCGGATGCTGCTGGTGGGACGCCGTCCGGAGCGGGAACTCGACAGCTCCGTCCTCACGCGCCTAGGCCGTGCGGGAGGCGAAGTCGCCTACCTGCGCGGGGACGTGACGGATCCCGCGGCGATGCGGTCGGCCGTGGCGCGGATGCGTGAGCTGTTCGGCGGGGTCGACGGCGTCATCCACACGGCGTTCGTCCTGGCCGACCGGACCATCGCGGGCGCCGACGACGCGACCTTCAGGGCCGCCTTCGACCCCAAGGTCCGTGGCACTGTCGCGCTGTGCGACGCGCTGAGCACCGAACCCCTCGACTTCCTGGCCCTGTTCTCCTCGGCCATCGCCCACACCGGAAATCCGGGACAGTCGAACTACGCGGCGGGCTCGACGTTCATGGACGCCTACGGCCGCCACCTGGCGAGCCGGCTGCACTGGCCGGTCACCGTCTTCGACTGGGGCTACTGGGGCGACCAGGGAGCGGTGGCCACCGACGAGTACCGCGAGCGGCTCGCCGGGTGGGGGGTGTCGCCGCTGTCCGCCGCCGAGGGTGTCCACGCGTTCCGGCAGGCCCTCGCCGGCGGTGCCGGTCATGTGGTGCCCCTCAAGGTGTCCTCCGCCCTCGCCGAGGTCACCGCGGTGGGAAGCGGCCCGGTTCACCTGGCCGAGCCCGGCTCCCGCCCCTCCGTGCTCCCGGCGGTCGCCGCGGCGCTGCGCGCGGAGCAGGCCCGCCGCGGCGAACCGTACAGCGGCGACTACCTGGACGCCGTGGACGCCTACGGCCGCCGTGCCGTCCTGGACGCCGTCGCCTCGATGCCGCCGGGCCTGGGCGGACCCGGGGAGACCCGCACCCTGCCGGACCTGGTGGCACGGTACGGCGTCACGCCGTCACAGCGGCCGCTGTTCGAGGCGCTCGTGACCGCTCTGGTGAACGGCGGCTACCTCCACAGGGACGGCGACCGCCTGGAGACCCTGGCCGCGGCGGGGACCGCGGGCGACAGCGGTGAGCGGGCGGCGCACCGGGCCCGGCTGCTGCGCCGCTTCCCCCATCTCGGTCCGCTGCTCGGCCTCCTCGACGACTGTGCCGCCGCGCTGCCCGGCGTACTCACCGGAGCACGGCGGGGACTGGACGTCCTCTTCCCGGGCGGGTCCAGCCGTCGGGTGGCCGGGCTCTACCACGACGATCCGCGCACCCGGCACTTCAACGCCCTGTGCGCCTCGGCCGTGGAGACCGCCGTCCGGGAGTGGCAGGCGGGCTCCCCGGGGCTTCCCACCGCCCCCCGCCTGCGCATCCTGGAGATCGGCGCCGGAACCGGCGGAACCACCCAGCCGGTCCTGGAGGTGCTCGACGGCTTCGCGGACCGGGTGGCCTACGACGTCACCGACATCTCGCCCGCCCTGACCGGCAGCGCCCGGGAGCGACTGGGGACCGGGCGCCCGTACGCCGGGTTCCGGGTGCTCGACATCGAGGGGGACATGGCCGGCCAGGGGTTCGGCGAGGACCGGTACGACGTCGTCCTCGCGACGAACGTCCTGCACGCGACGGGCGACATCCGGCGCACCCTGAAGAACGTGGCCTCGCTGATGCGGCCGGGGGCCCTGCTCGTGGTGAACGAGGCGACACGGGTCCTGGACGCCGTCACCCCGGTCTTCGGCCTCACCGACGGCTGGTGGTCGGCGCGGGACCCGCACCTGAGGCTGCCGCACTCCCCGCTCCTCGGCCCCGGGACCTGGTCGGCACTGCTGATCGACGCCGGCCTGCGCGGGGTGTGCCGCTTCGCGGCCGAGGGGATTCCCGACGACCGGGCCGGGCAGCATCTTCTGGTCGCCGAACGCGGCGCCTGGCGGGAGCTTCCGGACCGTGACACGCCTGCCGGGCGGACGCCCCGCACCGCCGCACCGCCGCCCGGGACGGCCGGCGCGGACGGCTCCCGGACCGGGGACGGCCCCCGGCCGGACCGGACTCCCGACGACGTTGTGCGGCTCACCCGCACGGTGGAGCACCTGACGACGCTGTACACCGAGTTGCTCCGGCTCGACGACGGTGAACTCGACCCGGACACGCCACTGGAGATGTACGGCGCGGACTCCCTGACGGCCATGGAGGCCGTCGAGCGCCTGGAGCGCGACTTCGGCCCGGTGCCGAAGGACCTGCTGCTGAAGCGGGAGTCCGTCCGGGCGCTCGCCGCGGCACTGGCCGGGCAGGCGCACCCGGCAACGGACCGGCACCGGGCGGACGTCTCCGCCACGCCGTCCCCGGAGTCCGGGCCGCCGGAACCCGTGCCGGGGCCGGAGCGGGATGCCGGGGAACCCGGTGGCACCGCCCCGGCCCCGGTGGGCCGGACGTCCGGGACGGGGGCCGTCGCGGCGGCCGAGCCGATCGCGATCGTCGGCGTGGCCGGCCGCTACCCGATGGCCGACGACCTCGACAGCCTGTGGCACAACCTGCTGACGGGGCACTGTGCCATCACCGAGGTGCCGCCGAGCCGCTGGGACCTCGCCGACCACGACGACCCCACCGGGAGCGAGGCGGGACGCAGCTACCACCGCTGGGGCGGCTTCCTCGCCGGCGTCGACCGCTTCGACCCCCTCCTCTTCCGCATCTCGCCCAGGGAAGCGCACGGCATGGATCCGGCCGAGCGGCTGTTCCTGGAGGTCGCCTGGGAGGCGCTCGAGGACGCGGCCATGCCGCCGTCCCGGCTGCGCGCGCGCACGCCCTCCGGAAGGCCGCGCGTCGGGGTCTTCGCCGGCGTGATGCACCACGGGTACCAGCTGGTCGCGGCCGAGCAGTGGGGACGCGGACACCGCGCCCTCCCCGCCGCGTCGGCCTGGTCCGTCGCGAACCGCGTCTCGCACAGCTTCGGATTCACCGGACCCAGCATGGCGGTGGACTCCGCGTGCTCCTCGGCCCTGACCGCACTGCATCTCGCCTCGGCGAGCCTGCGTCAGGGGGAGTGCACGGAAGCCGTCGTCGGCGGGGTGAACGTCATCCTCCATCCGAGCCACCATCTCGGCCTCTGCGCGGCCGGGATGCTCTCCACCGACGGGCGCAGCAGAGCGTTCGACACCGCGTCCGACGGCATGGTGACGGGTGAGGGGGCCGGGGCCGTCGTCCTCAAGCGGCTGTCCGACGCCCTGCGGGACGGCGACCGGATCCACGCCTGTGTCATCGGGTCCGCCGTGAACGCGGACGGACCGACCGAGGGATACACCGTCCCCGGGGCCGAGGCACAGACCGACGTGATCCGGGAGGCCCTGCGGGTGGCGGGCGCCGACCCGGGCTCCATCCAGTACGTCGAGGCCCAGGCCACCGGCTCCCCGGTCGGCGACCCGGTGGAACTGGCCGCCCTGCGCCGCGCGTACGGGCTCGGTGAGGGGAAGCGGCTCCGGGTCGGCTCGGTCAAGCCGAACACGGGACACCTGGAGGCCGCCTCGGGAATGGTGCAGCTGACCAAGGTCCTGCTGCAGATGCGGCACGGAACGCTGGCCCCCACCCTCGGTGCCGACGGCGCACCGGCCCCCGACGGCTTCCAGGTGACCGGGCAGCCCGTTCCCTGGCCGGGCGGGGAGGGCGAGCCGCGGCGGGCCGCCGTGAGTTCCTTCGGGGCGGGCGGTGCCAACGCCCATGTGATCATCGAGGAGCCGCCGGTGCCGTCCGCCCGGCCCGGGCGGGCGGACGACGGCGAGCCGATGCTCCTGCTGCTCTCGGCCCGCCGCCCCGACCGGCTGCGCGCCCACGCCCGGCGGCTGAGCGACTACCTGTCCGGGCCGGGAGCACACCTGCGTCTCGCCGATGTCGTCCGCACGCTCCGCATCGGGCGGGAAGCCCTGCCCGTGCGGCTGGCGGCCGTGGTGCGCAGCGTCCGTGAGGCGGCCGACGTCCTCGGCGCCCACGCCGCGCAGCTCCCGCACGAAAGGCTGATGACCGGCCGGCGGCGAGCGGCGCACGGGCATGACGAGGCGCCCCGGTCCCTCCCGGCCTCGGCCACCGAGGCCGGACTGGCGGAAGCGGGCCGCGCGTGGACCGAGGGCGCGCCCATCGACTGGCGGGCCCTGGACGAGCAGGGCGGGAGCGTCGTCTCGCTGCCGCACTACCCGTTCGCCCGCGACCGTTACTGGCTCGACCTGCCCGCAGAGGGCGAGCGGACGGCAACCGAGAAGGCACAGATGTCCCCCAGTGATGACGAGGAGTCCTCCGTGAGCGACACCCTTCCGGCCGCGGAGACCGAGGCCGGGCACCGCGCCGACGGCGAGGAAGCCCACCAGGCGTCCGCGGCGGTGCGGGATCTGGTGGTCGAGGTGATCTGCGACCTGCTCGCCGTCTCCGCGTCCGACATCGACACCGGCGACCATCTGAGCGATTTCGGGTTCGACTCGATCACCATGGTGCAGCTCGCCGACCGGCTCTCCACTCGGCTCGACATCGAGCTGAGTCCGACGGTCCTCTACGGCTTCCGGGACCTGGCGGCCCTGCTGGCGCATCTGACCGCCGCGCGCGCCGCCCAGGGGGAATCCGCCGGGAAGCCGGTGCCGCGGGCCGTCCGCACGG
Organism: Streptomyces sodiiphilus; assembly: GCF_039529215.1. NCBI lineage: Bacteria > Bacillati > Actinomycetota > Actinomycetes > Kitasatosporales > Streptomycetaceae > Streptomyces > Streptomyces sodiiphilus. The sequence continues at coordinate 81,653 of NZ_BAAAMJ010000010.1, read as the reverse complement.
ACGGAACGGCAACGGAGCGGGCGGCCTCCCCGGAGCCTGACGCGCCGCCCCCGCCCGCCCGTGCGGCGGCGGGCCCCGCTGGGGCGCGGTCCGCGCCGCCGGAGTCGTCCGTCCGGGCCGGTCGCCCCCGGGCCCCCGAGGACGAGCCGGTCGCCGTCGTGGGAATGGCGGGTGTCTTTCCCGGCTCGCCGGACACCGATGCCTTCTGGGACCACCTGGTGGCCGGGCACGACCTCGTCGGCCGCCCTCCGGCCGGCCGCTTCGACGACCACGAGGAGATGGGTGAGCACTGGGGCGGATTCCTGGACGGCGTCGACCGCTTCGACGCCGGGTTCTTCCGGATCACGCCCCGGGAGGCCCGTGTCATGGACCCCCAGCACCGGCTCTTCCTGCAGACCGTGTGGGCGGCCGTGGAGGAGGCCGGCTACGACCCGGCCGACCTGGCGGGCTCCGCGTGCGGACTGTACGTCGGCGTCGCCTCCTCCGAGTACGGTCAGCTCGCCCGGGAACGCGGCGCGGACATCGACGGTCAGCTCATCACCGGGAACGACCACAGCGTGCTGGCGAACCGGGTCTCCTTCCTGCTCGACCTGCGCGGCCCCAGCGAACCCGTGGACACCGCCTGCTCCAGTTCGCTGGTCGCCGTCCACCGTGCCGTCTCGGCCATCCGCGGTGGTGAGTGCGACATGGCCATAGCGGGTGGCGTCAACGTCATCGTGAGCGCGACCGGCTTCGACGCCTTCAGCCGCTCGGGCATGCTGGCCCCCGACGGCCGCTGCAAGACCTTCGACCACAGGGCGGACGGCTACGTCCGCGGCGAGGGAGTGGGAGCCGTCCTGCTCAAGCCGCTCAGCAGGGCGCGGGCCGACGGCGACCACATCCACGGTCTGATCACCGGCACGGCGACCAACCACGGTGGCCGCGCCGCCTCCCTCACCGCCCCCACACCGGCCGCCCAGGCCGAGGTCATCACCCGTGCCCAGCAGCGGGCCGGTGTGCTCCCGCAGACGATCGGCTACGTCGAGGCGCACGGTACCGGTACCGCGCTGGGAGACCCCATCGAGGTCGAGGGTCTGCGGACCGCCTTCGGGGCGGGCGGGCCGGCGGCCGACGGGGCCGGGCAGTACTGCGCACTGGGGACCGTCAAGACCAACGTCGGTCACCTGGAGACCGCGGCCGGCATGGCGGGACTGGTGAAGGTGCTGCTCTCCCTGCGGCACCGCATGCTGGCGCCGTCCCTCCATCTCGAGCGGCTCAATCCGCTGATCGAGCTGGCGGATTCGCCCTTCCATCTGGTCACGTCGCCGCGCCCGTGGCAGCCTCTGAGCGACCCGGCCACCGGGGAGGTACTGCCCCTCCGGGCCGGTCTCAGCTCCTTCGGGTTCGGCGGGACGAACGCGCACCTGATCGTCGAAGAGGCGCCGGCCGTGCCGCGGCCGGAGGCGGACGACACCCCCGGGCCGCACGTCTTCGTTCTCAGCGCCCGGGACCCCGCCCGGCTCCGTGTCTGCGCCGAGCGCCTGCTCACCCACCTCGGCCGGCTGGAGACCGGCGGCCGGCTCCACCACGCGTCGGCCGCGGACACCGCCTACACCCTCCAGCTCGGGCGCCGGCCGTTCCCGGCCCGGCTGGCGGTGGTCGCCGGGACACTCCAGGAACTCGCCCGGGTGCTGCGTCTCCATCTTGACGGCGGCAGCGACGACCGGGTGTTCTCCAGCGCTTCCGGCACCACAGCCTCCTCGGGCGCGGACCCCGGGGCCGAGGAGCTCGCCCACGCCCTCGCCCGGGCACGGAACGGAGACGTCCGCAGGCTCGCCGCCCTGTGGGCGGACGGCGCCGAGGTGGACTGGCGGAGCCTGCATCCGGAGGGCGGCCGTACCCGCGTGACGCTTCCGGCCTACCCCTTCGCACCGGAGAGCCACTGGCTGCCCGCCGGGCGGCCCGGCCCCCGGGCCGGGGCCGGCCCCGCCCTCGTGGCCGAGGACCGCAGGGCCGGGTCACCGCAGCCGGTGCCACCGGCCGGCACCGGGCAGCGGGCGCGCCCGCCCGCGCCGCCCGCCGCGCCGCCCGCTCCGGCCCACCGGGAGACCGCTCCCGCACCGGCAGCCCCTCCCGCGGCGTCGCACGGCAGCGAGGACCGCCTCGCCCGCCTGCGCCGGCACGTGCGGGACGCCATCGCCGACGGGGTCGGTATCACCGCCGACGCGATCGACCCGGCGCGGGAGTTCGCCGCCTACGGGGTGGACTCCCTCGGGGCGATGCGCATCATGCAGACCATCCAGGCCCGGTACGGCGACCACATCCCGATGGCCGCCATCCTGGAACATCCCAGCGTGGACCGGCTGGTGGCCCATCTGCACCAGTCCTACGTGCTGCCCGACGCCGTGCCCGCGCCCGAGGGGACCCCGGACCGGGCCCGTGCGACGGCACCTCCGGGTGCGGAACCGCACCCGGAGGTGAAGGTGGTCCCGTTCGCCGACGCCCCCGAGGGGACGCCCGCCTACTGCCTCTTCGGCGAGACCGGCGAACTGAGCTGGGTGATGAACCTGTGCGGACACCTTGCCCAGGAAGGGCCGGTGATCGGTCTCGAAGCACCGGGCTTCGACACCGGAACGGCACCGTCCGGAGACATCGGGCACCTGGCCCGGCAGTGCGCCGACGCCATCATGGAGCGGCACACCGAGGGCGCCTGCCGCGTTGTCGGCCAAGGGGTCGCCGGGTACGTCGCCGCGGAGACGGCCAGGCTGCTCCAGGACCGTGGCTTCGAGATCTCCGAGCTGCTGCTGCTGGGGACCCCCGAGCCGGGGGAAGGCCCTCCTCATGAAACGCCGGCCGCCTCGGTGGCGGAGGTCGCCGCGTCGTTCGCAGCGGTATGGGGGGCGCCGGACAGGCCGTTCGGGGCCGACGAGCCGGAGGACCGGGGCGTCGGTGACCGGGTGGCGGAGGCCGCTGCCCGGCTGGGATCCCACGCGCCCATGGACGGGCCCACTCTGCGCCGGTGGCTGGAGACCGCCGCGCGCTGGCGCAGCACGCTCGTCCGGTCCGCGCGGACCTACCACGCCCGCCCGCTCAGCGGTACGGGGGCCGTGTGCGTGGTCCGTGCCGCGAGCCGGGCCCGGAGCACTCCGGGCAGCGGCTACGACCGCTGGATCGCGCCGCCGCCGGTGATCCACGATCTGGACCTCGAACCCTGGCAACTGCCCTCGCCCGCGGGGGCGCGGGACACGGCCCGCTCGCGGGCTGCCCGTCCTGCTCTCGCCGTCTCCCAGGAGGAGCAGCCGTCACCGGTGGTGGCGATCAACCGGCACGGAGACGACAAGCGGTCCGTCTGGGCGCACAACCTGTACGGCGAGGTGAGCTACGCCATCTACCTCTCACGCCATCTGGGTCCGCGCACACCCGTCATCGGCCTGGAGCAGACCGGAATGGCGGCTCCGGTCCTCCGGCCCCGGGAGTATGCCTCCGTCGAAGAGATGGCCGCGCACTACGCCGGGGAGCTGCGTGCGCAGTTCCCCGGAGAATCCTTCCTGCTCGGCGGCTGCTCCTTCGGCGGCGTCCTCGCCTACGAGATGGCCCGGAAGCTCCAGCAGGAGGGAGAGGAGGTCTCCCACCTGATCGCCATCGACCCGATCATGCCGGCCACCGAAGCCTGGGACAGCGTGGACTGGGGCACGGTGACCGCAGTGGAGGCCGAGGCGTTCTCCGTCGTCATGCTGGGCAACGCCATGTGCCAGCGCTGGGGGGTCGCCGAGCGCGTCCCGCTCGCGTCGCTGTCCGGCCTGGCGCTCGACGGGCAACTCGACGTGGTCGCACGCCACATACACGACCGGTCCCCGGCCCGCCCCGACCCGGAACTGATCAGACAGCAGATCCTGGTGCGGCACGAGGTGATGCTCCGCAACGGCGACCTCCTGCAGGCATACCGCCCGAAGCCGCTGGAGCGTTCCGTACCCACCACCTTGTTCCACGCCACTCAGGGATTCCTGGCACCGGACAACGACAACGAGCTGCCCGCCGTTCCCCGCACGAGCGACGACAAGTCCAACGGGTTCGCCGCCTTCGTCGGTGACCGGCTGACGATCCACGAGATGGCGGCCGACCATCACACCATCGCGCACAACGAGAACCTGGCCCTGATCTCGGCCGTGCTGGCGCCGCTGCTCCGCCGGGACGGCTCCCCGGGCGGCCTCTTCCCCGCTTCGCTCTCCCCGGACAGCCCTCAAGGCAGCAGGTGAGGAACACCATGGACTTCAGCGTGTACTTCTTCTCCGCCAACGACCGCAACGATTTCGGCGCGCGGTACCGCTTCATCCTCGATGTCGCCCGGTTCGCCGACAGCCACGGCTTCACCGCGATCTGGACCCCGGAGCGGCACTTCCAGGAGTTCGGCGGCAGCTTCCCCAACCCGGCCGTGCTGTCCGCCGCGCTCGCCGCGACCACCGAGAATCTGGGCATCCGGGCCGGCAGCGTCGTCCTGCCGCACCACCATCCCGTGCGGGTGGTGGAGGAGTGGTCGCTGGTGGACCAGCTGTCCGGAGGCCGGACCGGCATCTGTGTGGCAACGGGCTGGCACCGGGGCGACTTCGTGTTCTATCCGGAGCACTACGAGACGCGCAGGGAGCACACCTTCGGGCACATCGACACGCTGCGCTCCCTGTGGCGAGGGGAAGCCGCCCGCTTCCCGGGCCCCGGAGGCCAGGAACTGGAGGTGCGCACCTTCCCCCGCCCCCGGCAGCCCGAACTGCCCTTGTGGCTCGTGCACACCTCCAATCCCCGGACCTGGACCGAGGCGGGACGGCGCGGCCTCAATGTCCTTTCCCTCCTGACCAGCTGGGAGAAGCTGGAGGAGGACATCGCCGGCTACCGCGCGGCCCGTGAGCGGGCGGGCCACGATCCGGAGAGCGGGATCGTCACCATCGGCATGCACACCTTCATCGGGGAGGAGGAGGAAGCGGTCCGGGCCCTCGTCCACGAACCCGTCAAGAGCTATCTCGCGTCCTTCATGACGCAGAAGCGCAGCGACGACCGGGTGAGCGGCACCTCACGGGACACGGACACCGCGGAACAGGACAGGCTCGCGGACCTGATGGCCGAGGACTACTACCAGCGCCGTTCGCTCCTGGGGACGCCGGACAAGTGCGCGGCGACCGTCGGGCGTCTGCGCGCCGCGGGGGTGGACGAGGTCGCCTGTCTCGTCGACTTCGGCCTGCCGTTCGACACCGTGCTGGCGGCGATGCCGGCGCTGGACGCGCTGCGCCGCCGCTGCGCGGGGGAGGACCGCGCCACGCCCGCGACAGCCGCCCCGGCCGCCGGCACGCACACGTCCTCCGGCCCGCTGGGCTGGTACTACGACCGGGGGTGAGACGAGGGTCGTCCCGTGCCCCGTCGACGCGGATCACGGGACGGCCCTCGCCTCACCGTCACCGGTCACGGCACCAGCGTGCGGAGCAGTTCCTCTCCGAGGTGACCGAGCAGGCGACGGCGCTGCTGCTGAAGGAAGAAGTGCCCGCCGGGCAGCAGCGTCGTCGTGCACCCGGCTGAGGTCAGGTCTCCCCATTGCGACAAGGAGGAGTGTGTGGTTTCCGGGTCCTCGGTGCCGCCGTAGGCCAGGACGGGGCAGGACAGCGAGAGGCCCGGAACATACCGGTAGGTCTCGAGCATGGCCGTATCGGCGCGCAGGATCGGCAGGTAGAGGGCGCGCATCTGCGCGTCCTCCCGGATCATCGGCGGGATGGCGCCGTACCGCCTGTCCATCACGTCCAGGTACTCCTCGTCGTCCAGCCGGTGAACGGTGCCCGTGTACGTCCGCTGCTGGGGCGCGTTCCGTGCCGATACCGCCAGGAGCGACGGCTCCATGCCCCAGGTGTCGCGCAGGGCCCGCGCCGTCTCGAACGCCAGGAAGGCACCCAGGCTGTGACCGAAGAGTGCGTAGGGCGGAGTGAGCGTGGCGGCCAGCGCCTCGGCTGCTTCGCGCGCCACCTCCACCAGGCTGGTGGGCAGCGGTTCGTGAAGCCGGGCGTCGCGGCCCGGCAACCGCAGTGCCCACGGTTCCACGGCCGGGGGAAGTTCCCGGGACCAGCCGTGGAACACCGCGGCGCTGCCGCCGGCGTAGGGGACGCAGACCAGCCGCAACAGCGGCCTTGCCGGTCCTTCACTTCCCGTTCCGGCCCCGGCCGGGCGCAGCACCCAGCGCTCGGCCGCGGCCTCCCGCAGGGAGGGGACGGTCATACGGGTGCTCCGGGCGTCCCGGCAGGAGGCGGCTCCAGGATCTCGACGACCGCGCACGAGAAGGCGATGCCCGCCCCGGCGCCGAGCAGCATGACCCGGTCCCCCGGCCGTACCTGCCCCGTGGAGACGAGATGGAACAGGCCGCTGGTCTGGTCGTTGGCCCCCGTGTGGCCCATGGACCGTCCGAAATCCCACACTCCCCGGGAGACGGCGTCCTCGCCGAACGGCTCCAGCAGCCGCCGCAGCACCTGTTCGTCGCCCACGAACTGGTGGGCGATCCGGCTGATGTCGCCGGGCTCCAGGCCCGCCTCCTCCAGAGTCCGTGTGATCAGGCGGCGTTGGGTCTCGCCCATCAGCCGGCCGGCCTGCACCAGGTCCTGACTGCCCTTGTAGGTGGCCGCCCGTTCGCGCAGATCCACCCGGACGCCTGTGGTGCAGCCGGGCGGGAACAGTGGTTCCCCGCCGCGGTTCAGTTCCTCCAGCTCGGGGAGGGAGGTGGCGCACACATTGACCAGGCGGGCGAAGCCGGAACGGCGCGAGAGGACGACAGCCGTCGCCGCGTCACCGAAGAGACCGCCGGGCGTGGCCCGCCAGCGGTCGACCAGCGGGTCCCCCCAGTTGTCGGCCGAGGTCACCAGCGCCGCCGGACGCTGTGGGGCCGCGGCCAGATAGTTGCCCGCCAGTTCCATGGCCGCCAGGAAACCGTTGCACCCCTGGCGGATCTCGACGGCCGGGATCGTACCCCCCACGGTGTGCCGGAGAATGTAGTGCTGGGGGGACCACATGTCCGGGCCCTGGTGATTGCACGAGGCGTGCATCAGCACCGCCACATCGGCCGCCGGATGACCGGACTGTGCCAGCGCCTCGTTCGCTGCCCGCACCGCCATGTCGGGTGCGGGAAGGTCTCCGGCCACCGCGACGGACACCCACTCCAGGTGTTCCGCCTCCGCAGCGTCGTACCACCCCTCCGCCACGGCCCGTTGCGTGGAGACCCGCTCGGGTAGGTACGCCGCCAGGCCGGCGATGTACAGATCGTCGAACATCATGACCAGAATTCCTCTCCGCCGGTGACGAAGAGCATCTCCGAGGAGCGGGCGCCCGGCCCCGGGGGATCCCCCAGCACCCACCCCAGTCCTCGCGGCGCCGCGCGCTCCGCGGCCCAGGCCCCCGGGCGGTGTGGTGCCCCCGGCAGGACTCGAACCTGCGGCCAAGTGCTTAGAAGGCACCTGCTCTATCCGCTGAGCTACGGGGGCGGGTCTCCGCATGGTGGCGCGCGCAGCGACGGCCCCAGTGACCTTGCCGGGCACAGGATAGGGCTTCCGGGGGCCGCCCTCATTGCTTCACGGCAACGCCGCCGTGTGGAGATCCGGTGAAGCAGCCCCGATGATCGCAGGCCCAGGCGAGCGGCGCAGCGTTTTCTCCGCCCTCGGGCGGCGGTGTTGTGCAGTCGTTATCACCGGTGCGGGGGACGCTCGGGGCGGCGGTCGGGGGACTTCGGTCCCGATTTCGCGGTATGTGCTTGGGGAACTTCCCAAAAGCGGGCATTCTGCGCATGTGGCGATCTTGGAGGCACAGCCGGACCTGCTGAACGCGCTCACCGCACTGCGGGAGCGCGTCGCCGCCGCGCGCTTCCCGCTGGAGCTGCCGGGGGCCGCGCGGGCACGGCGCTCACGCGCGGAACTGCTCGCCCAGCTCGACGGCTATCTGCTGCCGCGGCTGCGACGGCCGGACGCCCCGTTGCTCGCCGTGATCGGCGGTTCCACCGGTGCGGGGAAGTCCACACTGCTCAACTCGCTGGTCGGCCGCCGGATCAGCGAGGCCGGCGTGCTGCGGCCCACCACCCGCACCCCGGTGCTGGTCTGTCACCCCGACGACCACGACTGGTTCGCCGACCAGCGGGTGCTGCCCCAGCTGGGCAGGCTGCGGCTGCCCCGCCAGGACGGGGACCGGCCGGTGCCGCGCGGACTCCCCGCGATGGGCCTCGCCACCGATCCCGCCGTCCCCGCCGGGCTCGCCCTGCTGGACGCCCCGGACATCGACTCCCTGGTGGCCCGCAACCGGGACATGGCCGCCGACCTCATCTGCGCGGCCGACATCTGGGTGCTGGTCACCACCGCCGCCCGGTACGCCGACGCCGTGCCCTGGTACCTGCTGCGCAGCGCGCAGGAGTACGACGTGACCCTGGTGACCGTGCTGGACCGGGTGCCGCACCAGATCGCCCCGGAGATCTCCCGGCACTACGCCGGCCAGCTGGAGCGGGCCGGGCTCGGCGACGTCCCCCTGTTCACCGTCCCCGAGCTCCCGGAGTCCGCCGGCGGGTCCGGGCTGCTCCCGGCCACCGCGGTGGCCGGGCTGCGCGAGTGGCTCGCCCACCAGGCACGGGATCCGGCGGCCCGCACGGTCGCCCTCTCCCGCACGGCCAACGGGACGCTGGCCTCGCTGCGCGGGCGGGTGGCGTCACTGGCCGGGGCGTGCGCCGCGCAGTACGCGCTGGCGGCCCGTCTTGAGCAGCAGCTGACCGACGCCTACGCGGAGGCCCGGCAGCGGGTGCGGGCCACGCTGCTCTCCGGCGGGCTGCTGACCGGCCAGGCGCTGACCCACTGGCTGGCCTACCCGGACGACACCGACGCCGGGGAGCTGCTGGACTCCCTCACCCGGGCGCTGTCCGACCTGCTGGCCGAGGCGGTCTGCGCGGCGGACGAGGCCACCACGGCGGCCTGGCGCCGCGAGACGGGCGCCCCGGCGGCGGAACCGGAGCGGCCCGGCGCGGCAGCCGAGCGCGTGGGAGTGCTGGTGCGCCGGCTGCGCCGCTGCCTGGAGGAGCTCGCCGAGGAGGTCGCCCGGGCGGCCCAGGCCCCCGGGCCGGCCGACCCGGACGACACCGCGGCGATGCTCGTCACCGGGCTGCTGGGCGGNGGGGGCCCCGCCCGCCGGCCTGGCGGCCGAGACGCTCCACGGCACGCTGGGGCCCGACATGGCGGCCGGTCTGCGGGAACGGGCGGCCCGGCTGCTGGAGGAGTGCGTCGGCCGGGTGCTGGCCGCCGAACGCGAACGCCGCGGGGCCGGTCTGCGCCGGCTGGCCGTCACCGCGGACGAACAGGTGGGCCTGATGGCCGCCCTGTCCACCCTGACAGCCACCGGAGAGGGGTGAGCCACGTGCCGGAGAACACTGCCACGGCCCACGGGCAGCAAGAGGCAGCGCACCGCCCGCGATCCGCGGAGCAGGAGGCGGCGCAGGCGCCGCGCGACGCCCCCGCGGCCGGACCCCGCGAGCACGCCCACGCCGCCGGCGAGGCACCGGCCGGCCAGGAGCACCCGGAGCACGCCGGTCACGGTCACCCGGGTGCCGCGGCGGACGGGGAGCCGGCGGGGCGGGAGCCGGGCTGCTGGGACGACGGGCTGATCGCGCGCCGCGCGCGACCCCGGCCCGAGCCCGGGGACACCGCCCCGGACGGCGGGCGCGTCCCGCTCCAGATCCCGCTGCCCGCCCCCGGCACCGAGCAGGAGTCCGCCCTGCGCTGCCGCCTGATGGCCCTGCGCGAACTGGTGGGCCTCTCCCGCACCCGGCTGGACGGCAGCGTGCTGGCCGAGGCCGGCCGGGTGCTGGACGAGGCCGCGGCGCGCGAGCGGCTGCCGAAGACCTACACCACCGTGGCCGTGGCAGGCGCCACCGGCAGCGGGAAGTCCACCCTGTTCAACGCCCTTGCCGGGGCGCAGCTCTCCGAGACCGGAATCCGCCGCCCCACCACCGCCGCCACCATCTCCTGCACCTGGAGCACCGGCGACGGACCGGGGCCCGACGGGCTGCTGGAGCGGCTGGGCATCCCGGCCCGGTCCCGGCGCCGGGCGCACGTCGTCGACCCCGCGCTGCACGGCCTGGTGCTTCTCGACCTGCCCGACCACGACTCCGCCGCCCCCGGCCACCGCGAACAGGTGGACCGTCTGCTGTCACTGGTGGACGCGGTGATCTGGGTGGTGGACCCGGAGAAGTACGCCGACGCGATGCTGCACGAGCGCTACCTGGCGGCCTTCGCCGACCACGCCGAGGTCAGCGTCATCGTGCTGAACCAGATCGACCGGCTGCCCGGCGAGGCGGCCGACGCGGTCCTGCACGACCTGCGGCGGCTGCTGGACGAGCGCGGCATCGCCCTGGGCGAGCACGGCGAGCCGGGAGCCGGGGTCCTGGGCGTCTCCGCGCTGACCGGCGAGGGCATCACGGAACTGCGGCAGGTGGTGGGCGGACTGGTGGCTGGTCACCAGGCGCCGGCCCGGAGGCTGGTCGCCGACGTGGACGGCGCCACCCGCAGGCTCCGCCCGGTCTACGTGGCGGACACGGTGCAGGCGCCGTCCGGGCTGACGGCGCGGGCCCCCGAGGAGTTCGAGGAACGGGTGGCCGCCGCGGTGGGCGCGCAGGCGGCCGGTCAGGCAGCCGAGCGCGGCTGGCGGCGCCGGGCGGAGGAGGCGTGCGGGACCCCGTGGTCGCAGCTCGCCCGCCGGCTCGCGGCCCGCCGCGCGGCGCGCCGCGGGGAGCCCGCGGCGCTGGCCGAGCGGCGCCACCGGACCGGGCAGTCCCCGGAGGTCTCCCGCCCGGCGCTGCGGTACGCGGTGCGCCAGCTGGCCGAGGACGCCGCGGACGGTCTCCCGCAGCCATGGGCCAAGGCGGTGCGCGAGGCGGCCTGGCGCGGCGCCGAACAGCTTCCGGGGGCCCTGGAGAGCGTGCTGGCCTCCGAGCGGGACGGGGAGCCGGCCGGTCCGGCCGCCTCGCCCGGCAGGCCGTTCCGGCCGCGCTGGTGGACAGCCGCGGCGGTCGGCCAGGCGGTGCTGCTTGCCGCGCAGTTGCTGGGCCTGTGCTGGCTGGTCCTGGCGGTGGCGGGGCAGCCGGCGGCGAGCGCCTGGCTCCCGGTGGGCCTCCTGGCGGGCGGGGCGGTGGCCGCTCCGCTGCTCGCCTGGTCGTGCCGGGTGGCCTCGCGCGGCCCGGCCCGTGACTGGGGCCGGAGGGAGGAGTGGCGGCTGCGCCGGCTGGCGGCGGACTGCGGGCGCTCGCACGTACTGGAGCCGGTCGCGGCGGAGTTGCTCCGCTACCGGGAGGTGCGCGAGCAGTACGTGATCGCGGCCGGCACGGCGGCGCTGGCCGGCGGTCCGGACGGCGGCACGGCCGGGCGATAGGCGCCGGCCCGGACCCGTCGCGGTGACGGGCCCGGGCGGTGGCGCGGGGGCGCCGGGGGTGTCACCGGGTCCGGGACCGTGCCGTGGGCATATCCCGGCCGCGCGGGCCCCCGGACGGCTCCCGCGAAGGTCGGCCGGCTGTCAACTCTCTGTCCCTTAAAACCTTTTCCTGGGGGTTCCCCGGTAACAATTCTGCGACGGTGCGCGTAAAGACGGGGGCCGGTGGGGACGGCGGGGCGCCCGGTCCATACGATCCCGGCGTACCCACGGGGATGTTTGATGACGCCGACGAGCGGTGTGGCGGACCGGCCTGCGCTCGTCATGGAGGGGACACACATGACATTCGTACGCAAGCGGGGACTCACCCGCTTCGCGGCCACGGCGGCGGCCACCGGCCTGCTCGCGGCCGGCGCGATCGCCACCGCAGCCCCCGCGACCGCCGACGAGAACCCGCGCAACGGCGGCGCGACGGCCACGCTCGAGGGCCTGAAGATCGCCGACCTGGTCGACGTCGAGAAGGACGGCAAGACCCACACCTACGGTGCCGGCCTGTTCGTCCTGAACGTCGAGGACGGCGGCACGCTGCACACGTACTGCATCGATTTCGGCACTGCGGCGAAGAACGACTCCCTGTACAAGGAGACCGGCTGGGAGTCCACCAAGCTGCACGGCAACCCCAACGCCGGCAAGATCCACTGGATCCTGCAGAACTCCTACCCCGCGGTCGACGACCTCAACGCGCTGGCCGAGAAGGTCGGTGCCGGCTCGCTGACCCAGAAGCAGGCGGCCGCCGGCACCCAGGCGGCGATCTGGGGCTTCTCCGACGGTGTGGATGCCACGCCGAAGAACGGGAACGCCAAGAAGCTGGCCGAGTGGCTGACCAAGAACGCCGGTACTGTCGAGGAGCCCGGCGCCTCCCTGGAACTGGACCCCGTCCAGGTCTCCGGCAAGCCCGGCCAGAAGCTCGGCCCGGTCACCGTGCGCACCGGCTCCGGCTCCGCCGTGATCACCCCGGACCCGGCCGCCGCCGAGTCCGGCGTGACCGTTGTTGACGCCGAGGGCCAGCTGGTCACCGAGTCCACCCCGGTCGCCGACGGCGCCCAGCTGTTCTTCGACGTGCCCGAGGGCGCGGCGGACGGCAGCGCCTCGCTGACCGCCTCCGTCACCTCCCAGGTTCCGGTCGGCCGTGCCCTCACCGGCATCGACGTCGAGACCCAGACGATGATCCTGGCCGGCTCCTCCGACTCCTCGGTGAGCGTGAACGCGACCGCCAGCTGGGCGAGCGAGGGCCCGTCCCCGGCGGTCACCGCCAAGGAGACGTGCGTCGAGGGCGGCGTGGAGGTCACCGTCACCAACGACGGTGACGAGCCGTTCACCTTCACCCTGGCCGGCGAGGAGCGTCAGGTCGCTCCCGGCGGCAGCGAGAGCATCGTCGTGCCCGTCGAGGAGGGCCAGGCCTACGAGATCACCGTGACGGGTCCGGAAGACGGCGAGGACTGGGTCTTCACCGGCGTGCTGGAGTGCGAGACCGGTGGCGACGGCGGCAAGGAAGAGGTCACCGAGAACGACCCGACGCCGGACGGCGGCACCGAGGAAGAGGTCGAGGAGGACGAGGGCCCGAACCTCGCCGAGACCGGCAGCAGCGGCAGCCCGATGCTGATCGGCGGCATCGCCCTGGTGCTCGTGCTCGGCGGCGCCGGCGCGGTCTTCATGCTCCGCAAGAAGGCGGCCGCCACGGCCGGCGAGTGACACCGGCCGGCAACGGCGGTCACGAGTGACACCGTGCGCTAACCCGTTCCCCTCCCGTCCGCCAGGGGCGTGACGGAAGGGGAACGGCGCAGGGGGCGGATCCGGAAGGGTCCGCCCCCTGACGCATGCCCGCGCTCCCTTCGTGCCCGCGCACCGCCGTGCGGCGCACGCCCGCGGACGCGGTACCCGCCGGTTTCCGCCCGGGGCCGGGGATGCGGCAGGATGGGGGACGTCTGCCCGCACCCTTTCACTGACTGCCGGACGGTTTCTCTTGGCTGAGTACATCTACACCATGCGCAAGGCGCGCAAGGCGCACGGCGACAAGGTGATCCTGGACGACGTCACCTTGGCCTTCCTGCCCGGCGCGAAGATCGGTGTCGTGGGTCCCAACGGCGCCGGCAAGTCCACCGTGCTGAAGATCATGGCCGGTCTGGAGCAGCCCTCCAACGGTGACGCCTTCCTCTCGCCCGGCTACACCGTCGGCATCCTGCTGCAGGAGCCGCCGCTGGACGAGTCCCGCACGGTGCTGGAGAACGTCCAGGACGGCGTCGCGGAGACCAAGGGCAAGCTCGACCGGTTCAACGAGATCGCCGAGCAGATGGCCACCGACTACTCCGACGCGCTGCTGGAGGAGATGGGCAAGCTGCAGGAGCAGCTGGACCACGCGAACGCCTGGGACCTGGACGCCCAGCTGGAGCAGGCCATGGACGCGCTGGGCTGCCCGCCCGGCGACTGGCCCGTCACCAACCTCTCCGGCGGTGAGAAGCGCCGCGTCGCGCTGTGCAAGCTGCTGCTGGAGCAGCCCGACCTGCTGCTGCTGGACGAGCCCACCAACCACCTGGACGCCGAGTCCGTGCAGTGGCTGGAGCAGCACCTGGCCAAGTACCCGGGCACCGTCGTGGCCATCACGCACGACCGGTACTTCCTGGACAACGTGGCCGAGTGGATCATGGAGCTGGACCGCGGCCGCGCCCACGGCTACGAGGGCAACTACTCCAAGTACCTGGAGACCAAGCAGGCCCGGCTGAAGGTCGAGGGTCAGAAGGACGCCAAGCGGCAGAAGCGGCTGAAGGAAGAGCTGGAGTGGGTCCGCTCCAACGCCAAGGGCCGGCAGGCCAAGTCCCGTGCGCGGCTGGCCCGCTACGAGGAGATGGCGGCCGAGGCGGAGAAGACCCGGAAGCTGGACTTCGAGGAGATCCAGATCCCGCCGGGCCCCCGGCTGGGCAACGTGGTGGTCGAGGTGGAGAACCTCGCCAAGTCCTTCGGCGACAAGGTCCTCTTCGACGGACTGTCGTTCTCGCTGCCGCGCAACGGCATCGTCGGCGTGATCGGCCCCAACGGCGCCGGCAAGACAACGCTGTTCAAGATGCTCCAGCACCTGGAGGAGCCGGACGCCGGCACCATCAAGATCGGCGAGACCGTCAAGATCTCCTACGTCGACCAGAACCGTGCCAACATCGACCCCAAGAAGACGCTGTGGGCCGTCGTCTCCGACGAACTGGACTACATCAACGTCGGGCAGGTCGAGATGCCCTCCCGGGCGTACGTCAGCGCCTTCGGCTTCAAGGGCCCCGACCAGCAGAAGCCGGCCGGGGTGCTCTCCGGCGGCGAGCGGAACCGCCTGAACCTGGCGCTCACCCTCAAGCAGGGCGGCAACCTGCTGCTGCTGGACGAGCCGACCAACGACCTCGACGTCGAGACGCTGTCCTCGCTGGAGAACGCGCTGCTGGAGTTCCCCGGCTGCGCCGTGGTCATCTCCCACGACCGCTGGTTCCTGGACCGCGTCGCCACCCACATCCTCGCCTACGAGGGCGAGTCCCGGTGGTTCTGGTTCGAGGGCAACTTCGAGGCGTACGAGAAGAACAAGATCGAGCGCCTCGGGCCGGACGCGGCACGCCCGCACCGGGCCACCTACAAGAAGCTGACCCGGGGCTGACCGATGCGCCATGTGTTCAAGTGCCCGCTGCGCTGGTCGGACATGGACTCCTTCGGGCACGTCAACAACGTCGTGTTCCTCCGCTACCTGGAGGAGGCCCGGATCGACTTCATGTGGCGGCTGGCGCGCGAGGCCGCCTCGGGGGCCTTCACGGGCGGCTCCGTGGTGGCCCGGCACGAGATCGACTACCTGAGGCCGCTGGTCCACCGGCACGAGCCGGTGGACATCGAGCTGTGGGTGGCGAAGATCTCCAGCGCGTCGGCGACCTTCGCCTACGAGGTGCGCGACGAGGAGGAACTGTACGTGCGGGCCTCCACCGTCATCGTGCCGTTCGACCTGGAGGCGCAGCGCATCCGGCGGCTGACGGGGGAGGAGAAGACCTTCCTGGAGAAGTACTTCGACGACCGGGCCACCGGCAGCGGCACGGTATGACCCGGCTGTCCTTCGCCGGTCCGGGGGACGCCGCGGGGCTCGCGGCGTTCCTCGGCCGGCAGTTGCGCTGGGACAAGGCGGCGGCGGTCCGGCTCCAGGCCGGGGACGGCGTGGCGGCACTGTTCACCCGCCCGGCCCGCTTCGAGGTGCTGGCCGTCCTTCCCGTCGCACTGCGCGAGGGGGTGCCGGAGCCCCTGGACCGCACGGTCTCGGCCGGTGAACTGCTGCACGGCATCGACGAGCAGGACGGCTCGGTGCTGCTGCCCGGGCCCGTCACCGGCCCGCCGTGGGCAGGTCTGCTGCCGCCGCGCGGCGGCTGGGAGCAGCGCGCCGAGATGCCCGCCTCCCGTTTGCGCGAGGCCGCCGCCGCGGTGGTGGCCGAGTTCAAGGAGCGCACCGAGGCGCTGCCGGCCGACGGCCGCACCCGCTCGGCGGTGGACGCCCTCGCCGAGGAGATCTGGTCACGCCCGCTGCCCGGCACACAGCTGCCGTCGCGGGCGGTGCACGCCGCACACGCGCTCGGGTTCCTCCGCACCCAGGAGCCGGGGCTGATTCTGTCGGCCGGTTCGTGGCTGCGGCTGCGCACCGCGCCGGGCTCGGTCGCGGTGCGGCGCGGCGGCGGGCCCTCCCTCGGCGTCATGCCGCTGTAGCCGGTGGGGTGGGTCAGTCCGGGGTGTTGATCATGGTGGCGGCGGCGTACTGGAGATAGCGCCACAGCTGCTTCTCGTGCTCGGCCGACAGCTCCAGGCTGTCCACCGCGTCCCGCATGTGCCGCAGCCAGGCGTCGTGCGCGGCCCGGTCCACGGTGAACGGCGCGTGCCGCATCCGCAGCCGCGGATGCCCGCGCCGGTCGCTGTAGGTGCGCGGGCCGCCCCAGTACTGCATGAGGAAGAGCGCGAGCCGTTCCTCGGCCGGGCCCAGGTCCTCCTCCGGGTACATGGGCCGCAGCAGCGGGTCCTCCGCCACTCCTTCGTAGAACCGCTTCGCGAGCTTCCGGAACGTCTCCTCACCACCGACCTGTTCGTAGAAGGTGGTGCTCTGCAGGCTGCCGCGGGGAATCTCCATCACCCCCTCATGGTCTCAAACCGCGAGGCCCTCCCGCACCGGTTGCCCGGTTTCACGCGTCGTCCCAGCGGAACATCCGGGCCGCGATCACCGTGAGCACCGCGGCGAACGCCAGCAGGATGCCCATGGCAGGCAGCGCGTCCCCCCAGCCGCCGCCCCGCGACAGGACGTCCATCATCGCCTCGTTGAGGTGCCGCAGCGGCAGAACCCGGGAGACCTGCTGCAGCCAGCCGGGCATGCCGTCGACGGGGAAGAACGAGCCGGACAGGAACGCCATCGGCAGGATGACGACCTGCAGCACGCCGTTGGCTGCCTCCTCCGACTTCGACCAGGCACCGATCACCAGGCCGATCGCCATGAAAGCCATCGTGCCGCAGGCCACCAGCGGCAGCGCCAGCCACCACTGCCCGGTCAGGCTGAGCCCGTAGAACGGGATCGTCGCCACCCCGAGGAAGATCGCCGTCTGGGCGAACGCCAGCCCCAGACTCACCCCGATCCGCGCGCCGATCACCGTCCCCGGACCGACCGGGGAAAGCCACAGCCGCCGCAGGATCCGCTTCTTGCGCCAGTTCACCAGCGTCAGGGCGGACATGAACGAGGCGCCCATGGCCACGGCCCACCCCAGCAGCCCCGGAGTGAGGAACTGGATGGCCTCGGTCGACTCGTCCGCCACCTGCTCGATGTTGAGGCGGTAGGCCGGCGGCCGGCCGGTGGCCGCCAGGTTCGCCTGCTGCACGACGCCGTCGACCAGGGCGCGCGCACTGCCGGCCCGCACCTGGTCGGCGGCCGAGTAGCGCAGCTGGATCTCGCCGTCCTCCTCCCAGACGGCGGCGTCGGTGTCGCCGGCCCGCACGCTCTCCAGCGCCTCCTGCAGGTCGCCGGTGCGCTCGATGGTCAGCACGGTCTGGAGCTGTTCCAGCTCCGGGCCGCCGATGCTGTCCAGCACCTCGACCCCGCCGACCTGGGCGAGACGGACCTGCGAGGTGGCGTCGCCCCGGAACAGCGCGCCGAACAGCAGCAGGAACATCAGCGGGAAGAGCAGCATGAAGAAGACCGCGGTCTTGTCCCGCACCAGGCCCTTCACCATGGCGGCGGACAGGCTCAGGAAGGCTCCCATCAGCGGTACTCCCTCCCGGTGAGCTGGAGGAAGACGTCCTCCAGGTTCGCCACGCCCAGCTCCCGGATCAGCTCGGCGGGCGGGCCGATCCGCAGGATCCGGCCGCGGTCCATCACCGCCACCCTGTCGCACAGCGTTTGTGCCTCGTCCATGTAGTGGGTGGTCAGCACCACCGTCCGGCCGGCCGAGTTGATCTCGCGCAGCATGTCCCACAGATTGCGCCTCGCCTGCGGGTCCAGGCCGGTGGTCGGCTCGTCCAGGAAGACCAGTTCGGGGTCGTGCACCAGCGCGCAGGCGATCGACAGCCGCTGGGCCTGCCCGCCGGACAGCTTGTTCTCCCCGACGTCCGCCTTGTCGGTCAGCCCGACCGTCTCCAGCATCTCGTCGGCGCGCTGCGCGCTCACCCCGTAGAGCGAGGCGAAGGTCCGAATCTGCTCGCGGGCGGTCAGCTTCTCGAAGAACGCGGAGGACTGCAGCTGGACCCCGATGCGCGACAGCAGCGCGGGGTTGCGCGGCCAGGACGGCTCGCCCAGCAGCCGGGCACTGCCCTCGTCGGGCTCGCGCAGGCCTTCGACGAGTTCGAGTGTGGTGGTCTTGCCTGCGCCGTTGGGCCCGAGGATGCCGTAGAACTCGCCGGTGGCCACTTCGAGGCTGACCCCGTCGACCGCCTGGACGTCCCCGTACCTCTTGCGCAGCCCTTCCACGATGATCGCTGCCGTCGCCATGGGCCGGTTTCTCCGTTCGGTGGTCAGGTCCGGTAGATCCGCAGTGTCGTCCAGGCGCCCACGTGCACGTGGTCGCCGTCGTGCAGTGGAACCGGCACGAAGGGCTGGATGGGCTCCTCCGAGCCGTTCACCGTGGTGCCGTTGGTCGAGTCCTGGTCCACCACGGCCCAGCTGCCGTCCGGCTGCTGCACCAGCACGGCGTGCTGGTGGGAGACGCCGGGATCCTCCGCCGGCCGGGACAGGTCGATGTCCGGGGACTCGCCGGTGGAGGGCCGCCGTCGGCCGATGGTGACCTGCGGCCCGTTCAGCGTCACCTGCTGCTCGGGCACGTTCTCCGGCATGGCCAGCCGCGCGGCCTCCGGGCCCGACCGGCGCATCATGGCGCCGAAGTACTCCCGGTCGGGGCCGATGGTCACCATCCAGGTGCCCGCGCCGCCGTGGCCGGGATAGCCGCCCTGCCCGGGGCCGCCCTGTGCCCCGTAGCCAGCGGGCGGCGGGCCCGGCGGCGGGGGAGCCGGCCAGCCCGGGCCCTGCCCGGTCTGCGGATTCCCGTAGGCCGGGGGCGCGGGCGGCGGGGCCGCCGGGTACGCACCGTGCTGCGCCTGCGCCGGCTCCTGCCGGCCCGGGGGCACCGGCGGGAGGTAGGCGGTGGGGGAGTTGGTGGGGGAGTTGGTCAGGAAGTTGTACTGGCACTGCGGGCAGAACGGGGCCGGTGACTCCCGCGGCGTACGGCACTGCGGGCACGCCTGGGTGCGGCCGTCGCCGGGACCGAACCCGCCGCCGGGCGGCGGGGGCGGAGGCACCGCACCCGCGGGCGCGGGCATGCGGTGACCGCACGTGTCGCACCATTCCTCGGCCATCGAATGGTGGCCGTTCGGGCAAGTCGCCATGTGACTGCCTCCCCCTCGGGTCACTTCCTCACCCGGACCGTTCCGCGGTCCGGGCCTCCAGCGTCGCGACGGCGTCGTCGACAGTCGTACCGAGCCGAAGAGTACCGTCCGCCCCGTCAGGGCTGTCCATCACCGGCCCCGCTCGCGGCCGGGCCGGCAGGGGCTCCGGCGGCGAGGGGCCACGGGACGACCGCGACCGTCACGTTGTCGTGACCGCCGCTGTGCAGGGCGTACCGGACCAGTTCCCGGGCGCCGGACAGCGGCGCGGTGCGGGAGTCCGCCGGGACCACGCGGGCCATCTCCGCGGCGGACTCCGCGTAGTTCCACAGCCCGTCCGTGCACACCACCACCACGCCGGGCCGGTCCGGCGCGAAGGACTGGGTGTGCGGCTCGACGTCCTGGGCATCCGCCCCGAGCCACGCGGTGATGGCGTGCGCGCGGCGGTCGGCCATGGCCTCCGCCTCGTTCATCAGGCCGGCGGCGACCATCTGCGCGGCCCAGGAGTCGTCCTCGGTGAGCCGCGCGGCCGCGGCGTCGCCGGCGTCCAGCGGCACCCAGTAGGCACGGCTGTCCCCGACCCACCCGACGGTGAGTACCCCGCCGGCCGCGACGGCGCTCACCACGGTGCACGCCGGAGCGTTCTTGCCCGGCGTCCTCGGGCCGCCGGCCAGGTCGTTCACCGCCCGCGCGGCGTCCATCAGTGCCTCGTGCATCGCCTCCTTGCCCCCGGTCCCGCGCGGGAGCGAGCCCAGCAGCGACCGGGACGCGGCCCGGGCCGCCGCGGCGGACGCCTCGTGCGGCCGGTCGGAGGAGGAGACGCCGTCGCACACCACGGCGATCACGGCGGGCGAGCCGTCGGGCAGCGCGGTGGCCGAGATGGCGAACGCGTCCTCGTTGCGGTGGTGCCGGGACCCGACGTCGCTCACCGCGGCCAGCCCCTCCAGCGCCTGCTCCGCGTGATCCGGGGTCCCGGAGCCGGCCGGAGCGCAGCCCGGGCAGGCGCCGTCGGGGCCGGGAACCCCCGTGCCGCACGCGGCGCAGAGCGCGGGCGAGGCGGGTGCTGCCGGTGCGGCCTCGGGGCGGGCGGCCTCGGGCGGTGCGGTACGGGGGTCCGGTGGCCCGTCGGCCGCACCGGCCCGCGCGGACTTCCCGGCCGCCGGAGCGGAGGGCCCCGCCGCGGCCGGGGGGTGTCCCCGGTCCGGGGTCCGCGGCTGTGCGGAGGACTGATCGGGAGCCCGGGTGTGTGCCGGGGCCTGTGGCAGGACCGGCGCCGGGGCGGGCGCCGGGGACTCGGGGCGGGAGCGGGCCGGTGTCCCAGGAGGCGTTGCGGGCCGGGGGTCCGCCCGGTGGTGCCGGGCCGGGGCAGGATCTGGGGAGGGATCCCGGGGGGAGGCGGCGGCCATGGGCCGGGGGTCGGGGGGCTGCAGCCGGAAGTCGGGCTCCGTGGGTGTCCGCACAGCGGTACGGCCGCCGTCCGCACGCGCGGCCTCCAGGTCGGCACCGCACCTCCCGCAGACGCGGGAACGGTCGTTCAGCGGCTCACCGCAGCCGGGGCAGGCGGAGAGTTGGTCGAGCTGCGGCATGGTCACACCCAAGTCCTGGGGCGGAAGCGGTTGGCCGCCTCCACCAGATCGATCCGTTCTTTCTTGCTCGGAGTGAGCCGGGCCAGCCGGCGGAAGGAGCGTTCCAGTCCCAGCCTGATCCCCTCCTCGTCCAGCCGGTGGCCCAGCAGATGCTCCCGGGCCGGTCCCCCGGGAGGCGGCGGGTGCGTCTGCCCGGCCCGTCCGGCAAGTACCCAGTCCAGCGCGGCACCCAGCACCTCACAGGACAGTTGTTCCCCGGGCGCCGGTTCCAGACCGTCCGCCCTGAGCTCCTCGACCTGGCGCGCGGCGGCCCGCAGGACGGGCAGCAGCGGGTCGGTCGCCGGCCGCTGCCGCAGCCGGGCCCGCACCGCGGCGATCCGGGCCGCCGCGCAGTGCGCGGAGGTGCGCGGCACCGATTCCAGCGCGGCGACGGCCCCTTCCCGGTCGCCGGCCGCCAGCCGGACCCGGGCCAGCCCGAACCCGGCACCGACCTGCCCGGGGTCGGTGGCCCACACGATCGCGTAGTAGCGGGCTGCCTCCTCCAGCCGGCCCTCCACCTCCGCGCACACGCCCAGTGCCAGCTTCGGCGCCACCTCGCCGGGCAGCGCGTCATGGACGGCGTCGAAGGAGGCGGCCGCCGCCTCCGCGAACCCGCGCGCCAGCGAGACCAGCCCCTGGTGCCAGACCACCCGCCAGTCCTCCCGGTGGTGCTCCTCCAGTTCCTCCAGCGCATCCAGGGCCCGGTGCACGCGCTGCTCCGGAGCCTCCAGCAGGGCCCGCAGCCGGCGCAGCCGCAGTTCGAGGGAGTCCGCCGGAGCGGCCTTCAGCGCGGCGAGCACGGTCCCGGGGGCGGCTCCGGTCAGGCCGGCGAGGAACGCGGCGTTCGGATCGTCCGGATCGGGGAGGGGCACCGGCAGTGCCACCGCCGACCGCCGGGCGTCGAGCCGGACCGTGCGCGGCGCGGCCGGCGGTACCAGGGCGGAGGCCGGGCGGGGGCGGGCCGCCGCGCGCCGTGAGCCGGCCCGGGCCCCGAGCACCGACACGTCCCGGCCCGCCCGGGGCAGTACGCCGGTGTCCACCACGGTCCGTTCCGGCCCGAACAGCCGGGACAGCGCGGGCTGGGCGATCCCGGTCCGCAGCGCGACGACCTCCCGCAGCACCCCGGTCAGCTGCTCGGCCATCTCCTCGGCGGAGGAGAACCGCCGGGCCGGCTCCGGGTCGGTGGCCCGCACCAGGAGCCGGTAGAAGGACTCGTGGGCGCGGAACACCTCCACCGTCTCCGGGTCCGGGAGACTGTCGGCGTACACCGTGGTGAAGCCCTGGAAGTCGAAGGTCAGCAGCGCCAGGGTGCGGGCCACCGTGTACAGGTCCGAGGCGACGGACGGGCCGTCCTCGGGCACCTCGGGGGCCTGGTAGCCGGCCGTCCCGTAGACCGCGGAGACCTCGTCGTCCATGCGCCGCACCGCGCCCATGTCGATCAGCTTGAGCCGGTCGCCCTGCTGGATCGCGTTGTCCGCCTTGAAGTCGCAGTACAGCAGGTGCCGGCTGTGCAGGTGGCCGAGCGCGTCCAGGATCTCCAGGCCGTAGGCGCACGCCTGGTCCACCGGCAGCGGGTCGCGGTGCCCACCCGGCGCGTGCCGCGCGTTGGCGATCTCCCGCAGCGATCTGCCGCCGACGTACTCCATGACGATGTAGCCGTCCAGGGAGCCGGTGCGCGGGTCCGGGTGCTCGACGAAGTTGTAGATCCGCACGATGGTCGGGTGCTCGATCTCCGCGAGGAAGCGCCGCTCGGAGATCGCCGCCAGCATGGCATCCTCGTCGCCGGTGTCCAGCAGGCCCTTGAGCACCACCCAGCGGTCGGCGACGGCCCTGTCCACGGCGAGGTAGACCCAGCCCATCCCGCCATGGGCCAGGCAGCCGGCGATCTCGTACTGCCCGTGCACCAGGTCCCCGGGGGCCAGCTTGGGCAGGAAGGAATACGGGTGGCCGCAGCGCTCGCACCTGCCCTCGGCGGAGCCCGGCCGCCCCTCGCGGCGGCGGCCCACCGGCGCGGCACACCCGCTGTTGCCGCAGAACCTCTTGCGTTCGGGGACCTCGGGCCGCTCCATCACCGCGGCCAGCGGGTCGGGCCGCGGCACCGGTGGCACCGTCACCAGCCCGGCCCCCAGCCGGGACCGGGACGAACCGGCGGCCGAGCGGGAACGGCCCAGCGGCGCGCGCCGGTATGCCGCGGGGACGGAGTGGCCGGGTCCGGGCCGCGGGGACGGCGGCAGGCCCGGGCGTGTCACCTCGGTGGCGACCGGTCCGAGTACGCCCCGCCGGGACAGCGCCGGTGCCGCGCCGCAGGTGTCGCAGAACAGCCGGTCCCCGCCGTCGTCCCGGTACCGGCCGGTGCAGCCGCGCCGCCGGCACGGACCCGAGGACTCCGCCCCGCTCACGTGCTCCTCCTGTCGCCGCCTTCGCGGGCGGCCGGGGGACCGGCCGCCTGATGAGGGACCAGGACCTCTGCCGCCGCCTGCCGGTAGCGCAGCACCGCCCGCTCCGCCGCCCGCAGGTCGCACGGCGCGCTCCACAGCAGACGGCGGGCGGCCGCGTACCGCTCCGCCAGCAGCGGCTCGCCGTCCCGGCCCAGCCGGGCGACCCGGGCGCGGCAGGCGTCCAGCCGGCCGCGCAGCTCCGCCCGGACGGCCAGCGGTGTGGTGACCGCCGACAGCGAGGCCCGGGCGCGTTCCAGCTCCTCCTCGGCCCGCACCTCCAGGGATTCCAGCAGCGGACTCAGCCGGTGCCACTGGGCGCGGCGCCGGTACTCGGCCGCCGCGGTCAGCTGTTCCTGGAGCTCCCCGGGAGGTCCGCCGACCGCCGGCACCTCCGAGGCGGCGATCTTGGCCAGCACCTCCCCGCGGGCCAGCCGGGCCTCGGCGAGGGTGCGGTCGGCCCGCGACAGCAGATCGCGCAGCCGCATCAGCCGCTCCTCGGCGTCCCTGCGGACCCCGAGCACGGCCTCCACCTCGCGCCGGATGTCGTCCAGGGCACGGGCCGCCCGGTCGTAGCGCGTCGTGTCGGGCCGTCCGCCGCCGGGTGCGCTGCTGCCGCCGTCCGGCACCCAGAAGGCCAGCGGGTCGGCGATGACCTCGGCGCGCAGCGCGGTCAGCTCGCCGGTGACGCGCCGCAGCTCGTCCCCGGCCGGGTGCTCCCCCGGGCGCACCCCCGCGGACCGGGCCAGCCCGCTGAGCCGCCGCAGCTCGGCCGAGAGCAGGTCTATCCGGGCCGGCAGTGCCGACCACACGGTGTCGGCGGCGATCACCACGGCGAGCACCTCCGCGTAGCCGGCGTTGATGCGGCCGACCAGTTCCTGCCAGCCCACCCGCGCGGCCGTCCCGTCCTCCTCGGGGAGCGGCAGGTTCCGCCCGGTCAGCAGCATGGTCAGCTGGAGCAGTTCCTGGCGCCCGGGGGAGCGGCGGCGGTCGCGCAGCTGCCTGGCGGTCTCCAGGGTCTCGGTGCAGATCTCGTAGTACGTCCACAGCCGGGACACCGTCCGCTCGGCGCCGGCCCACCGTTCGCGGGTCGTACCGGACAGCGCGGTGCCCTCCAGGAGCCGGCGCCCCGCGTGGTCCTGGAGTGCGAGCAGGGAGGACTCGATCGCCTCGTGCTCGGTGCCGAGCCGCGCCAGTTCACGGTCGGCCTCCTCCCGGCTCAGTACGTGCCCGCCGGAATCCGGGGCGGCCATCGCGCTCCCCTCTCCGTGTGCGGCCGCTGGCGCGGCCGGTCGGTTGCTGTCACACCCTCTCGCAGATCTCTTCCCCGCGTCCGGCGGTACGAGAGCTCAGTCCCGGTAGACCGGTCCGGGCGGCCGCGGGGACCGGTCCCCCAGGTGGCCGGCGAGCCAGCGGTCGTAGGAGTCCCGCCACGGGCTGCCGGGTCCGCCGTCGCCGCGGAACTCCTCCAGCACCCGGTTGACCCGGCGGATGAGGTCCTCGTCGTCCGGGTGCATCGCGATGGCGTAGGGCTCCACCGTGACCGGCTCGCCGACCAGACGCATCGCCGGGTCCTGGGCCGCCTGGCCGGCCGCCAGGGCGTTGTCGGTCATCACCGCGTCGGCCTCGCCGAGCTGGACCCGCACCAGGCAGTCGAGCTGGTGCGGGACCAGTACCGTGGCGGCTCCGTGGCTCTCGGCGGCCAGCAGGTCCGCCGCGGTGGAGCCGCGGGCCGCGCACACCCGGGCGTCCCGCAGGCTCGCGTCCCAGCCGGTGACGGGGGAGCCGTGCGGTGCGAGCATCTGCTGCCCGGCCTCGAAGTAGGCGGTGGAGAAGGCGATGTGCTCGCGCCGTTCACAGGTGACGGACATGGTGCGCACCACCATGTCGAGGGTGCCGTCCAGTATCCGCGGTATGCGTTCGGCGGTGGGCACGGCCCGGTAGACCACGGTGGGCCGCTCGCCCAGCAGGTCCTCGGCGACCGCCCGCACCAGATCGATGTCGAAGCCGGTGATCTCTCCGCTGCCGGGCGCCCGGAAGCCCCACAGATAGCTGTTCTGGTCGACCCCGACGACCAGACGTCCGCGTTCCTGGATGCGCCGGACGGCCGGTCCCGCCTCGCCGGAGGGCCGCAGCCCGGCCGCCGGGTCGCTGCCGTCGGCACAGGTCTCCCGTTCCGGGGCGGTCGGGACGGGCAGTGGGGAGGCGGGGCGGAAGGTCTCCGGGACCCCGGGCGCGGCGGCCGGTGAGGACTGCCCGGCGCCGGTGGCCGTCCCGGCCGGGACGGCCAGGAGGGCGGCCACGAGGGCGAGAGCCGCCAGGGCGGTCCGGCCGGCCGGTGGGGTCCGTCCGGTTCCGTTCACCGGTTCTCCCCCGAGGGAGTGCGCCGGCCTTCTCACCGGTACTCCGACAGTCGGCGGCCGATCCCGGTCAGCACACCCGCCATGCCCGCCAGGGTGAGGACGACGATGCCGCCGGAGAGCCCGGCCAGCCGGTCACGGCCCCGCTCGGCGGCCCGCTCGAACTGCCGCTGCTCGTGTTCCACGGCCTGCTCCAGATTCTCGTCGATGCGGTCGAAGAGGCCGGCCGAGCCCTCCTCGCCGATCACGAGGGCGACGGCGGCCTCGTGATCGCCGGCGAGCTCCCGGGCGATCGCCTCGGCGTGCCGCGCGCGCCAGGCGGCGGCGTCCGCGACGGCCCTCTCCAGGGGCCGCCGGCCGGCCTCGTCGTCGGCCAGCCGGACGGCACGGTCCAGCAGGCCTCCGGGGGCGTCGGGGATCCGGCCGGCCAGCCGGTCCATCCCGCGCTCGAAGCGCTGCTCGAAGTCGTTGTCCGCGCCACGCGACACCAGCAGCATGTTCTCGGTACCCCGGGCCTTCAGGGCCTCGGACCTGGCCTCGTGGAGCACCTCCAGCGAGCGCGCGCCGGTGCGTTCGGCCTCGTCGAGGGCGGACCGGGCCAGCAGGTGGGCGCCCGCCAGCCAGCCCAGCAGCACGGCGGTCGCGGTGCCCGCCGCCAGCAGGCCCGGGCTGAACACCCGGTTGGTACGGCGGAAGTGCCGGACCTGGGCCCATCCGAGCGCCCCGAGGACGAGGACGCCGAGGCCGCCGGAGAGCCATGGGCGGCCGCCCGCCAGCCGGGTGTCGGAATGGAACGAGGAGTGCTCCAGACGGTAGAGGGCCTCGGCGGCGGGGAGCAGCACCTCCTGCATGCGGGTGTCCGCGTACCGCAGATAGGCGCTGCCCAGCGGGAGCCCCTGCCGCTCGTTTGCCCGGGCGGCCTCCACCAGGCCGGTGTAGACCGGGAGTTCCTCGGCGAGGACCCGTATGTGGTGCTGGGCCCTGGGCGAGCCGTCGCTGTGCGCGGCGGCGTGGGTGAGGAGCTCCGAGGCGTTGGCGATGTCGTCGGCGTAGCGGGCGCGCAGCTCGGCACCGTCCTCCCCGTCGGCCAGGAAGCCGGCGGCGGCGCTGGTGTTGGCGTCGGCGAGCGAGCGGTAGACGGCGGCCGCGTCGGCGCTCAGCGGCTGGCTGCTCTCCAGCGCGGTGTGCGCGGCGGAGTGCCGCACGGAGATCTCCCATGAGGTCACGGCCCCGAACAGCAGGACCAGCCCGGCGAGGGCGGCGCCGAGAACGCGCAGCCGCCCCGGCTCGGTGCCGGCCGCGGCGCGCAGCAGACGGGCCTGTTCCCGCCAGGCGGGCACCGGCCCGGCGTCCGGCGCGCGGGGCCGGGGCGGTGACGGTTCCTGCGGCACGGCCGGTGGATGTGTCACCTGTCCGCACCCTCCCCCCGGGTCTCGCTCCGGTCAGCAGTATGCCGTCCCGGTACCGGCTCGCCACAGCCCTCGCGGGCGGCCGGTACCGGGACACGGCCCGGCCGGCGCTCCACCGGGGTCCCGTATCCGGCCGGGGGCCGCGCGTTCCGGTCCGGTCCGTGCCGGTTCGCCCCGGGTTCCGGCCGCTGGTCTTGACCTTTGCGCCATGTTCACTCTAAGTTCGCCGCCGCTCACCCCCCACGGTTCACGCTTCCCCCCACCCGCCGGAAATGTCATGTTCCGGGCAGAGAAGAGGACGACATGAGCTCATCACACGGCCGGCACCGGCGGCGCTCCCTCCGCACCAGGCTGCTGGCCCCGCTGGCCGGGCTCCTGGCGGCAGGCGGACTGATGGCGGCCGGGACGCTCGCCGCGGCCGGCACCGGCGACCAAGCCCCGCAGGCTCTCACCCCGTTCCAGGAGCACGGCCGTCTGGAGGTCTGCGGCACCCGCCTGTGCGACGAGAACGGCGAGGAGGTCCAGTTGCGGGGCATGAGCACCCACGGCACCCAGTGGTACGCCCACTGCGTCACCGAGGGGTCGCTCGACGCGCTGGCCGGCGACTGGGGAGCCGACGTCCTGCGAGTGTCCACCTACGTCCAGGAGGGCGGCTACGAGACCGACCCCGAGCGCTTCACCGACATCGCCGGCCGCATCATCGACCAGGCCACCGAGCGCGGCCTGTACGTCGTCGTCGACTGGCACCAGCTCTCCCCGGGGGACCCGAACCACAACACCGAGCGCGCCAAGCGGTTCTTCCGGGACATCACCGCGCGCCACGGCCACCAGGACAACCTGCTGTACGAGATCGCCAACGAACCCAACGGCGTCGGCTGGCAGGCGGTCAAGAGCTACGCGGAGGAGGTCATCCCCGTCGTCCGGGCCGGTGACCCCGACGCGGTCGTCCTGGTCGGCACCCGCGCCTGGTCCTCGCTGGGAGTCTCCGAGGGCAGCGACGAGCGGGAGATCCTGGCCGACCCGGTCGATGCGGACAACATCATGTACACCTTCCACTTCTACGCAGCCTCGCACCGCGAGCCCTACCTGGAGACGCTCTCCCGGGCCGCCGACAGCATCCCGGTGTTCGTCACCGAGTTCGGCACCCAGGACTACTCGGGCGAGGGCGCGAACGACTTCGCCACGGCCCAGCGCTACCTGGACCTGATGGCCGAGAAGAAGATCAGCTGGATCAACTGGAACTTCTCCGACGACTGGCGCTCGGGCGCGGTGTTCCGCGAGGGCACCTGCTCCGGTGACCGGTGGACGGGCACCGGGGTGCTCAAGGAGGCGGGGGTCTGGATCCGCGAGCGGATCGGCTGACCGGAGCGGGGAGGAGGACGGGCGGCCGGCGCAAAAGTCCGCCGGTCCGCTGAATCGCTCCCCGGGCACAGACGTGGCAGTATCAGCGCCATGTCCGGCATATCCCAGCCCTCCGCACTGCCCGCACTGCCCGCCGGTCTCCGGCTCGCCGGCGAGGGCGTCGTGCTGCGCGAGTGGACCAGCGGAGACCTCACCGCCATGGTCGAGCTGTTCGACGACCCCGAGGTCGCCCACTGGACGGCGCTCAGCTCGCCGTTCGACCGGGACGCCGCCCGAGAGCACCTCGCCAAGGTCCGCGCCTCCCGCTCGGAGGGCCTGGGCATCCAGCTGGCCGTCACCAAGGACGGCGAGGAACCGCACGGCGAGATCGTGCTGTTCCGCAGCCCCGAGGACGAGGAGGGCCGGGACATCGAGCTCGGCTACAGCATCGGGGCCCGCAGCCGCCGGCAGGGGCTCGCCACCGCGGCGCTGCGGGTGATGACCGACTACGCGCGCCGGGAGTTCGCCCCCGAGCGGCTCGTACTGCGGATCGAGGAGGAGAACACGCCGAGCAATGCGGTGGCCCGGGCGGTCGGATACCGGCTCACCGACGACGAGCCGGTCATCCGGGAGATCAGGGGCCGGACGATGGCCCTGCGCACCTGGAGCCGTCCGGGGCGGCCCTTCTGAGCCGGCGCGCCCCCGCTCTCACAGCAGCCGGCCCAGGTAGACCGTCGGACTGTCCTCGGAGACGGGCAGCAGCTCCGTGAAGCCCAGCCGGTCGTAGAACAGCCGGGCGCGGGTGTTCTCCGGGCTCATCCCCAGATGCACCCCGGGCACCCCCCGTTCCCGCAGCGCGCCCCAGAAGGTGTGCATCAGCCGTGTGCCCAGCCCCCGCCCCTGCCCCTCGGGCAGCAGGTCGATGTGCAGATGGGCGGGGTACCGCTCGGCGATCTCCGGGACCAGCATCCGCTCCGGGTGGTGCAGCAGCGACCGCATCTCCTCGTCCGGGGTGCGGGGCGGACCCGACGGCTCCGGGAACCGCCCGGTCAGGGCCGGCAGCCAGTGCCGGCGGAACGCCTCGTAGTAGGCCACGCTGTCGGCGGTGCCCACGATGTAGCCGATCGGACGCTCACCGCTGTCGGCGACGAAGACCAGCTCCGGGTCGAGCGCCGCGTACGGCCCGGCGAACAGGCTCGGCAGCAGATCGGGGTCCTCGTAATGGCCGGAGGCGTCACCCCCGGCCAGCCCGGTGCGCAGGCAGATGTCGTACAGGGCGGCCCGGTCCGCGGCCCGGTAGGGGCGGATCAGGACACCGGGGGCGGCAGGCATGGCCACATCATGTTCGAGGCCCGCGCGCCGCACAAGAACGGCGGCACGGCACCCCGCCCCCTCACCGGTTCCCGGGCCGCCCGCCGCCGGATCCGGCCGCCGAACGCTGCCGTCGCCGCTCGGCGTTCACGCGCAAGCCGCAGCGGGAGCCGCCGGAGCGGTCCGCGCGGCCCGCCCTGGCTGTCAGCCGGGTGATCGCCCGGCGGACCACCGCCCGCAAGGTCATGGCGATGACCACGATCAGCGCGATGCGCAGCCCGGCCGCCGGCCACGCCTCCCCGTTCTCCTCCACCCAGCCCGCGCGGCCTCGGCGGCGCTTCCCGGCGTATCGACGTTCACCCGTCCACGGTAATCCGGGTGTTCGAGGGAGATCGTCCGCCGGACGGGGGAGAAGAGGAAGGTGACAGGCATGTGGCGCGCGACCCATTTCGCGTTCGTGGTGGCGCCACGGGCCACAGCCGGGACACACTGTGGGAGATCGTCCCGGCGCGAGCCACGCGCCGCCGACGGAACTGGAGGGCACCGTGCCGCACGTCCTGGTCCTCAACGCCTCGTACGAGCCGCTCGGCGTCGTACCGGTCCGCCGCGCACTCATCCTGCTGCTGAACGACAAGGCCGTCAGCCTGGAGGATTCCGGGGCGCTCATGCGCAGCGCGGCGCGCGCCATACCGGCGCCCAGCGTGGTACGGCTCAAGCGCTTCGTGCGGGTGCCGCACCGCAGCGCCGTGCCGCTGACCCGCCGGGCCCTGTTCGCCCGCGACGGCGGCCGCTGCGCCTACTGCGGCGGGGTGGCCACCAGCGTGGACCACGTCATCCCCCGCAGCCGCGGCGGCCAGCACGCCTGGGAGAACGTCGTCGCCGCCTGCCGCCGCTGCAACCATGTGAAGGCCGACCGGCACGTGGCCGAGCTCGGCTGGCGGCTGCGGCACGTTCCCGGTCCGCCCTCCGGGCTGGCCTGGCGGATCATCGGCACCGGTCACCGCGACCCGCGCTGGCTGCCCTACCTCCAGCCGTACGGCGCCGACGACGCGCTCGCCCGGATAGAGGGCAGCCACGCCTCCGCCTCCTGAAGGAGCCGGCCTGAAGGCGCCGGGAGGCACGGCCCTCCCGGTGGACCGCTGCGCGTGGCCCCCGTGACGCCGCAAGATGTGCCTGGCCGGCGCGCCGCGCCGCGCAATTCTTGCGCCCGCAGCCGGGTGAGGTCAGCCACCTTCCCGTGACAGGGATGGATGCCCTGGCGTCTACTGGGTAAAGCAGTAAGGTGTTCGCTTCCTTCACCGAACGGAGACACGACGTGGCCGCAGCCACCACCGCCTGGGATACCCCTGTCCTCATCGCCATGCCCACCCAGATGGACAAACCCGAAGACGGCGAACCCCTCAAACAGGACGTCCCGGAGCTGTGGGACGACACCGGCGAGCTCGACCTCTCCGACCTGTCCCACCCCGACTCCGGGCTGGAGGGCGTCAGCTCCAGCGGCGGCCCCGCGGCCCCGCTGACCAGTGAGCCCCCGCTCGCCGACACCACCCCCCTCACGTCCGAGAAGCCGCTGGCCGCCGAGCTGCCGCTGACCTCGGAACCGACCGGCAGCGGCCTGTACACCGACGCGCGCAGCGGCGCGGAGGCCGTCGAGTACTGATGGGCGGGCTGTCGCAGCTGGCCGCTGCGCACGGCGTCGCGACCTCCTACCGGCCCGCACCCGGCCGGTGTGTCGAGGTCGAGCCGGACACGGTGGTGGCCGTGCTCTCCGCTCTGGGCGTGGACGCCTCCACGCCGCGGGCCGTCAGCGACGCCCTGGAACGCCACCGGGAGAGCCGCGATGCGGCAGGACTGCTGCCGCCCACGGTCGTCTGGCCTCTTGCGCCCGCCCCCGGACTGCCCGAGGGCACCGTCCTGCGGGTCCGCACCGAGGACGGCCGCGAGCTGGACTGGGACCCGGCGGCGCGTCCGCCGCCCCTGCCACCGGGACGGCACGTCCTGGACGCCCGCGCCCCCGGCGGCCGCACCGGGCGCGCCACCCTCGTGGTCGCCCCCGAGCGGGTGCCCGCTCCCCGCCACCGCAGTCACGGCCTGCTCCTGCAGCTCTACAGTCTGCTGTCCGCCCGCTCCTGGGGCATGGGCGACCTGGCCGATCTCGCCGAACTGGCCGGCTGGGCCGGACACACCCTGGGCACCGGATTCCTCCAGCTCAACCCCCTGCACGCGGCCGTCCCCGGTGCCCCGGGCGAGGCCACCGACCCGTCCCCCTACCGGCCCGGCTCCCGGCGCTTCCCCGACCCGGTCCATCTGCGGGTGGAGGACGTCCCCGAGTACGCGTATCTGGGGCCCGCCGCCCGGCAGCGCGTCGAACCGCTGCTGCGGCGGGCCGCCGCACTGCGCCACGCGGTGCTGCACCGGGGCGCGGCCATCGACCGCGACGCGGTCTGGGACCTCAAGCGGCAGGCGCTGGAGCAGATGCGGAACGTGGTGCCCGGGCCGGGACGACGAGCCCGGTTCTGCGCCTACCTCGCCGAGCAGGGACAGGCCCTGGAGGACCACGCGACCTGGTGCGCACTGGCCGAGCTGCACGGTCCCGACTGGCGCACCTGGCCGGCGCCGCTGCGCGACCCCCGTTCCTCCGGCACCGCCCGGGCGCGGGCGGACCACCTGGAGCGGGTGGACTTCCACTGCTGGCTCGCCTGGCTCACCGACGAGCAGCTCGCCGGCGCCCAGCGCGCCGCCCGCGAGGCCGGCATGGCGGTGGGCCTGGTGCACGACCTGGCCGTCGGGGTGCATCCGCACGGCTCGGACTCCTGGGCCCAGCAGCGCGTGCTGGCCACCGGCATGTCCGCGGGCGCCCCGCCGGACGCGTTCAACGCCAAGGGCCAGGACTGGGGGCTGCCGCCCTGGCGCCCCGACGCCCTGGCCGCCGCCGGCTACGAGCCGTTCGCCGGGCTGGTGTCCGGGCTGCTCCGCCACAGCGGAGCGCTGCGCATCGATCATGTGATGAGCCTGTTCCGGCTCTGGTGGATCCCCGAGGGCGCCGAGCCGCGCGCGGGCACCTACGTGCGGTACGACTCCCGCGCCCTGCTCGGTGTGCTGGCGCTGGAGGCCCACCGGGCCGGGGCCGCGGTGGTGGGGGAGGACCTGGGTACGGTGGAGCCGGGCGTGCGCGAGGAGCTGGCGGCCCGCGGCGTGCTGGGCACCTCGGTGCTGTGGTTCGAGCGGGACCGGCCGCAGCCCGCGGCAGCCGGAGAAGGCCGGGACGGTGACGCCACGCCGCCGGACGGGATGGATGACGGGCCGGACGGCGTGAGGGAGATCGCCGGGCCGCTGCGGCCCCAGGAGTGGCGGGCCGGCTGCCTGGCGACCGTCACCACGCACGACCTGCCGCCCACCGCGGCCCGCCTCAGCGGCGCGGACGTGGAGCTTCGCGGGCGGCTCGGGCTGCTGCCGGGGGCCCCGGAGGCCGAGCGGGTGGCGGCCCGGGCGGAGGTCGACCGCTGGCTGGCGCTGTTCCTGCGCCTGGGCCTGCTGCCGCGCTGGTCCACTCCGCAGCAGCAGATCACCGCGGCCTACCGGTTCCTGGCCCGCACGCCCGCCACGATGGTGGGGATCTGGCTGCCCGACGCGGTCGGTGACACCCGCCCGCAGAACGTCCCCGGCACCTGCCGGGAGTACCCCAACTGGCGGCTGCCGCTGGCCGACGGAGGCGGCCGGCCCGTCGCGCTGGAGGAACTGGCCGCCGACGGCCGCCTCGCCCGCCTGGTGGACGCGGTTTCCCGGGACATGCGCCCCGGGCGCGGAGCCGTCCGGGACGTTGGTTAATGTGGTGCCGTGCTGAACAAGAACCCGAAGAGCGCGGCGCGTGCCGGAGCGGTCACGCTCGGCACGGCGATGCTGCTGCTGATGTCCTCCCCGGCCGCCCACGCCCTCGTCCGCGACGACGGCGACGACCCCGGTCCCGGCCTGAGCATCTTCGAGACGCTCAGCCTCTTCGTCTTCGCCCCGATCCTGCTGTTCGTGGTGATCGCCGGGCTCGTCGTCCTGGGTGAGAAGAAGGCCCGCACCGACGCCTGACGCCGGCGCCCCCGTGCGGCGCCCCGCCCGGGGCCGCGGCCGGGGGCAGCGGGGCCGCCGGGGGCGGGACGGCACCGGCCGCCCCGCCCGCCCGCGAACCCCGGATCAGCCGGCCGCCGCGTCCGCGGCCTGGGCGTTCAGCGCCCGCTCCACCCCGGCACGGGACTCCGTGACCAGCCGACGCAGCGCCGCGCTCGGCTCGGCCTCCTCCAGCCAGGCGTCCGTCGCCTCCAGCGTCCCGGCCGAGATCTGCAGCGACGGGTAGAGGCCCACCGCGATCTGCTGGGCCATCTCGTGGCTGCGCGACTCCCACACGCCCTTCAGCGCCCGGAAGTACTTCTCCGCGTAGGGCCGCAGCAGTTCCCGCTGGTCGGTCTGCACGAAACCGCCGATCACCGCCTCCTGCACGGCGTTGGGCAGCTTGTCGCTCTCCACGACCGAGGCCCAGGCCGCGGCCTTGGCCTCCTGGGTGGGCCGGGCCGCCCGCGCGGTGGCCGCGTGCCGCTCACCCGCCGACGTCGCGTCCCGCTTCAGCTCCGCGTCGATCGCCGCGTCGTCCGCCCGCCCGGTCGCGGCCAGCCGCTGGAGCAGCGCCCAGCGCAGCTCGGTGTCCACGGTCAGTCCGTCGATCGTCTCGCCGCCGTCCAGCAGACCCGCGAGCAGGTCCAGCTGGGCATCGGTGCGTGCCGTGGCGGCGAAGGCCCGGGCCCACGCGAGCTGGTGGTCGCTGCCCGGCTCGGCGGCCCGCAGCTGCTCCAGCGTCGCCCCGGTCCACTTCGCCAGGCCCGTCTCGCGCCAGGAGGGCGCGGCGTACAGGTCCAGGGCCAGCTTCACCTGGCGGTGCAGGGACTGCACGACGCCGATGTCCGACTCCTTGCCGATGCCCGCCAGGACCAGCTCCAGGTAGTCCCGGGTGGCCAGCTCGCCGTCGCGGGTCATGTCCCAGGCGGAGGCCCAGCACAGCGCGCGCGGCAGCGACTCGGTGAAGTCGCCCAGGTGCCGGGTCACCGCGGCGAGGGAGTCGGCGTCCAGCCGGACCTTGGCGTAGGACAGGTCGTCGTCGTTGAGCAGGATCACCGCCGGACGCTCCCGGCCGGTGAGCGCGGGTACCTCGGTGCGCTCGCCGTCGACGTCCAGTTCGATCCGGTCGGTGCGGACCAGCTTGCCGCCCTGGAGCCCGTACAGGCCGATGGCGATCCGGTGCGGGCGCAGCGTCGGCTCGCCGGTGGCGCCGGCCGGCAGCGCGGGGGCCTCCTGGCGCACCGCGAACGACGTGATGGTGCCCGAGCCGTCGGTGCTGATCTCCGGCCGCAGCAGGTTGATCCCGGCGGTCTCCAGCCACGCCTTCGACCAGGCGGTCAGATCCCGGCCGCTGGTCTCCTCCAGGGCGCCCAGCAGGTCGGCCAGCCGGGTGTTGCCCCACTCGTGGCGCTTGAAGTACGCCTGCACGCCGCGGAAGAACTCGTCCTCGCCGACGTAGGCGACCAGCTGCTTGAGCACCGAGGCGCCCTTGGCGTAGGTGATGCCGTCGAAGTTGACCAGCACGTCCTCCAGATCACGGATCTCGGCCATGATCGGGTGGGTGGAGGGAAGCTGGTCCTGCCGGTAGGCCCAGGTCTTCATCTGGTTGGCGAAGCTCGTCCAGGCGTGCGGCCAGCGGCTTCCCGGGGCGTACGCCTGGCAGGCGATGGAGGTGTAGGTGGCGAACGACTCGTTCAGCCACAGGTCGTTCCACCACTCCATGGTGACCAGGTCGCCGAACCACATGTGGGCGAGCTCGTGCAGGATGGTCTCGGCGCGCATCTCGTACGCCGCGTCCGTCACCTTGGACCGGAAGACGTACTGGTCGCGGATGGTCACCGCGCCGGCGTTCTCCATCGCGCCGGCGTTGAACTCCGGCACGAAGAGCTGGTCGTACTTGGCGAACGGGTAGGGGTAGTCGAACTTCTCCTCGAACCAGTCGAAGCCCTGCCGGGTGACCGCGAAGATCGCCTCGGAGTCCAGGTGTTCGGCCAGCGAGGGCCGGCAGTAGATGCCCAGCGGCACCGTCCGCCCGTCCTTCTCCCAGGAGCTGTGCACCGAGTGGTAGGGCCCGGCGATCAGCGCGGTGATGTAGCTGGAGATCCGGGGGGTCGGCTCGAAGCTCCAGACGTTGTCGCGCGGCTGCGGGGTGGGGGAGTTGGAGATGACGGTCCAGCCCGCCGGGGCGGTCACCGTGAACCGGAACTGCGCCTTGAGGTCCGGCTGCTCGAAGCAGGCGAACACCCGCCGGGCGTCGGGCACCTCGAACTGGGTGTAGAGGTAGGCCTGCTGGTCCACCGGGTCGACGAACCGGTGCAGGCCCTCGCCGGTGTTGGTGTACGCGCAGTCGGCGACCACACGCAGTTCGTTGCCGCCCTCGGCCAGCGCCGGCAGGGCGATCCGCGAATCGGCGAAGACCTCGGCGGGCTTGAGCGGCTCGCCGTTGAGGACGACCTCGTGCACCGCAGGGGCGATCAGGTCGATGAAGCCCGCCCCGGTCTCCCGGGCCGTGAAGCGCACGGTGGTCTCGGAACGGAAGGTGCCCCCCTCCTGTGCTCCGGAGAGGTCCAGGGCGATGTCGTACGACTCCACGGTCAGGAGCCGCGCCCGTTCCTGCGCCTCTTCCCGGGTCAGATTCGTGCCAGGCACGTGGTGTTCTCCCTCATGTGTCGTTCATGTCTCGGTTGTCTGTCGGTGGTGCTGTCTCACATCGCGGGATGCCCCGCCGGCCATCCTTCCACGGCCGGGGCCGCGACGCCCGGGAGGCGGTGGTCCCGGGGGCTCTCCGCTGTCGGTCCGGCGTGGAACGCTGGTCCGGTGAGCCCAGAGAACCTCTCCCACCTGCGCCGGGCGCGCGACCTGATGGACCGCGAGTACACCCGGGCGCTCGATGTCCCCGCACTGGCCCGGGCGGCGCTGATGTCGCCCGCGCACTTCTCCCGCGCGTTCCGTGCCGCCTACGGGGAGACGCCCTACGGCTATCTGATGACGCGCCGGATCGAGCGGGCGAAGGCCCTGCTGCGGCGGGGGGACCTCACCGTCACCGAGGTGTGCGTGGCGGTCGGCTGCACCTCGCTGGGGTCCTTCAGTTCCCGGTTCACCCGGATCGTCGGGGAGAGCCCGAGCGCCTACCGGGCACGCGCGCACCGGGCCGCGGGGGTGCCCGGGTGCTGGGTGCGGGCGGTCACCCGGCCCGCCCGCACACCGAGCAGGATCGGAGAAGCGCCGGCGGGCCCGCCCGGCGTAGCGTCCAGGACATGAACCTCACGCTTTCCCACACATTCGTCCAGGTGCACGACCAGGCCGAGGCACTGGCCTTCTACCGCGATGTCCTCGGCATGGAGGTGCGCGCCGACATCCCCTTCGAGGGGGTCCGCTGGCTGACGGTCGGCCCGCCCTCGCAGCCCGGGGTGGAGATCGTTCTCGAGGCGGTGGGGATGGGCCGCGGGGAGGAGGACCGGGATACCCTGCGGGGACTGCTGGCGAAGGGGTCGCTCAGCGGTGTCATCTTCGCCACCGACGACTGCGACGCCCTCTTCGAGAAGGTCCGCGCCGCGGGCGCCGAAGTGATGCAGGAGCCGGTGACGCAGCCCTACGGGGTGCGCGACTGCGCCTTCCGGGACCCTTCCGGCAACATGGTGCGCTTCTCAGGACCCACGCGCTGAGACCCGGTCCCGGCCGCAATGCCCGGGGGCCTGGGGCGGCAACCGCCGCCTCAGGCCCCCGGGACCGTGGTGCTACCGGTCAGCCGGTCAGGGAGTGACCACCCGCTCGATGCGGATGCCACCGGTCCCGGTGGGGGTGCCGCGCTCGTTGAGCAGGCGCACCTCACCGAAGAACTCGCGGCCCTCGGGCGCCGCACCGGTGACCAGCACCTCCGCGTCGACCGAGGCGGTGGCGCCGCTGGGCAGATCGATCGTGCCGTCCTCGTCCAGGCTGATGCGGCCGAGGTCCGGGCTGATGAAGCTGTCCCGGTAGTCGTACTCGGTGGTGCCGGCCGGCACCGAGTAGCCGTGCACCTCGACGGTGTAGACGCCCGGCGCCGGGTCGGCCAGCGAGACGTTCTCCTCGGAGTCGCCGCGGGTGGAGCTGCCGACCAGTACGCCGTCGTGGTAGACGTACAGGTCCAGATCCGCCGCGCTGTCCGCGGGGGAGCTCAGGGACAGGTCGAACCGCGAGACGTTGGCGGGGAGCTCCACCTCGTGGCTGGTCCACTCGCCGTCGGCGATGGTGGGACGTTCGACGACGGCCGAGCCGAGGTCACCGCCCTCGAAGGACCCCTGGATGCCGGCGAAGTCGTTGCTGACCTCCCAGGTCACCGTGGTGGGGGTGCCCAGTTCGGCCTCCTCGACGACCTGCGTCCCGGGGTCGAAGCTGGTGCCCAGCGCGGTGGCCGTGACGGTGTAGGGGTTCTTCAGCATCGGCGAGGTGCGGCGTGCCTCGACCTCGATCTCCCAGACGCCCGGGATCGGGTCCTGGTAGGAACGCAGGCCCGGCGGGCAGGGGTTGGCCGGGTTGTCGAAGTTGGGGTAGCAGTTGATGGCCGAGGTGGAGTCGGCCGGGATGCCCCAGGGGTTGATGGCGACCCAGCGGGTCTGGCTGCCCTCGGCCAGTCCGCTCATGGCGATCTCCAGGGACTTGGTGCCCTCGGGGACCTTCACGAAGTAGGACGTCGGGTCGTTGCGCTCGGCGGTTCCGGAGTTGGCCACCGTGTAGTCGGGGGCGGCCAGTTCGTCCGCGCTGATGACGGTCGCCAGCATCTGGGCGTCGGTGCCCTTGGTGCGGGGGTCGTCGATGGTCAGGATCGCGCTGTGGATACCGGCGGTGCGCGGGGCGGCCTCGACGGTGACCGTCACGGGCTTGCCCAGCGGCAGCTTGACGACGGACCTGCCCGCGATCCTGAAGGTCTTGCCGTGGTTGTTGACCAGGCGCAGCTTGTGGCTGACCGAGCCCTTCGGGCCGGAGGTGCGGGTCACGGTGACCTCGTAGGCCTTCTTCTCACCCACGGCCGGGGCGCTCTCCCGGTCGTAGATGCCGGTGCCGGTGTGCGGTGTCCGCAGGTTCTCCGACAGGTCGTGGCTGACCGGAGCCGACACGGTGTACTCGTGGGCGGTGGCGCGCTTGGCGATGAGCTTCCAGGCGGCCGGGGTGTCCATCAGGCCGGCGCCCTGCTCGTACGCCTGCACGTTCCTGATGGTCTTCGCGGAGCTGGTCAGCGCGGTGCGCAGATCGGCCGGGGTCAGGTCGATGCCGCGCTGCCCCGCCGCGGAGAGCAGCAGTGCCGAGGCGCCCGCGACCTGCGGCGAGGACATCGAGGTGCCCTGCAGCATGCCGTAGCCGGGCGGCAGGCCGTAGCCGGCGTCGGGGACCGAGCTGCCGGGCTGCCAGGTCGGGATGGTGTTGATGGAGGCGCCCGGACCGGAGATGGTGGGCTTGAAGCCGCCGTCCGCCCGCGGGCCGCGGGAGGAGAACGGGAACATGTTGTAGGCCTTCTTCACCTGCGAGCCGTAGTTGGCCGCCCACGTCTCCTTCGAGACGGCCGCGCCGACGCTGACCACCTTGTCGGCCACGGACGGGTCGCCCACGGTGTTGGCCCCGGGGCCGCTGTTACCGGCGGAGATGACCAGCTGGACTCCGTAGGTGTCGATCAGCTCGGTGTAGAGCCGTGCCCGGGCGTTGTTGCCGTCGTTCAGCGCGGGCAGGCCGCCGATCGACATGTTGACGATGTCGACGCCGCGGTTGACCACCAGGTCGATCATGCCCTCGGTGAGGGCGGTGTAGGTGCAGCCGCCGCTCCAGGCGCAGGCGCGGGAGGAGACGATCTGCGCGCCGGGGGCCGCTCCGTTCATCTTGCCGCCGAACAGGCCGTGGGCGGCGGTGATCCCGGCGACGTGCGTGCCGTGACGGTTGCTGACGATGCCGATGTTGACGAAGTCGGCGGTCTCGCCGACCCAGGAGCCACCGTAGGGATCCATGGGGACGTCCTTGCGGATCTCCACGACGAACGGGATGCTCTCGGCGATCTCGGTGTCGGGGTCGTCCTCGCCGAAGTAGCCGACGTCGAAGTTCTCCTTGTACGGCTTCATCGGGGTGTCGTTGCGGAAGTCGCCGTCGTCGTCCAGGTCGAGCGTGACGGTGCCGGCCTCGGGGTCGTAGAGCACGGCCCAGCTGGAGGTGGTCGCCCCGTCCCGGTCCAGGTCGCCGTTCATCTCGCCGCCGGCGGTGGCGCTCTCCCGGAACAGGCTGATCAGGTAGTCGCCCTCGGGGGCCTTGTACTCGCGCCCGTTGTAGGTGAAGACCTCGCCCGAGACCTCGGTGACCATGGGCCGCCAGGTGAGGTCGCTGTCGATGATCGGGTCGGTGGCGGTGACCGAGTCGACGATTTTGCGTTCGCCGGTGGTGGTCTCCTGGAGCGCCGGGTGGGCGAGGTCCACGCCGGTGTCCAGCACGCCGATGGTCACCCCGCGGCCGTCGAACTTCGGGTTCTTCCGGACGAAGTCGACGGCGCCGATCTCGTGCGACGGCTGGTAGGGGTTGGCCGCCGGGGTGTCGGGGCCGGGGCCGGGGTAGCTGCCGGCCTTGCCCGCGGCGCCGCGGGCCTCGGGGACCGGGTCGGGGAGCGGTATCTCCTCGTTGAGGTCGATGGCGTGCACCGAGGACATCGCGCGGGCCCGGTCGATGGCGGCTTCGGCCTTGCCGGTCGGCACGGTGACGCGGAGGTAGCCGACGGCGTCCTCCGCGTAGCCGACCGAGGTGCCCTCGACGGACTCGAGTCCGGCCGAGACGTCCTCGGTCGCGCCCGGCTCGGCGGCGATCATCATCGTGACGTGGGTGTCACCGCGGAGCTGGGCCTCGGCCAGCAGGGTGGCGTCGGCCGTGGAGAACTTCTCGTCCAGCGGCTTGTCCACCATGGTGCGGGGGGCGTCGTCGGCGAGGGCCGGGGTCGCGCCGGCCATGGCCACGGCGGCCACCAGGCCCGCGGCGAGGGTGACGCGCGCCGTGCGTCTCATGCCGGGTGAGGCCGACGAGGGGCGGGGAGAGAGTGACATGGGCATCCTTGTTCGGATTCCGGGACAGGATGACCGGTCATCCTACGGAAGTGCAGTGCATTTGTGGGGAGTTCGCAGAAACTTTGTCGTGTTCCCGCAAAATCGGGGGCGGGTGTGCCGCCGGAGGTCCGCTCCGAGGGCATGACCTTCGGCCCTCCGCCCTCTAGGCTCCCGGTGGACCGGAAGCGTTCCGGTCCCTCACATCCGGCACACACCGCACACGGGGGGCACACGCCATGTCCGGAAGATCGGTGAGAGAGCGGCTGAGTGCCCTGGCAGCGGCCAACCGCCGCACCGTGCTGGGGGCGCTGGGCGGCGCGGTACTGGGGACCGCCGGTGCCGTGGCGCTGAGCGGGCGCGGCAGCCCCGCCGAGGCGAGGGACGAGAGCGACGGCCGTACCCCGGGCACCGACGGCGCGCACGCCACCGGAACGACGCTGGAGGAGGCAGCCTCCGGCACCGGCACCGGCCCCTACCGCCCGCTCTCCGCGGGCCCGGGCTGGACCAGGGTGCTCCGCGACGACCTGGCCGCACCCGGCCCCGGGCGCGAGGGCCCCCGCACCCCGCTGGCGGCCTTCGTGCAGTTCACCGACACCCACGTCACCGATGTGCAGCACCCGCTCCGGCTGGAGTACCTGCGCACCGCGGCGGTCGGGTACTGGCGGCCCCACGAGACCCTCACCGTGGCCGGACTGGCCTCTCTGGTGGAGCGGGTCAACGCGCTCCGGGCGGGCCCGGCCACCGGGGAGCCGCTCGGATTCGTCATGACCACCGGCGACAACACCGACAACAACAGCACCAACGAACTGGAATGGTTCCTCACCGCCATGAACGGCGGGCGCATCACTCCGGCCGGGGACCCGGCGGGTTACCAGGGGGTACAGCGCAGCGGGCTGCCGCTGTACTGGAACCCCGAGGACGAACTGTCGGATCTGGACAAGCAGCTGGGCTTCCCCCGGCTGGAGGGATTCCTGGACGCGGCCCTGCGCGAGGTGAAAAGCCCCGGTCTGGACATCCCCTGGTACTCGACCTCGGGCAACCACGACCTCCTGGCCACCGGGGTCTGTGCGGACAGCACCGGATACCTGGCCGCCTTCGCCACCGGCGACCGCAAACTCCTCGAACTGCCCCACGGCGAGGCCGCCACGCTCTACACCTCCCTGCGCGAGGGCGGGGACCCGCTCGGCCGGGACCTGACGGAGGTCCTGCGCACCCACCGGCGCGCCATGGTCCCCGTCACCCCGGACGAGCGCCGCACCCCTTTCACACGCCGGGAGTACACCGCCGCGCACCTGGCCGCACGGCACACCGGCCCCGGCCCGGTGGGCCACGGCTACACCGAGGACAACCTCGAACAGGACACGCTCTACTACACGTTCCGCATCGCGGACAACGTCCTGGGCATCAGCATGGACACCACCAACGCCGGCGGGCACTGGCAGGGCTCGGTCGGCACCGGCCAGCTCACCTGGCTGCGCGAGCAACTCGTGCGGCACGCGGACGACCACGTCCTGGTGTTCAGCCACCACGCCAGCTGGTCGATGACCAACGACCACCCCGACCCGCGGCACCCGGGGGAGGAGCGGCACCTCGGGGAGGAGCTCATCGAGCTCTTCCGGCGGCACCCGAACGTGGTGGGCTGGATCTCCGGGCACTCCCACCGCAACCGGATCGAGCCCCGCGGCAGCTTCTGGGAGGTCTCCACCGCCTCCCACATCGACTACCCGCAGCTCGCCCGCGTCATCGAACTGGCCGAGAACGGCGACGGGACACTCTCGCTGTTCACCACGCTGGTGGAGTCGGCCGCCCCCTATGCCACCGACCCCGGGGACCTCTCGCAGACCGGGCTGGCCGCCTGGTACCGGGAGCTCGCGTTCAACGCGCCCGGCGCCACGCTGGACCGGCGGCTGGGCAAGCCGGACGACCGCAACACCGAACTGCTGCTACCCGGCCGGTGAGGGTCAGCGCGGCAGCACGGTGATCCGTCCGGGCAGGTCACCCGGCACCGCGGCCAGCAGGGCGGTGCGGACCACCGCGGCCTGGAGGCCGGGACGGGTCCGCAGTTCGTGCGGGTTCACCAGCAGCAGGGTGACGCCCTGCCGGGCAAAGGCGTCCGGGTCGCCGGGCGCGTGGCCCCCGGTCGCCGCCGGCCCGGCGCGGCCCGTCCCGACCGCCAGGGCGAGCGCGTACTCGGGCCAGCAGGCGTCCACCGGGCCGAGCAGCGAACCGTCCGGCAGCCGCAGTTCCACGTTCCAGCACGGATCGGGGAGACGCGCGTCGCGCACCAGCTCCATCAGCCGCTCCTCGTCCGCCGCGCGGCCGGCGGCGATCAGACTGTCCAGTGCCGCGGCCACCGCCGGCCGGCCGAGCAGCTGGGCGCGGCTCAGTTCCCTTACCAGCGTCGGCGGTTCGCAGTGCCCGCCGCGCACGGCCTCCGCCAGCAGCCGGCGCACCGTGGCGGTGTCGGTGAGCTGCGCCACCGTGTCCGTCACGGCCCGGCAGGCCGGGGCGACGGGAACGCCGTCGATGTCCACCGGCACGGGCAGCCGTGGGGTGCGCACGATGCGGGCGGCGCCGGTGGAACGCAGCCGGCGGGTCCGCGGCACGAGCACGTCGACCTGGTTCAGGGCGCCGATCGGCTGGGCACAGGCGAAGCCGTGCAGAGCCAGTGCGGCGGGCCCGGTGACCACGGTCCGGCCGAAGCCGTCCTGGCGGCCCTCGGCGTACCGCAGCACCGCCTGCAGCAGTTCGCTCCCGGTGGGCGGGCCCTGATGCAGCAGGAAGACCCCCGGCAGCGGCATCTGCCAGGGCCCACCGGGACGGCAGCGGGCGCTGGCGGTCGCGGGGGAGACGCCGTGCCGGCGCAGCTCCCGCAGCGACATGACGCACGGATGGGCGTCGTCCGTCCGGCGGGGGAGCTGCCGGGCGGAGAGGGGGGCGTCGGAGTCCATGTGGGTCATGATCCGGCGATTCCCCTCTCCGGCCCGGCGGCCACCCGCTGTTACACGTTCGTCGAGAAAACCGGACAACTCCACATCAATGAGCTGCTGTTCGGCCGCCGAACAGGCGGACGGCGGCATCGGGAGCGTCGGTTCAGGGCAGGGCAGCGCCCGCGTCGCATCCCTGGGCCCGCAGTGCGCGGCAGAGGTCGTCCCGGGCCTCCAGCACCAGCCGCCGCAGCGCCGGCGCGGCGTCCGGGTGCGTGTCCAGCCAGGCGTCTGTGGCCTCCAGTGTCGCGCGGTCGCCCTGCAGGGCCGGGAACAGCCCGCGCACCACGGCCATGGCGATTTCGATGGATCTCTCCTGCCACACCCGCTCGATCGCCTCGAAGTACCGCGCGGCGTAGGGAGCCAGCAGGTCACGGTGGCTGCTCTGGCAGAAGCCGTCGATCGTCGCCTCGACCAGCGCGTTGGACAACCGGTCGGACTCCACCACGTCCTCCCAGGCCCGGGCCTTGAC
Organism: Streptomyces sodiiphilus; assembly: GCF_039529215.1. Lineage (NCBI taxonomy): Bacteria > Bacillati > Actinomycetota > Actinomycetes > Kitasatosporales > Streptomycetaceae > Streptomyces > Streptomyces sodiiphilus. The sequence goes on along the minus strand of NZ_BAAAMJ010000010.1, from coordinate 37,258 downwards.
CGCCGCGGAGGGCCGGGCGGCCAGGCAGCGCACCTGGTGACGCTTTCCGGAGGCGGTGTCGTCCCGGGCCAGCTCCTGCGCCAGTTCCCGCTCGTCGGCCAGGCCATGGGCGGCCAGCGGACGCAGGAACGTCCAGCGCAGTTCCTGGTCCACCTCGAGACCGTCGATCCGGGCCGACCCGGCCAGCAGACCGCGCAGCAACCGGAAGTCGTGTTCCGAGGCGGCGCACGCCGCGAAGAACCGGGCCCAGGCAAGCTGGTGGTCGCTGCCGGGAGCCGCCGGCCGCAGCTCGGCCAGAGCCGCTTCGGCGAGACCGGCTCCGGCTGCTTCCCTGCGGTCGGGGGCGGTGTAGTGCACCAGGGCGGTCTCGGCCCAGGCGTGCACCATCTGCAGGACGCCGATGTCGCTCTCCGCGCCGGCGGAGCGCCGCACCAGGCCGAGGAAGTCGCCGGTCGGCATCAGGCCGTCCCGGGTGAGGTTCCACAGGGCCGACCAGCACAGTGCGCGGGCCAGCGGGTCGGTGATGTCGCCCAGGTGGCTTCGCAGGGTGTCCAGCGAACCCTCGTCGAAGCGGATCTTGCAGTACGTCAGGTCCTCGTCGTTGACCAGGATCAGGTCGGGGCGCTCGGCGCCGGTCAGCGCCTCCACCACCGTGCGGCTGCCGGTGACGTCGACGCCGGCCTGCGCGTAGCGGGCCAGCGAGCCTTCCGGGCCCTCCTTCCGGTACAGGCCGACCGCGACCCGGTGCGGGCGCAGCGTCGGGTGGCTCTCGGGCGCCTCCTGCAGCACGGCCAGTTCGGTGATCCGCCCGGCGGCGTCGTAGGTGGCCTGGGGCGTCAGGGAGTTGACGCCCGCGGTCTGCAGCCAGGCCTTGGCCCACTCGCCCATGTCGCGCCCGGAGGTCTCCTCCAGCACCGACAGCAGATCCTCCAGCCGGGTGTTGCCGTAGGCGTGGCGCTGGAAGTAGCGCCGGGCGCCCTCCAGGAAGGCGTCCCGGCCCGCGTAGGCGACCAGCTGCTTGAGCACCGAGGCGCCCTTGGCGTAGGTGATGCCGTCGAAGTTGAGCTTGGCGTCCTGCAGGTCACGGATGTCGGCGGTGACCGGGTGGGTGGAGGGCAACTGGTCGGCCCGGTACGCCCACGCCTTGCGCCGGTTGGCGAAGGTGATCCAGCCCTCCTCGAAACGGGTGGCCTCCACCAGCGAGAAGGCGCCCATGAAGTCGGCGAAGGACTCCTTGAGCCACAGATCGTCCCACCACTCCATGGTGACCAGGTCGCCGAACCACATGTGGGCCATCTCGTGGAGCAGGGTGTTGGCACGTCCCTGGTACGCGGCCCGGGTGGTGCGCCCGCGGAAGACGTACTCCTCGCGGAAGGTGACGCACCCCGGGTTCTCCATGGCGCCGATGTTGTACTCGGGCACGAACGCCTGGTCGTACTTGCCGAAGGGGTACGGGAAGCCGAAGTGGTCGTGGAAGAAGTCCAGTCCCTGCTTGGTGGTGGTGAAGATCTCCTGGGCGTCGAAGTGCTTCGCCAGGCCCTTGCGGCACAGCGCGGCGAGCGGGATCTGCAGCTCGGTGCCGTCCTCCAGGCGGCGGCTGTAGTGGTCCCGCACCACGTGGTACGGGCCCGCCACCACGGCGGTGATGTAGGTGGAGATCGGCTTCGTCCGGGCGAACCGCCAGGTCGCCGAGGCGCCCTCGTCGGCCGGCTCGGGCTCCCCCTCCTGCGCGCCGTTGCTCAGCACCGTCCAGCGGGCCGGAGCGGTGACCCGCACGTCGAACGGAGCCTTGAGGTCCGGCTGCTCGAAGTTGGCGAACACCCGCCTGGCGTCCGCCGGTTCGTACTGGGTGTAGAGGTAGGTCTCGCCGTCCTCCGGGTCACAGAAGTGGTGCAGTCCCTCGCCGGTGCGGCTGTAGGCGCAGCGCGCGTCCACCACCAGCTCGTTCTGCGTGGCCAGACCGCTCAGGGTGATCCGGGAGCCGTCGAAGACACGGTCGGCGTTGAGTTCGACACCGTTGAGCGTGACCGAGTGGACGTGCGGGGCGATGAGGTCCACGAAGGTCTCGGCGCCCTCCGTCGCGCAGCCGAACCGGATGGTGGTCGTGGAGCGGAAGGTGCGTGGTCCGGAGGCGGGTGCCGGCTCGGTGGCCGAGCGGAGATCGAGGGCGATCTCGTACCCGTGGACGGTCACCAGCCGTGCCCGTTCTCGGGCCTCGTCACGGGTCAGGTTCTCTCCGGGCACGACTCGACTCCCTCGTCTCACTGATTGGTCCTGCACGCCAACGGCGCGTGTCAGCATCGCATGGGAGAGTGACGGCGTGCACGGGGCAATGCGCTCCGTGGCCGCGCGCGGAGCGGCATTCCCGGTCTCCGCCCCCGGGGCATGCGTCTGCGGGCGGGGGAGACTCGTACGCACACCCTTGCCCTGAGGAGTACACGTGTCCGACAAGACCCCCGCCGACTTCTGGTTCGACCCCATGTGTCCGTGGGCGTGGGTGACCTCCCGCTGGATGCTCGAAGTCGAGCGGGTCAGGCCCGTGGCAGTGCGGTGGCATGTGATGAGCCTGTCGGTGCTCAACGAGAACCGCGAGGACCTCCCTGACGACTACCGCGCCCTGCTGGAGAATGCCTGGGGGCCGGTACGCGTCGGTATCGCGGTGGAACAGGAGCGCGGCCAGGAGGCGCTGGCGAGGTACTACACCGCGATAGGCACCCGGCTGCACAACCAGGGCGAGAAGGACCTGTCCACGGTGCTGCCCGCCGCGCTCGAGGACGCGGGGCTGCCTGTCGCGCTGGCCGGGGCCGCCGCGTCCACCGCTCATGACGAGGCGCTGCGGGCCTCGCACCGGGCCGGCACCGACCTGGTCGGACAGGAGGTCGGCACCCCGGTCATCGCGGTGCCCGGGGCCGGGGGCGAGCAGGTCGCGTTCTTCGGGCCGGTGGTCACCCCGGCGCCCAGGGGCGAGGCGGCCGGGCGGCTGTGGGACGGCACGCTGCTGGTGGCCGGCACGCCGGGCTTCTTCGAGCTGAAGCGGACCCGGGACGTCGGACCCTCGTTCGACTGAGCGATCCTGGTGGGAGGACCCCCGCGCGTCACATCCGCGCGGGGGTCCTCCGCTGCCGCCTGCCGGTGAAGGGGAGAAGACGATCAGCCGGACAGGCAGCCGGCGGTCCGGCCGCCACCGGAAAGGCGACCGATTCCTGCAAGTGTCTTGCAAAAAAGACTTGTGGGCAACAAGGCGCCGCGACCGGCGGGTCCCGGTGAGCCGGCCTCCGGCGCCGGTGTCGCAAAGCTCACGCCGCGAACCGCCCGGTAGTCGGTTAGCGTCGATCCGTTCCGCCGACCGCTTCCGATCCTGGAGAGTCCCCGCATGAGCACCGCAGTCGCCACTGCCCGGCCCGGCGCCGTCCTCGCGGACGTCCTGTTCGCCGCAACCACCCCCCGCTCCCGGGTGCGCGACGTGGCCCTGATCGCCGGGGGTGCCGCCCTCACCGGTGCCGCCGCCCAGTTCGCCGTGCCGGTGCCCGGCTCCCCGGTCCCCGTCACCGGCCAGACCTTCGCGGCGCTGCTGATCGGCGTCTCGCTCGGCCCGGGCCGGGCCTTCCTGTCCCTGCTGTGCTACGCCCTGGCCGGCATGGCGGGCATGCCCTGGTTCGCCGAGGGCACCGCCGGATACGGCATGCCGTCCTTCGGCTACATCATCGGCATGCTGCTGGCCGCCACCGTTGTCGGCGCACTCGCCCGGCGCGGCGGGGACCGCAGCGCCCTGCGCACGGCCGGCACGATGGCCGTGGGCACCGCGGTGATCTACGCGGTGGGCGTCCCCTACCTGGCGCTGGCCACCGGCATGTCCGCCGGTGCCGCGGTCGCCGCCGGCCTGGTGCCCTTCCTCATCGGCGACGCCCTCAAGGCCGCTCTCGCCATGGGCGCGCTGCCGGTGGCCTGGAAGCTCGCCGGCCGCCGCGAGGACTGAGCCCGGCCGCCACGGGCGCGTCCGGCCGGAGCCGGTCGGGCGCACCCGCGGCGGGCGTGTCACACTCATCCCCATGCGCGTCTACCTCGGCTCCGACCACGCCGGATACGAACTGAAGAACCACCTCGTGGAGTGGCTCACGCAGCACGGGCACGAGCCCGTCGACTGCGGCCCGCACATCTACGACGCCCAGGACGACTACCCGCCGTTCTGCCTGCGCGCCGCCGCCCGCGCCGCCGCCGACCCCGAGGCGCTCGGCGTCGTCATCGGAGGCTCGGGCAACGGCGAGGCCATCGCCGCCAACAAGGTGGAGGGCGTGCGGTGCGCGCTGGCCTGGAGCGTGGAGACCGCGAAGCTGGGCCGCGAGCACAACGACGCCAACGTCGTCAGCATCGGTGCCCGCATGCACTCCACCGACGAGGCGACCACCCTCGTCGAGGTCTTCCTCGCCACCCCCTACTCCAAGGCGGAGCGCCACCAGCGCCGCATCGACATGCTGAGCGCCTACGAGCGGGACGGTGAGCTGCCGCCCATCCCGGCGCACCACCCCCAGCAGGACTGACCGGGCACGACCGACAGAAACGGACCGGGATGCCCGAGGGGCACACCATCCACCGGCTGGCCGCCGGTCACCTGGAGAAGTTCGGCGGCCGGCCGCTGCGGGCCCGCAGCCCGCAGGGCCCGTTCGCGGCCGGCGCGGCCCGCATCGACGGGCTCCCGATGACCGCCGCCGAGGCGCACGGCAAGCACCTGTTCCTCGGCTTCGGCAGTTCCGGACCGGCCGGCCGCCCCGAGAGCTGGGTGCACATCCACCTCGGCCTCTACGGCAAGGTCACCTTCGGGACCGGCGAGGCACCCGCACCGGTGGGCAAGATCAGGCTGCGGCTGGAGACCGACGGCGCGTACGCCGATCTGCGCGGCCCGGCCACCTGCGCGCTCATCACCCCGGCCGAACGGCAGGCGGTCCGGGCCCGGCTGGGGCCCGACCCGCTGCGCCCCGACGGCGATCCCGCCCGCGCCTTCGAGCGGATCTCCCGCAGCCGGACCGCCCTCGCCGCGCTGCTGATGGACCAGCGGGTGCTGGCCGGCGTGGGCAACATCTACCGGGCCGAGATCCTCTTCCGGCACGGCCTGGACCCCTACCGCCCGGGGCGTGAGCTGGCACGCGGCGTCTGGGGCCCCTTGTGGGAGGACCTGGCAGAGCTGATGACCGAGGGGGTGCGCACCGGCCGCATCGACACCGTCCGGCCCGAGCACACCCCCGAGGCCATGGGCCGCCCGCCACGGGTGGACCGGCACGGCGGCGAGGTGTACGTCTACCGCTGCGCGCACCGGCCGTGCCTGGTGTGCGGGGGCGAGGTCCGCAGCGCCGATCTCGCCGCCCGCAGCCTGTACTGGTGCCCGGCCTGCCAGAAGGGATGACGACGCCAGGTGCCGCTGTCAGAAGCCGTGCGGCAGCCAGGGCGCGACCGGACTGGTGAACGCCGTGGAGGCCGCCGCGAGCGCTCCCGGCCGCACCTCGCGCACCCGTCCGGCACTCGCGAGAGCGGTGAGCGAGAACCCGCCCAGATAGGCCGAGCCCAGTTCGTTGGCCGACAGGACCAGGTCCGCCGGGTCCCGGGTCGGCTCGCACACCGCCCCCTTCGGTCCTCCGCTCAGGTGCCACCGGCCCTCGTTCCACGGGCAGAACGCGTCGGAGACCTCCAGCACCACATCGATGTCCGTGCTGTAGCTCCGGGCGGCCAGCGCCGCGCCGACCTCCACCGGACGCAGATACAGAGAATCACCCAGCTCCAGCTCGCAGCGCCGGGTGTCGGTGACCAGGTGCAGGAACGCGTCGTCCACCGGGCGGTCGGACAGCCGCACCGACGTCATCAGATCGATGCCGCACAGGAACCGCAGCAGCGCCGCGTGGTCCGCCGGACCGGCGGCCTCCAGAGCGCGTACCTGGACGACGCCGGACGGGCCGCCCCGCTCCCACTCCGGCTTCATGTTGTAGAGCGCGTAGCCCGTCAGCTCGCCGTCCCGCTCGGCCAGCAGGGCGCGCAGCGGGGAGGCGCCCCGGCGCTCGTCCTCGGGATCCGCGAACTGGACCTTCGTCCAGCCCGGTGAGCGGGCGAGCATGCCCGGCCGGCAGGGCACCTGCCGGGCGTACAGCTCCTCGCAGCGGCCGGAGACCTCCGACGGCTCGGCGACGCTCAGCCGTACCTCCCCGGTGCCCTCGGGCAGCCGCAGACCGACCCGGCCGGTGTCGAGCCGCGCGGCCACGTACTGGGTCGCCAGGCCGTAGCCGAACCGGCCGTAGATCACAGGCTCGGAGGCGGTCAGGATCGCCAGCGGCTCCCCGGCCGCCCGCACGTCGTCGAGCTGCCGGCGCATCATCCGGCGCAGAATGCCCTGCCGCCGGTGGGTGGCGGCGACGGAGACCATGGTGAGCGCCCCGGTGCGGACCAGGGACCCGCCGGGCACGGAGAGCCGGAACGAGAAGGTGCCCGTGGTCCCTACCACCCGGTCGCCGTCCCACATTGCCAGGGACCGGTCGATTTCGGTCACTTCGCGCCACAGTGCGCGGCGCTCGGCGATCTCCGGGTGGCCGCCGAAGGCCCACTTCAGGGTGTCGAACCAGGTGTCCCACGCCGATTCGTCCAGCACCCGCAGCTCTGTAGTCATACGAACATCCCTATCAGCGCTTCCGTCTCACAGCGACCGCTTTTCCGGCGGGGAATCGACGCGCCACCGAACGGGTGGATAAGGTTCCCGGACATGGCACGCAGCAGTGAGACTGCACTCCCGGCACCCCGACGGCTCAGGGCACAGAAGGCGATGCACCGAGCCCGCACCGGGCTGCGCAGATCCGCTGTCGACTCCTTCCGCGGGGACGGCACCGACTGGAGCGTCTTCGCCGCGCTGCTGCTCACCGTCCCGCTGCTCGCCGCGGGAACCCTGGCCTGGCCGCAGTGGTGCCCGCCGGAGGCGTTGGTGCTCCCGCTGGTCGCGGGTGGCCTGCTGCTGCGCCCGGCAAGCCTCCTGGCGCTCTACGCCGTCACCGCGTCGGCGCTGGTCACTGAGACGGCGCTGCTGGGCACCCGGGCGCTCCGCCAGGACCCGGTGACCCCCGGCACCATCCTGGTGGTGGCCGCCGTCGCCCTCTCCGGGCTGTTGATAGCCCAGTTCCGCAGCCGCGTCGGGGTGCCCTGGCAGCGCGGCAACACCATGCTCTTCGACCTGCGAGAGCGCATCCGCGCCCAGAGCGCGCTGCCCCCGTTGCCCAAGGGCTGGCACCGGGAGATGTCGCTGCGGCCGGCCGGCGGTCAGTCCTTCTCCGGCGACTTCGTCGTCGCCGCCCGGACCGGTCCCGACCGGCGCGTGCTGGAGGCCGTCCTCACCGACGTCTCCGGCAAGGGCATGGACGCCGCCTCCCGCTCACTGCTGCTCTCCGGGGCGTTCGGCGGGCTGCTCGGCTCCCTGCCGCCGCACGCCTTCCTGCCCGCGGCCAACGGCTACCTGCTCCGCCAGAACTGGGACGAGGGCTTCGCCACCTCCGTCCACCTCGTGCTGGACCTGGACAGCGGCGACTACGAACTGCTCTCCGCGGGGCACGTCCCCGGCCTGCAGCTGTGCGCGGGCACCGGCCGCTGGAAGGAGGTCACCGCCGAAGGTCCCCTGCTCGGGGTCTACGAGGGCGCCGAGTTCCACCCGGCGAAGGGCACCCTGCGCCGCGGGGACGTCCTCATGCTGTTCACCGACGGCCTGGTAGAACGCAGCGACCGGGACCTCTCCGAGGGCATCGACCGCCTCACCGGGGAGGCGGACCGGTATGTGGCCACCGGATTCCGCGGCGCCGCCTGGCATCTGATCGAGTCCGTCGCCAAGGACGTCAACGACGACCGGGCGCTCCTGCTGATCAGCCGGGAGTGACCCGGCCGGGGTCGGCCGGAACCCGGTCCCGCACGCCGCGCCACTCTCCCGGGTGGGCGCGGCAGGTGGGCTCACCCATCACCCGTGGGAGTGGAATGCCCCCGGTTCCCCCGGACGACCCGACGGTAAGGCCCTGAGCTGCCCCGATGCCCGCCGGAGGGCTGCCCGCGGGCACCTTCGGGCGCGACGCGCCCAGCGCCGTGGGATGCGTCCGCACCCGGACTGTTCTTGGCTCGGACGCATGAGCAAGGTGATCAGACGTCAGGACGCGCTGCCGGGCCCGCCGTGCGGTGCCCCGGCCGGCGGGGCGGGCCCGAGCAGGCGGGCGTTCGGCGGGGCGCTGCTGGGCGCCCTGGCGGTCACCGGGCCGCTGGCCGGAACCGCGGCCGCCCGGGCGGCCGGGCACCTCGCCCCCGGCGGGGAGATCCCGGTGACCGTGCCGAAGGTGGCCGAGCCCTGGCCGCTCGCGCCACCGCCGTTCGGCGCCCCGGACGGGGACACGGACACGTATCCGCACGACGGTCCGGAAGAAGGGGACGAGGAGGAGCCGCCCGGTGCCGGTCAGTGGACCCGGCCGGTGTCCGGCTACCCGGTCTCCGCCCCCTACCGGCTGCCCGGGAACTGGCGGGCCGGCTATCACACCGGGGTGGACTTCGCGATGCCCGCCGGCGTCCCGGTGCGCGCCGTCGGCCCGGGCACGGTGGTGGTCGCCGGGGAGGCGGGCGACTACGGGAACGTGGTGATGAGCCTGATGCGGGACGACCACTACACGCTCTGCGCCCATCTGTCGGAGGTCCTGGTCCCGCCGGGCCGTCCGGTGGTGGCCGGCACCCTGATCGGCTACTCGGGCAACACCGGCCGCAGCACCGGACCGCACCTTCACTTCGAGGTGCGGGCGGAACGGGAGTACGGCACCGACATCGACCCCGCGGCATATCTGGCCCGCCACGGCGTCGCCCTGTACTGAGCGGCGCCGGTCCCCGCGCCCGCGTCGGGCCCGGGCCGGTCAGTTCCGCGGGCAGAAGGCGCCGTTGAGGTCCAGCACGGCCCCCGAGCTCCACCTGGCCTCAGGGGAAGCCGGCCGCAGCACCGACGCCAGGGTCTGCCCCAGCGCGAGCGCCGCTCGCCTTCGCAACCGGACTCCCCAGTACACATGGGAAACCTGGACCCACGAAACTTGCCTCAATGAAACTTGCATGATTGCATCTTTCCAAAAGGTGGTGCGGTCATGGACGGATTTGTGGGACGGCGAGCCGAGCTCGCTGCCCTCGGGGATCTGCTGGCGCCGGTGTCCACGGGTGGCCGCGGCGGACGACGCGGTCGCGCCGTGCTCCTCCGGGGGCGTCGACGGGTCGGCAAGTCGCGGCTGGTTGAGGAGTTCCTGGAGCGGACGGGCCTTCCTCACGTGTTCTTCACGGCCGTGGGAGGCTCGAAGGAGAAGGACCTGGCGGGCTTCGCCGCCGAGGTGGCCGAATCCGAGCTTCCCGACGCCGCCCGCGTCGCCGAGTTCGCCATGCCGCAGACGTGGGACGCGGCCCTGAGCCTCCTGGCCGGTGTACTGCCCACGGACACACCCAGCGTCGTCGTCCTCGACGAGATGCCCTACCTCGTTCGGGCAGACCCCACGTTCGAAGGAGCCCTGCAGAAGGCGTTCGACCGGACCCTGTCCAAGCTGCCCGTGCTGCTGATCCTCATCGGCTCCGACCTGGCCATGATGGAGCAGCTGAACACCTACGGGCGCCCGTTCTACCAGCGCGGCACGGAGATGGTCGTACCTCCGCTCAACCCCGCCGAGGTCGGGACCATGCTCGGCCTGCCGCCCGCCGACGCCTTTGACGCCTTCCTGATCAGCGGGGGCCTGCCGCTGATTCTCGAGGAATGGCCCCCGGGCGCAGACCTGTGGGGCTACCTGGATCAAGCGTTGCGGCGGCCGACCTCGGCACTCCTGGTCAGCGGTGAGCGCACCTTGGCCGCAGAGTTCCCCACCGAAGCCCAGGCACGCGCCGTGCTCAGCGCCATCGGACACGGAGAGCGCACCTTCACCCTGATCGGCCGCGCGGCCGGCGGCCTCAACCCCGGCTCCCTGACCCGCTCACTGGAGCTGCTCACCTCCCGTCGGATCGTCACCGCCGAGACCCCCCTTTCCACCCGCCCCAGCCGAGAGACCCGCTACCGCATCGAGGACCCCTACCTTCGCTTCTATCTGTCCTTCATCGGCCCGCGCACCTCCACCATCGAACGCGGACGTGGCGACCGCGTCCTCGCCGCCGTTCGCGACAGCTGGCCTTCCTGGCGAGGCCGGGCCGTCGAGTCCGTTCTGCGCGACGCGCTGTGGCGCCTGGCCGACGACCGGCTCCCCGACGGCACCGACGTCATCGGCGGATACTGGACCCGCACCAACGACCCCGAGATCGACATCGTCGGTGCGGACCGCGCGCCCATCGCCAGAAAGATCACCGCTGTCGGCTCGATCAAGTGGCTGGAGAACAAGCCCTTCGACCACCGGGACCTCTCCCGCCTCATCGTCCACCGATCTCAGCTCCCCGGTGCCGATGACTCCACTCCGCTGCTCGCCGTAGCACGCAGCGGATGTACCACCGACGGGGTCACCCACCTCGGCCCGGCCGACCTCATCGCGGCGTGGAACTGACCATCCGCCACAACCGCCGACGTGTCCGAGGCACGCCCTTCCGGTACGGCAGGCCCCGCGTCCGCCTGGGGCCCGGGCCGGTCAGGTCCGCAGGTAGGAGGCGCCGTTGAGGTCCAGCACGGCCCCCGAGCTCCACTCGGCCTCCGGGGAGGCCAGCCACAGCACCGCCGCCGCGATCTCCTCCGGCCCGGCGACGCGGCCGAACGGGCTCTGGGCCGCGATGGCCTCGCCGCCGGGGCCGGCGAGGCGGGGCGCGACCCGCTCGGTGGCGAAGAACCCCGGGGCCACCGACGCCACCGCGATCCGGTGCGGCGCCAGCGCCACCGCCAAGGACTGCCCCAGCGCGTGCACCGCCGCCTTGGTGGCCCCGTACGCGGGGTGGCCGGGTTCACCGCGGAAGGCACCCCGCGAACCGATGTTCACGATCCGCCCTCCCCGGCCCTGACGGATCATCCGCTCGGCCGCCCGGTGGCTGAGATGGGCGGTGCCCAGCAGATTGACCTCCGTGTGCTGCCGCCAGGCGTCCACCCACTCGTCGAAACCGGTCTCCGCCGGCGGATGCGGGGTGTTCACGGCGGCGTTGTTCACCAGCACGTCCAGACCGCCGAGTGCGTCCGCGGCATCGGCCACCAGCCCGGCGGCCTGAGCAGGGTCCCGCAGATCGGCGCCGAGCAGCACATGTCCGCCGCCGGGCAGGCTCTCCAGGGTCGCCTCGGCCTCCGCCCGCCGCGACCCCCAGTGGACCGCCACGGTGTCGCCGTTGCCGGCGAAGGCCCTGGCCAGCGCGCGTCCCAGCCCGCGTGACGCGCCGCTCACCAGCACGCGCCGCCCGTGGGCCGGAAACCCCGGGTGCCCGCCGTCCGTCCCGCTCATGGCATCCTCCTGCTGTCCGTCCGGTCCGCCGTGCGCCGTCCGCTCCGCTCCTGGCCCCGCGGACGGGGCGTCAGCGGCGTCCGAGCTCCGCGGAGTCGCGCCGGAAGGCCCACTCCATCGAGGGCTCGACCGCGAAGCGGAAGACCCGGCGCACCGGAGCGGTGCACAGCAAGGTCACCGCGACGGCACCGATCAGTGTCACACCGATCTGTCCCCAGGGCGTGTGCACCCAGTCGGCGTCGTACCAGCCCCAGTAGCGCGACCCCTTCGCCAGGAAGCCGTGCAGCAGGTAGCCGTAGAGCGTGGCTGTGCCCAGGGCGGTGAACCACAGGTGCCTGCCCGGCACCCAGGCCAGGAAGGCGGCGGTGAGCAGCAGTCCGCAGCCGAACAGGGCGAAGGTCATGATGATGCCGATCCACCACGTGTGCCCCAGCTCCTGCGCGCTGTTGGTGTGGTAGAACCACCGGGCGCTCATCCGGGGGACGGCCCAGTAGGCGGTGACGAGGGCGCCGAGGAAGACCGGCACGGCCAGCAGGCGGACCTCGGGGCGCCGCAGCCGTTCGAAGTGCTCCGGCCGCAGGTGCATGCCGATCACGAAGAACGGCAGGAACTGCAGCACCCGCTGGAGGTTGAAGTCGTCCCCGATCCCGGGGGAGACGGTGGCGAGCGAGGCGATCGCCAGGGAGACGGGGACCGGCCAGCGGATCACCTGCCACAGCGGGGCGGTCAGCCGCCACACGAACAGGGCGATCAGGAACCAGGTGACGTAGTACGGGTCGAGCAGGCCGATGGGGTACTCGGGGGAGTCGTCGGCCCAGCGCTTGAACAGCACGTAGGCGATCTCGAAGACGACGTAGGGGACACCGATGCCGGTGATCAGGCGCTTGAGCTGGCCCGGGCGGGCCTGGAAGGCACGCGAGAAGTAGCCGGCGATCAGAATGAAGGCCGGCATGTGGAACGCGTACACGAACATGTAGAGCCCGTCGGCCGCCCGGGAGTCGCTGCGCAGCGGCGTCCAGGCGTGGCCGATCGCCACCAGCACGATCGCCAGGTACTTGGCGTTGTCGAAGAACGGGTCCCGCGGTCTGGGCACGGGACCGGCGTCCGCCGGTGCCGGATGTCTGTCGGCAGCATCCGTCCGGGGCGGCGGCGGGAGGACTCGTTGATTACGGACGTGCAACATCGGCGGCACCATAGCGTCCCTGGGGCCATTCGTAAATTCGACCGGTCCGCCCCTCTTCGGAATCGTGAAGGAATTGCCGGAGTCCGGAGGGCGCGGTGTGACCGGCCGGGCGATCCATCCGTATTGATGCGGTGGAACAGGGAGAAACCGGCGCACCTCGTGCGGCCGGGGTGTCCGGGAAGCGGGTGGCGCAGGGCGCCATCGCGGGGGCGCGCGGCAATTCCAGGAACCCTCGCCGTGCGTCCGGGCGCCTGATGTGAAAGATGTCACCCAGCCCTGTGCGTGATTAACGGAACGGTAACGGTAAGGCCACTCGTGGTGGCCCGGACGCTTCCCGACGGTCCGTCAGCGGGGTCCCCGCATCCCCGGGTTGGTGGCACGATGGTTCCCGTGCGGAGGTCGGCAGCCGTGGGCCGGCCCCTGAGGGAACCGTGGCTCACTTCCGAAGGTGTGATCAGTTGTGGCGATCCAGCTGTCCTTGGTGCTGCTGTTCGGCGTCGTCCTGGTGGTGATGGTCCGAGGCGGATCGATCAAGCCGGGGCCCGCCATCGTGGCGATCCTCTTCGGCTTCTCGCTCGCCTCAACCGGCGCCGCCGAGCCCATAGCGAGCTTCCTGCAGTCGATCACCGACTCCATCGGGTCGGTCGACTCCTCGATCAACTCCGGCGGGCGCTGACCCGGCCGCACGGAACGCGAACGGCCCGGCCCCCGAAGGGGCCGGGCCGGTGCCGGAGCGGGCGACGGGAATCGAACCCGCGTAGCTGGTTTGGAAGACCAGGGCTCTACCATTGAGCTACGCCCGCCGGGCCGGATGATCACCTCATCCGGCACGCCCAGCATCGTACCAGCGCCGCCGGGTCCGGTGGTGCCGCGCCGGGGAAAGCAGCGGTGCGTGCCTGCCTGTACGCTACGTGTCGCGTCGTGAGCCATACGGGGTGTGGCGCAGCTTGGTAGCGCGTCCGCTTTGGGAGCGGAAGGTCGTCGGTTCGAATCCGGCCACCCCGACCACGTACGATGAGTGACGCGTGTTTCTGGGTGGCGTCCGCGTCCCCGGGCGCCCTCCAGATCAGCCACCAGATGTCAGCCCCAAGGAGACCGACCGTGAAGAGCGCCGTGGAGACCCTGAACCCCACCCGGGTTCGGCTCACTGTCGAGGTGCCCTTCGAGGAGCTCAAGCCCAGCCTCGACGCGGCGTACAAGAAGATCAACCAGCAGGTCACGGTGCCCGGCTTCCGCAAGGGCAAGATTCCTGCGCGCGTCATCGACCAGCGGTTCGGCCGCGGTGCGGTGCTGGAGGAGGCCGTCAACGACGCCCTTCCCAAGCTCTACCAGAGCGCGGTGCAGGAAGGTGAGCTGAACCCGCTCGGCCAGCCCGAGGTCGACATCACCGAGCTCAAGGACAACGAGACGCTGACCTTCACCGCCGAGGTGGATGTGCGTCCCGAGATCGAGATCCCGGACTACTCCGGCATCGAGGTCACCGTCGACGCGACCGAGGTCTCCGAGGAGGAGGTGGACAAGGCGGTCGAGCAGCTCCGCGAGCGCTTCGCCACCACCACCGTCGTCGAGCGTGCCGCCGCCGAGGGCGATGTCGTCAAGATCGACCTCGAGGCCCGGGTCGACGGCGAGGTGCTCGCCGACGGCGTCGCCGAGGGCGTCGACTACACCATCGGCTCCGGCCGGATGCTCGAGGGCATCGACGAGGCCGTGACCGGCCTGGAGGCCGGCGGCACCGCCACCTTCACCACCGAGCTCAAGGGCGGGTCCGCGGCCGGCCGCGAGGCGGAGGTGACGGTCACCGTCCAGTCCGTCTCCGCTCGCGAACTGCCCGAGCCCGACGACGACTTCGCCCAGCTCGCCAGTGAGTTCGACACCTTCGGGGAACTGCGCGACGACAGCCGGCGGCGGCTGCTGGAGCAGAAGAAGTACGAGCAGGCCACCGAGGCCCAGGAGAAGGTCCTGGACGCCCTGCTGGAGCTGGTCGAGGTCCCGATGCCGCAGAAGCTGCTCGAGGACGAGGTCGAGACCCGCAAGCACAACCTGGTCAACCACCAGCTGGGCCAGCTCGGCATGGACCTCGACGGCTACCTGCAGATGCAGGACAAGACCGCCGAGGAGTTCGACGCCGAGCTGAAGGAGCAGGCCGAGAAGGGCATCCGCACCCAGTTCGTCCTGGACGAGATCGCCAAGCGGGAGAAGCTCAACGTCAGCCAGGAGGAGCTCACCGAGCACCTCATGCGGCGCGCCCAGTCCTCCGGCATGAGCCCGGACCAGTTCGCCAAGGCCGTCGTCGAGGGCGGCCAGGTGCCGATGCTCGTGGGCGAGGTCAGCCGCGGCAAGGCGCTGGCGACCGTGGTGGAGTCGGTCACGGTCACCGACACCAACGGCGAGCGTGTCGACCTGGAGGACGAGGAGTCGGCCGGTGAGACGGTCCAGGCCCAGTCCGGCGACGAGCAGGCTCCGGCCGAGGGCGAGCAGAAGGCCGGCTCCTGAACCATCGCGGTACCGCCCCGCCCGCGGGCGGCGGCACCGGCTGACCGGAACGGGTCTCTGCGGCCGCGCAGGGACCCGTTTCGCGTCCGGCGCAACGCTCGCGGGAACGGGGCATGCGCTCACAGCGAACAGATCCCTGGCCAGTGGGGGTCCGTCCCGACAGCGCGTTAGGGTCCGATAGCAACCGTAAGAGAACGAACATGTCTAGGGACGGCCAGGCCCATGCGCGGCCGTCCGAGAATGAGCAGGTGGATACGTGACGCTCCCGAAGCCTTCCGCCGCGGCCGAGCTGACCAATCTCGGCCTCGGCGACCATGTGTACAACCGGCTGCTCAACGAGCGCATCATCTTCCTCGGCCAGCCGGTCGACGACGATATCGCCAACCGCATCACCGCGCAGCTGCTGCTCCTTGCCGCCGAGCCGGACAAGGACATCTACCTGTACATCAACAGCCCGGGCGGTTCGATCACGGCCGGCATGGCGATCTACGACACCATGCAGTACATCAAGAACGACGTGGTCACCATCGCGATGGGACTGGCCGCGTCGATGGGCCAGTTCCTGCTGACCGCCGGCACCCGGGGCAAGCGCTTCGCCCTGCCGAACGCCGAGGTGCTGATCCACCAGCCCTCCGCCGGCCTGGCGGGTTCGGCCTCCGACATCAAGATCCACGCGGAGCAGCTGCTGCGCACCAAGCGCAAGATGGCGGAGCTCTCCGCTCACCACACCGGTCAGACCATCGAGCAGTGGACGAGGGACGCCGACCGGGACCGCTGGTTCACCGCTCAGGAGGCCAAGGAGTACGGCCTGCTGGACGAGGTCATCTCCAGCGCCGAGGACATCACGGGCGGTGGCGGGACCGGCGCCTGACGGTCGTCCCCCCGGCTTCGCAGTCCTCGAACGCAGCTCACCCACCCAAGGCGGTACATCACCGATGAACTCCCTCTCCGGCTCCGGCCGATACTCCGGTCCGCAGGCCGAGTCCCGCTACATCGTCCCGCGCTTCGTCGAGCGCACCTCTCAGGGGGTGCGGGAGTACGATCCCTACGCGAAGCTGTTCGAGGAGCGGGTGATCTTCCTCGGCGTGCAGATCGACGACGCCTCCGCCAACGACGTCATGGCGCAGCTGCTGTGCCTGGAGTCGATGGACCCGGACCGCGACATCCAGATCTACATCAACTCTCCCGGCGGCTCCTTCACGGCCCTGACGGCGATCTACGACACCATGCAGTTCGTCAAGCCGGACATCCAGACGGTCTGCATGGGGCAGGCCGCCTCCGCGGCGGCCGTGCTGCTGGCCGCGGGGACCCCCGGCAAGCGCATGGCGCTGCCCAACGCACGTATCCTGATCCACCAGCCGTACAGTGAGACCGGGCGCGGCCAGGTCTCCGACCTGGAGATCGCGGCCCGCGAGGTCCAGCGGATGCGCACCCAGCTGGAGGAGATGCTCGCCAGGCACTCGACCCGGCCGATGGAGCAGATCCGCGAGGACATCGAGCGGGACAAGATCCTCACTGCCGAGGAGGCCGTCGAGTACGGTCTCATCGACCAGATCGTCACGGTCCGTCAGACCACGGCGTAGAAGTCCGGTGCCCTCCTTGGCCGGGAAACTCCGCACGCGGGAGTATTCCGGCCAAGGAGGGCCATTCCGTCAGGGCGACAGGGTACCGTCGTCAGAGCAAGCACCAGGCACCGTCTCCCCGGCGGTGCGCAGGCGAAGGGGAAGCACCTCGTGGCACGCATCGGTGATGGCGGCGATCTGCTCAAGTGCTCGTTCTGCGGCAAGAGTCAGAAGCAGGTGAAGAAGCTCATCGCAGGGCCGGGGGTGTACATCTGCGACGAGTGCATCGACCTCTGCAACGAGATCATCGAGGAGGAGCTCGCCGAGTCGCCCGACTCCGAGCTCGGTGAACTGCCCAAGCCCCGCGAGATCTACGACTTCCTCGACAGCTATGTGGTCGGTCAGGAGGATGCCAAGAAGGCGCTCTCGGTGGCGGTGTACAACCACTACAAGCGGGTCCGCGCCTCCGAGGCCGAATCGGGCCCCTCGCGGGACGAGGAGATCGAGCTCGCCAAGTCCAACATCCTGCTGCTCGGTCCCACCGGGTCGGGCAAGACCCTGCTGGCCCAGACGCTGGCCCGGATGCTCAACGTCCCCTTCGCCATCACCGACGCCACCGCCCTGACCGAGGCGGGTTACGTCGGTGAGGACGTCGAGAACATCCTGCTGAAGCTGATCCAGGCGGCCGACTACGACATCAAGAAGGCCGAGCAGGGCATCATCTACATCGACGAGATCGACAAGGTCGCCCGCAAGAGCGAGAACCCGTCGATCACCCGTGATGTCTCGGGCGAGGGTGTGCAGCAGGCCCTGCTGAAGATTCTGGAGGGGACCACGGCGGCGGTGCCGCCGCAGGGCGGGCGCAAGCACCCGCACCAGGAGTTCCTCCAGATCGACACCTCCAACGTCCTGTTCATCGTCGGCGGCGCGTTCGCCGGGCTCGACGACATCATCCGGGCCCGGTCCGGCGCCCGCGGCATCGGCTTCGGTGCGGACATCCGCTCCAAGCGCGACCGGAACACCTCGGAGCTGCTGGCCGACGCGCTGCCCGAGGACATGGTGAAGTACGGCATGATCCCGGAGTTCATCGGCCGTCTGCCGGTGATCACCTCCGTGCACAACCTGGACCGCGAGGCCCTTCTGCGGATCCTGACCGAGCCGCGCAACGCGCTCGTCAGGCAGTACCAGCGGCTGTTCGAACTGGACGGCGTGGAGCTGGAGTTCGACCTCCCGGCGCTGGAGGCCATCGCCGACCAGGCGATCCTGCGCGGCACCGGCGCCCGCGGGCTGCGGGCCATCATGGAGGAGGTGCTGATGTCCGTGATGTACGAGGTGCCCTCCCGGCAGGACGTCGGCCAGGTCGTGGTCACCGAGGCCGTGGTCCGCTCCAACGTCAACCCCACCCTGGTGCCGCGCTCCCGGCTCACCAAGCAGCGGGGCACGCCCCCGCAGGAGAAGACCGCCTGACACCGCGCGACGACGGCGGGGCCCGGACCGTTGCCGGTCCGGGCCCCGCCGTCGCTGTGACGGTCAGCCGCCGCTGCCGGCCTCGACCAGGGCGTCGGCCCGCAGCCGCGCCGTGACCTCGGCGGCCTCCTTCATGGGCACCGGCCTCAGGTCCAGCGCCGACTCGGGGTCCTCCATGTCGAAGCCGGCGCCGGGCAGCACGTCGACCAGGGTGACGGCCACCGTGCTGTAGTCGGCCCAGACGCACATCGGAGCCTGCATCGGAACGCCCAGGTCGGAATCCGTGACCTGGAGCGTCTGGCACTTCATGACAGCGTTCTCCAGCCCGGCCGGGCTGACCGACTCCGGGCTGCCGAGCAGTTCGACCTCGTCGTCGCCGGCCATCTCCTCGGCGGCGACCGCGAAGAGGCTGTCGACCATCGTCTCCGGGTCGTTCACCTCGCCGTACAGGCCGCTGACGACCAGTTGCCGGCCGCCCTCGCCGGTGAAGGGCTCGCCCTCGTAGTAGACGGCTCCGGCGCCCTCCATCTCCTGCAGCCCGAGCTCGGCCAGTTCCTGCTCGTCGAAGTCGGACTCGTCGGTGGAGGACTGGAGTTCGAAGTCGCCGGTGGTCTGCGGCATGGACAGCTCGTAGCGGGTGCCGTCGTCCTCGCCCAGCCCGCTGCCGCTGCCCCCGAGCAGGAAGTAGAGGGCGCCGCCGGTCACGACGACCGCCGCGACCACGGCGGCGGCGATGAGCGCCTTCCTGCCGCCTCCGCCGGAAGGAGGCGGCGGGGGCATCTGGCCGTACGGCGGCTGCTGGCCCGGGTACTGACCGGACTGCTGCTGGCCGTACGGGCCGGGCTGCTGGCCGTAAGGGCCTGGCTGCTGCGGCTGTCCGTAGGGCCCGGGCTGCTGCTGCGGGTAGCCGTACCCCGGGGCGCCCTGCGGCCCCGGAGCGCCGCCCTGCGCGTACGGGTTCGGGCCGCCGGGCGGCGGTCCGGGCGGCGGCGGTGCCCCGTACGGGCCGGGCGTGCCGCCGGGCGGCGGAGGCTGCTGCCCGTACGGCCCCGGCTGGTTGTGACTCATGCTGCTTCCCCTCGCGAGCGGTCCATCGAAGCGTGTCGCGCTCATCTTGTCCGACAAGGTGCCGCGGTGTATATCCGAGGCGGCCGCGGGCCGGGAACCGAGTCGAAGCCGGGCCCCGCCCGGCCGTAGACTGACAGCCGTGACCGACAACACTCAGCAGCCCGCCCACGGGCCCCACAGCGCATCCGCAGACCTGCCGACCCAGTACGCTCCGGCCGAGGTAGAGGAGAAGCTGTACGAGCGCTGGGTGGAGCGCGGTTACTTCGAGGCGGACGAGGAGAGCGGCAAGGACCCCTACGCCATCGTCATTCCGCCGCCCAACGTCACCGGCAGTCTCCACCTGGGCCACGCCTTCGAGCACACCCTGATCGACGCCCTCACCCGCCGCAAGCGGATGCAGGGGTACGAGACCCTGTGGCAGCCCGGCATGGACCACGCCGGCATCGCCACCCAGAACATCGTCGAGCGGGAGCTGGCCAAGGAGGGCAAGTCCCGCCACGACCTGGGCCGGGAGGCGTTCGTCGAGCGCGTCTGGCGGTGGAAGGCGGAGTCCGGCGGCCAGATCTCCGGCCAGATGCGGCGGCTCGGCGACGGCGTGGACTGGTCCCGCGAGCGCTTCACCATGGACGAGGGCCTCTCCCGGGCCGTCCAGACCATCTTCAAGCGGCTCTACGACGACGAGCTGATCTACCGGGCCGAGCGCATCATCAACTGGTGCCCCCGCTGCCTGACCGCCATCTCCGACATCGAGGTGGAGTACCAGGACGACGAGGGCGAGCTGGTCTCCATCCGGTACGGCGAGGGCGAGGACTCCGTCGTCGTGGCGACCACCCGGGCCGAGACGATGCTCGGCGACACCGCGGTCGCGGTCCATCCCGACGACGACCGCTACGCCCACCTGGTGGGCAGGCGCATCGCGCTCCCGCTCACCGACCGTTCCATCCCGGTGGTCGCCGACGAGCACGTGGATCCGGAGTTCGGCACCGGGGCGGTCAAGGTCACCCCCGCGCACGACCCGAACGACTTCGAGATCGGCCGCCGTCACGACCTGCCCCAGCAGACCGTGATGGACGAGCACGCGGTGATCACCGTGCACGGCCCCTTCCAGGGCCTGGACCGGCTGGAGGCCCGCTCGGCGATCGTCGCCGCGCTGCGCGCCGAGGGCCGGATCGTCGCCGAGAAGCGCCCCTACACGCACTCGGTGGGCCACTGCTCGCGGTGCAAGACCACCATTGAGCCGCGGCTGTCCATGCAGTGGTGGGTCAAGGTCGCGCCGCTCGCGCGGGCGGCCGGCGACGCCGTCCGGGACGGCCGGGTCACGATCCACCCCAAGGAGATGGAGTCCCGGTACTTCGGCTGGGTCGACAACCTGCACGACTGGTGCATCTCCCGCCAGCTGTGGTGGGGGCACCGCATCCCGGTCTGGTACGGCCCCGGCGGCGAGGTCCGCTGCGTCGGCCCCGACGAGGAGCCGCCCTCCGGCGAGGGATGGCGCCAGGAGACCGACGTCCTGGACACGTGGTTCTCCTCCGGGCTGTGGCCGTTCTCCACCCTCGGCTGGCCGGAGCGGACGCGCAGCCTGGAGAAGTTCTATCCGAACTCCGTCCTGGTCACCGGCTACGACATCCTGTTCTTCTGGGTCGCCCGGATGATGATGTTCGGGCTCTACGCCATGGACGGCACCCCTCCCTTCCGCACCGTCGCCCTGCACGGCATGGTCCGCGACCAGTTCGGCAAGAAGATGTCGAAATCCTTCGGGAACGCCGTCGATCCGCTGGAGTGGATGGACGAGTACGGCTCCGACGCCGTCCGCTTCACCCTGGCCCGTGGGGCCAACCCCGGGGTGGACGTCCCGATCGGCGAGGACTGGGTCCAGGCGTCCCGGAACTTCGCCAACAAGATCTGGAACGCCACCCGCTTCGCGCTCCTCAACGGCGCCACCGTGGAAGGTCCGCTGCCCGCGCCCGAGGAGCTCTCCGCGGCCGACCGCTGGATCCTCTCCCGGCTGGGCGCGGTGGTCTCCGAGGCCGACGCCCACTACGACGACTACCAGTTCGCGAAGCTGAGCGACGGGCTCTTCCACTTCGCCTGGGACGAGGTCTTCGACTGGTACGTGGAGCTGACCAAGACCACCTTCCAGGCCGGCGGCCGTCCGGCGGAGGTCTCCCGTCGCGTTCTGGGCGAGGTCCTCGATGTCGTGCTGCGGCTGCTGCACCCGCTGGTCCCGTTCGTCACCGAGGAACTGTGGACGACGCTGACCGGCCGGGAGTCCGTGGTGGTGGCCGACTGGCCGGCCGACTCCGGCTTCCGGGACCGGGCCGCCGAGGAGGAGATCGCCGCCGTCCGGCACCTGGTCACCGAGGTCCGCCGGTTCCGGGCCGACCAGGGCCTTCAGCCCGGCCAGCGGGTGCCCGCCCGGATGGACCTGACCGCCACCCCGCTGGCGGCGCACGAGGCCGCGATGCGCGCCCTGCTGCGCCTGCAGCCCGCCGGTGAGGACTTCACCGCCACGGCCTCGCTGCCCATCGCCGGTGCGACCGTCGCGCTGGACCTGTCCGGAGCCATCGACGTCGGCGCCGAGCGCAAGCGTCTGACCAAGGACTTGGCCGCGGCGGAGAAGGAGCTGAAGCAGACCACCGCCAAGCTCGGAAACGACGGCTTCCTGTCCAAGGCGCCGGACCACGTGGTGGTCAAGATCCGCGCCCGGCGCGAGGCCGCCGAGGCCGACATCGCGCGGATCACCGCCCAGCTGGAGCGGCTCCCGCAGGGCTGACGGCAGCGCGCCGGCCGGCCGTACCTCCCGAGGGCCCTGTGCCCCGGCGGGGGTGCGGCCCCGCCGGGCGCCGGGCTCCGTAGACTGGGCCGAGTGACGAATCGCCCCACTCCCGAGTCCGGTGATCCCTTCGAGGAGATCGTCGGCGCCGAGACCGGCCGCGACCCCGACCTCGCCGTGATCGAAGCGGGCAGCCGGACACTGCGCACCCAGGCCGGTCCCCCGAAGGGCGACGTACCCGCCCGGCCCGCCGACCCGGAGACCGACCGGGCGCTGCGGGAGGTGGAGGCGGAGCTGGCCGGCCGCTGGCCGGAGACCAAGCTCGACCCCTCGCTGGACCGCATGCGGGCCCTGATGGACGTGCTGGGCCAGCCGCAGCGCGGCTACCCGTCGATCCACATCACCGGCACCAACGGCAAGACCAGCACCGCCCGCATGATCGAAGGGCTGCTGACCGCCTTCGACCTGCGCACCGGCCGCTACAGCAGCCCGCACGTGCAGTCCGTCACCGAGCGGATCAGCCTGGACGGCGAGCCCATCGCGCCCGAGCGGTTCGTCGAGACCTACCGCGACCTGGTGCCGTTCGTGGAGATGGTGGACTCCCGGCAGGAGCACCGGCTGTCGTTCTTCGAGGTGCTGACCGGCATGGCGTACGCGGCCTTCGCCGACGCACCGGTCGACGTGGCCGTCGTCGAGGTCGGGATGGGCGGCAGCTGGGACGCCACCAACGTCATCGACGCGGGCGTCGCGGTGATCACCCCGATCGCCCTGGACCACACCGACCGGCTCGGCGGCACCCCCCAGGAGATCGCCGTGGAGAAGACCGGGATCGTCAAGCCGGACGCCACGGTGGTGCTCGCCCAGCAGACCGTCGAGGCGGCCTCGGTGGTGCTGCGGCACGCCGTGCAGGTGGACGCCACCGTGGCCCGCGAGGGCATGGAGTTCGGGGTGGTCTCACGTGAGCTCGCCGTGGGCGGGCAGTTGCTGACGTTGCGCGGGCTCGGCGGTGAGTACCCGGGCATCTTCCTGCCGCTGCACGGCGAGCACATGGCGCACAATGCCGCCGTCGCGCTCGCCGCCGTGGAGGCGTTCTTCGGTGTCGGGGCCGTCCGTGCGCGGACCCTGGACCCGGAGATCGTCCGGGAGGCGTTCGCCGCCGTCACCTCGCCGGGCCGTCTCGAGGTGGTGCGGACCAGCCCGCCCGTCGTGCTGGACGCGGCGCACAACCCCGCGGGCGCCCGCGCCGCGGCTGCCGCGGCCTCCGAGGCGTTCGGCTTCAGCCGGCTGATCGGAGTGGTGGGGCCCAGCGGGGGCAAGGACGTCAGGGGTCTTCTGGAGGCCTTCGAGCCGGTGCTGGCCGAGGTCGTGGTCACCCGCAACGCCACCCTCCGGGCGATGGACGTGGACGAGCTGGCCGCCCTGGCGGTCGAGGTGTTCGGCGAGGACCGGGTGCGGGTCGAACCCCGTCTGGACGACGCGCTGGAGGCCGCGATCACTCTCGCGGAGGAAGAGGACGAGTACGCCACCGCAGGCGTCCTGGTCACCGGCTCGGTGATCACCGTGGGCGAGGCCCGCCTGCTGCTGGGAAGGGAACGCTGATGCGCACGCTCTGCGCCGCCACACTCATCGCGGAAATGTTCGTCATCGCACTGGCCGCCCTGGTCGTCGTCCGCCTGGGTGACGCTCCGGCGGGAACGGTATGGACGGTCAGCGGCATTGCCATGGCGTTGTGCGTGCTGCTGAGCGGAATGATCGGCCGTCCGGGTGCCGTGCAGCTCGGCTGGGCCCTCCAGGCCGGGGTGATGCTGAGCGGATTCGTCGTGCCGGTGATGTTCTTCCTGGGAGCCTGCTTCGCCGGGCTGTGGTGGGCCTCGGTGCACTACGGCCGCGTCGTGGACCGGATCAAGGACGAAAGGGCCGTGGCGATGCCCCGGACGGCCGTGCAGGAGCCTCCCGGGTAACACCGGGCGGCGGGCTGCGGGTATGGTGCGGCTCATCCCGCGACTCATTCCCCGGTACTTGGAGTTGTCCCATGAGCCAGCGCACCCTGGTCCTTCTGAAGCCGGACGCCGTCCGGCGCGGCCTCGTCGGCGAGATCGTCGGCCGGATCGAGTCGAAGGCGGGCTGGCGGATCACCGCGCTGGAGATGCGCACGCTGGACCGTGCCACGCTGCAGGCCCACTACGCGGAGCACGCCGGGCGGCCCTTCTACGAGCCGCTGCTGGAGTTCATGACCTCCGGGCCCAGCGTGGTGATGACGGTGGAGGGCGAGCGGGTCATCGAGGGCATGCGGGCGCTGGCCGGGCCGACCGATCCGATCGCCGCACCGCCCGGATCCATCCGCGGTGACTTCGGGACCATTGTGCGGGAGAACCTCATCCACGCGTCGGATTCCGAGGAGTCCGCCGAGCGCGAGGCGAAGATCTTCTTCGCCGCCGCGGCCGATTCCCCCGCCTGACGGCAGTTCAGCCGCGATGGGCTTCCCACCTGGAACGACTGCCGTTACGGTATGCGCCATCCGGGTATGTACAGTCGTACGAGGGAACCCTTCACCCGGACACGACGTCACCATGATGGAGGCCGGGCCGGGTTCGGCCGACAATGGCGGGAGCGGTGCTCCTGCGCTCCGTGTTCGACCGGCCGTGGATACGATGGCATAACCGCGATCCGCAGTGCAGCTCATCGCACCCCCTGCCGACCTCCCGCACTTATCGCTCCAGCTGGAAGGCCAGACGTATCCCCATGGCGAACAGTATGTCGTTCATCGGCCGTGACATGGCAGTGGACCTCGGGACGGCCAATACGCTGGTGTATGTCAGAGGTCGCGGGATCGTCCTCAACGAGCCGTCCGTCGTGGCCATCAACACCAACACCGGCGGGATTCTCGCGGTCGGGTCCGAGGCCAAGAAGATGATCGGCCGGACCCCGGGCAACATCGTGGCGGTCCGTCCGCTCAAGGACGGTGTGATCGCCGATTTCGAAATCACCGAGCGGATGCTCCGCTACTTCATTCTGAAGATCCACAAGCGGCGCTATCTGGCCCGGCCCCGGGTCGTGGTCTGCGTGCCCTCCGGCATCACCGGAGTGGAGCGGCGCGCCGTCATCGAGGCGTCCACCCAGGCCGGTGCCCGGCAGGTGCACATCATCGAGGAGCCGATGGCCGCGGCGATCGGCTCGGGGCTGCCGGTCCACGAGGCCACCGGCAACATGGTGGTGGACATCGGCGGCGGCACCACCGAGGTCGCCGTGATCTCGCTGGGCGGCATCGTCACCGCGCAGTCCATCCGGGTGGCCGGTGACGAACTGGACAACGCGATCATCCAGCACATCAAGAAGGAGTACAGCCTCCTGCTCGGCGAGCGCTCCGCGGAGACCATCAAGATCACTATCGGCTCCGCCTTCGACCTCGACGAGGACGAGCACACCGAGATCCGCGGCCGGGACCTGGTCAGCGGCCTGCCCAAGACGGTGGTCATCTCCTCCACCGAGGTCCGCAAGGCCATGGAGGAGCCGGTCAACGCCATCGTGGACGCCGTCAAGACGACCCTCGACAAGTGCCCCCCGGAGCTCTCCGGCGACGTCATGGACCGCGGCATCGTCCTCACCGGCGGCGGGGCCATGCTGCGCGGCCTGGACGAGCGGCTGCGCCGCGAGACCGGCATGCCCATCCACATCGCGGAGAACCCGCTGGACTCCGTCGCGCTGGGCTCCGGCAAGTGCGTCGAGGAGTTCGAGGCCCTGCAGCAGGTCCTGGACGCACAGCCCCGGCGGTAGGCGCGCGCGCCGCCCCCGCGGACCGGCGTCCGCCGGCCCGCCCGCTCCTGACAGGACACATCCAGAAAGGCACGGCCGCCGCACGTGAGGGACACACGAGAGAGCCGGCTGCTTCTCGTACTGCTGGTATCCATCGCTTTCGCGCTGATCACGGTGGACATCCGCGGGGGCGAGGAGTCACCGCTCGACGGCCCGCGGCGGGTGGCCGCCACGGTCTTCGGCCCCGTGGAGGCAGGTCTGGCCTCCGCGGTCGACCCGGTGGGCAACGCCATCGGCGCCGTCCGCGACTCCGGCAGCAGAGCCGACCGCATCAGTGAACTGGAGCGGGAGAACGCCGAACTGCGCCAGCAGCTCGGCAGCGACGTCCACCGGGACTCCCGCGTCGAGCAGCTCGACGAGCTGCTGCGGACCGCCGGCGCCGGACAGTACGGCATCATCGGCGCACAGGTCATCGCCATAGGGCCCACCCAGGGCTTCTCCTGGACCGTGACCATCGACGCCGGCAGCCGGGACGGCATCGCCCGCGACATGACGGTGCTCAACGGTGACGGCCTGGTCGGCCGCGTCACCACCGTCGGCCCTCGAACAGCGACCGTGCTGCTGGCCAACGACCCCAACTTCACCGTCGGCACCCGCATGGAGGGCAGCAACGAACTCGGCTTCGCCACCGGCCGCGGCGACAACGCCCTCGACGTCCAGCTGCTCAACCACCGGGCGAACGTCAAGAAGGGCGACCGCATGGTCACCTTCGGCTCGGAGGGCAACAAGCCGTTCGTGCCCGGCGTACCGGTCGGCGAGGTCATCGGCGTCGACCCCGCCGCCGGCGACCTCACCCGCACCGTGCGGGTCCGCCCCTACGTCTCCTTCAGCCGCCTGGACCTGGTCGGGGTCGTCGTCGAACCGCCCCGGGAGAACCCGCGCGACTCCGTGCTGCCGCCCCGGCCCGAGGACGCCAAGGAGGAGGACGAGCGGATCGAGTCCCGCCGGGCGGCCGGGGACGACGAGGACGACGACACCGACCGCGAGGACGACGTTCACGACGGCCCGGACGGCTTCGGCGGCCCGGGCGACGACACCGACTCCGCGGAGGACGCAGAGCCCTCCGCACCGGGAGCTGACTGACCGATGCGCGTGCACCGCACCCTTCTCGCGACCCTCCTCGTCGTCGTGGCGCTGGTCCTCCAGGTCAGCGTCCTGGCCCGGCTCCAGCTCCCCGGCGCGGTCCCGGACCTGCTGCTGCTCACCGTGCTCGGCCTGGCCATGGTCTACGGGCCCGTCGGCGGCGCCCTCGTCGGCTTCGGTGCCGGACTGCTCGCCGACCTCGCCCCGCCCGCCGACCACGCCGTGGGCCGCTACGCCCTGGTCCTGTGCCTCGTGGGCTATGTGGCCGGACTGACCAGACCCGAGACCGGCCGCCACCGTTCGGCGACCGTGCCCATGCTCGTGGTCGCCGCCGGGGCGCTCTCCTCGACCCTGCTGTACGCCGGGGTGGGCGCCCTGGTCGGTGACACCGCCGCCCGGCACGTCGGGCTGGTCGGCCTGCTCGTCACCGCCACCCTCTACGACCTGCTGCTGGCGCCGTTCACGGTGCCGCTGGTGATGGCCATGGCCCGCCGGCTGGAGCCCGACCCCCTGGCGGAGGGCGCACCCGGCGGCACCGCGGCGATCCCCGACAGCGGCCCCCGCTGGCCGCGCACCACCGGCCCGCGGGCCGGGCGCTTCGGCCGCTTCGGCCGCGGCCCGGTCATCGGAAGCCAGCGCGGCAGCCTGCTGAGCCGGTCCGCACGCAACCGGGCCGGCCGCATCAAGGGAGTGAAGCGCTTGTGAGCAACATCCCCGAGACCGGCAGGTCCTCCCGCGTCACCATCCGCCTGGTCATCATCCAGATACTGGTCGTCTCCCTGCTGCTCACCCTGGGCGGCCGGCTGTGGTACCTGCAGATCCGGCAGGGCGACGAGTTCGCCGAGGCGGCCGCGGGCAACCACGTCCAGCAGGTCGTGCAGACGCCGGTGCGCGGCACCATCTACGACGCCCGTGGCGTTCCGCTGGCCGACAACGAGACCCGGCTGGTGGTCTCCGCCGACCGCACCGAGCTGCTCAAGCAGCGCGACCGCGGCGCCCAGGTCCTCGCCGACCTGGCGGAACTGCTGGGCATGGAGGAGGACGACGTCCGCAACCAGGTCCGGCTGTGCGACGCGGAGACCCCGCAGCCGTGCTGGAACGGTTCGCCCTACCAGCCCATCCCGATCACCGACGAGGCCACCACCCAGCAGGCGCTGCAGATCCGGGAACGCTCCGAGGACTTCCCCGGGATCATGGCCGAGCCGACCGCGGTGCGCCGCTACACCGCCCCCTACGACGCGCGGACCGCCCAGGTGCTCGGCTACCTCTCCCCGGTCACCGACGAGGAGGTCGCCGCGTCCGAGGACACCGCCTCCCCGCTGCTGCGCTCGGACATGGTGGGCCGCTCCGGCCTGGAACGGTCCTACGACGGCTACCTGCGCGGCCAGTCCGGGGTCACCCGGTACGAGGTCGACAAGTTCGGCCGGGTGCTGCGGGAGACCGAGGCGGAGAAGGCGGTTGCCGGCGCGAGCATCGTCACCAGCCTCGACGCCCGGGTGCAGGCGCTCGCCGAGCAGGAACTCGCCCAGGCCATGAAGGACGCCCGCCTGGAGCGGGACCAGATCACCGGGCGCAACTACGAGGCGGACGCCGGCGCCGTGGTGGTCATGGAGTCCAGGACCGGCCGGGTGGTCGCCATGGCCTCCAACCCCGACTACGACCCCAACGCCTGGGTCGGCGGCATCTCCGCGGACGAGTACCGCAGGCTCACCGGGGACGACTCCAACTACCCCCTGCTGAACCGGGCCATCCAGGGGCAGTCGCCCCCGGGGTCGACCTTCAAGGTCGTCACCGCGGCCGGTGCCGTCAACGCCGGCTACGAGTTCGACGGCCGCCACAACTGCTCCGCCTCCTACAGCCTGGGCAGCCAGACCTTCAAGAACTTCGAGTCCCGCGGCTACGGCCCCATCACCATGGGCCGCGCCCTGGAGGTCTCCTGCAACACCGTCTTCTACCGCTTCGGACACGCCGAATGGCAGAAGGACGGCGGCGCCAAACCGAAGAACAAGCCGAACGATTGGCTGTACCGGGCCGCGCACGACTTCGGCCTGGGCAGCCCGACCGGCATCGACCTGCCCAACGAGGTCCCCGGAAGGATCCCGGACCGGCAGTGGAAGCAGGACTACTGGGAGGCCAACAAGGACCTCTGGTGCAAGATGGGGGAGTCGGACAACAACGACTACCAGCACCGGCTCGCCCGCGAGAACTGCCAGGTCGGCATGACCCTGCACGCCTACGACGCCATCAACTACTCCATCGGCCAGGGCGATGTCCTGGTCACCCCGGTGCAGATGGCGACCATATACGCCGCCATCAGCAACGGCGGCACCCTCTGGGAGCCGTCCGTCGGCAAGGCCGTGATCGCCGCCGACGGCACCGTCGTCGAGGAGATCGAGCCCCGCGAGGCCGGCCGGGCCCCGGCGAGCGACCGGACCATCCGGCAGCTCCAGGAGGCGACGCGGGCCGTGGTCACCCGCGGCACGGCCTCCTGGCGTTTCCAGGGCTGGCCGCACGACGAGATCCCGCTGCACGCCAAGACCGGAACGGCGACCACCGAGGGCAAGCAGTCCACTTCCTGGCTCGCGACGTTCTCCGACGACTACACCATCGTCATGACGATCTCCCAGGCCGGCACCGGCTCCGGGGCCTCCGGGCCGGCGGTGCGCCGCCTGTACGAGGGGATCTACGGAGTCCAGGAGGACGGCAGCATCGACCGGAGCAAGGCACTGCTGCCCACCCCGCAGAAGGATCTCCCCGAGATCGACGAGAACGGCACCATCGTCGCCCCGCGCGACGACGAGTGAGGGCGCATCCTTGAGCATCCGCACATACACCAACGGCTCCATAACCACCCGGCAGAGCACCTGGCGCAGGCTCACCGCCCGCGACTCGGTGTTCCGCCGGGTGGACTGGATCCTTCTGCTGGCCGCGGGGGCCCTGTCGCTGCTCGGCTGCCTGCTGGTGTGGTCGGCGACCCGCAACCGCACCGAGATCAACAACGGCGACCCGCAGTACTTCCTGATCCGCCAGCTCATCAACCTGGCCGTGGGCGTCGCCCTGGCGGCCGGCGTGATGTGGCTGGGCCATCACCGGCTGCGCGGGGCCGTCCCGGTGTTCTTCGGCTTCTCGGTGATCGCGATGCTGCTCGTCTTCACCCCGATGGGCACCGAGATCAACGGCCAGCGGGCCTGGCTGTCCATCGGGGACTACACCCTCCAGCCAGGAGAGTTCGCCAAGGTCGCCGTGATCCTGGCGATGGCCATGGTGCTGGCCGCCCAGGTCGACGCGGGGGACCGTGAGTACCCGGGCCACCGGGCCGTCCTGCAGGCGCTCGGGCTCGCCGCGATACCCCTGGCCATCGTCCTGGTCGACGACCTGGGCATGGCCATGGTCATCGGCGTCATCGTGCTGGGCATCCTGGTGGCCTCCGGGGCCTCCATCGGGTGGACGATCGGGCTGGTCCTGGCCGGCATCGTGGGCGGCGTGCTGGTCTGGCTGTTCGACGTGCTCGACGAGTACCAGATCAACCGCTTCGCCGCCTTCGCCAACCCCGCCCTGGACCCCTCGGGCGCCGGCTACAACACCAACCAGGCCCGGATCGCCATCGGCTCCGGGGGCCTGGAGGGCAAGGGGCTCTTCCAGGGCACCCAGACCACCGGTCAGTTCGTCCCGGAGCAGCAGACGGACTTCATCTTCACCGTGGCGGGGGAGGAACTCGGCTTCATCGGCGCCGGCGGGATCATCCTGCTGCTCGGCGTCATCCTGTGGCGGGCGCTGCGCATAGCCAACGGCGCCACCGAGCTGTACGGCACCATCATCGCCGCCGGCATCGTCGCCTGGTTCGCCTTCCAGTCCTTCGAGAACATCGGGATGACGCTGGGCATCATGCCGGTCGCCGGCATCCCGCTCCCCTTCCTCTCCTACGGCGGCACCTCGATGTTCGTCACCTGGATCGCCATCGGCCTGCTCCAGTCGATCCGGATGAAACGTCCATTGGCCGCCTGACGGGACCACCCAGTACGCTGAATGGTCAGCTTCCCCTCCCCACCCCATCCCGGAGACATCCCACATGCCTGTCGAGTCGGTCTTCCCGCGCCTGGAGGAACTCCTCCCGCACGTCCAGAAGCCGATCCAGTACGTCGGCGGTGAGCTGAACTCCACCGTCAAGGACTGGGACTCCTGCGACGTCCGCTGGGCCCTGATGTACCCGGACGCCTACGAGGTGGGCCTGCCCAACCAGGGCGTCATGATCCTCTACGAGGTGCTCAACGAGCGCGACGGGGTGCTGGCCGAACGCACCTACAGCGTCTGGCCCGACCTGGAGGCCCTGATGCGCGAGCACCGGGTCCCGCAGTTCACCGTCGACGCGCACCGCCCGGTCGGCGCCTTCGACGTGCTGGGCGTCTCCTTCTCCACCGAGCTGGGCTACACCAACCTGCTCACCGCCCTGGATCTCTCCGGCATCCCGATGCTCGCCCGGGAACGCACCGAGGACCACCCGCTGGTCGTCGCCGGAGGCCACGCCGCCTTCAACCCCGAGCCCGTCGCCGACTTCGTCGACGCCGCCGTGCTCGGCGACGGCGAGCAGGCCGTACTGGAGATGACCGAGACCATCCGGGCCTGGAAGAACGAGGGCCGGCCCGGCGGCCGCGACGGGCTGCTGCTGCGCCTGGCCGCCACCGGGGGCATCTACGTCCCGAAGTTCTACGACGTCGAGTACCTGCCCGACGGCCGCATCGCCCGCGTCGTGCCGAACCGCTCCGGGGTGCCGTGGCGGGTCTCCAAGCACACCGTCATGGACCTCGACGAGTGGCCCTACCCCAAGCAGCCGCTGGTGCCGCTCGCCGAGACGGTGCACGAGCGGATGTCGGTCGAGATCTTCCGCGGCTGCACCCGCGGCTGCCGGTTCTGCCAGGCGGGAATGATCACCCGCCCGGTCCGCGAGCGGTCCATCACCGGCATCGGTGACATGGTCGACAAGGGCCTGCGCAGCACCGGCTTCGAGGAGGTCGGCCTGCTCTCGCTGTCCTCGGCCGACCACAGCGAGATCGGCGACATCGCCAAGGGCCTGGCCGACCGCTACGAGGACGACAAGATCGGGCTGTCCCTGCCCTCCACCCGGGTCGACGCCTTCAACATCGACCTGGCCGACGAACTCACCCGCAACGGGCGCCGCTCCGGCCTGACGTTCGCGCCCGAGGGGGGCAGCGAGCGCATCCGCAAGGTCATCAACAAGATGGTCTCCGAGGAGGACCTGATCCGCACCGTCGCCACCGCCTACGGCAACGGCTGGCGGCAGGTGAAGCTGTACTTCATGTGCGGGCTCCCGACCGAGACCGACGAGGACGTCCTGCAGATCGGCGACATGGCCGTCAGGGTCATCGCCAAGGGCCGCGAGGTCGCCGGGTCCAACGACATCCGCTGCACCGTCTCCATCGGCGGGTTCGTGCCCAAGCCGCACACCCCCTTCCAGTGGGCGCCGCAGCTCTCCGCCGAGGAGACCGACGCCCGGCTGGAGAAGCTCCGCGACAAGATCCGCGCCGACAAGCGGTACGGCCGGTCCATCGGCTTCCGCTACCACGACGGCAAGCCGGGCATCGTGGAAGGGCTGCTCTCGCGCGGCGACCGCCGGATCGGCGAGGTCATCCGCGCCGTGTACGAGGCCGGCGGCCGGTTCGACGGCTGGCGCGAGTACTTCTCCTACGACCTGTGGATGAAGTGCGCGGACGCCGTGCTGCCCGCGCACGGCGTGGACGTCGACTGGTACACCACCCGCGAACGCACCTACGAGGAGGTCCTGCCCTGGGACCACCTGGACTCCGGTCTCGACAAGGACTGGCTCTGGGAGGACTGGCAGGACGCCCTCGACGAGACCGAGGTCGAGGACTGCCGCTGGACACCCTGCTTCGACTGCGGGGTCTGCCCCCAGATGGGCAGCGAGATCCAGATCGGGCCCACCGGCCGCAAGCTGCTCCCGCTCTCGGTCGTCGACGGGCAATGACCCCGTGGCCGGGCCGCACCGGGCGGTGTCCCCGTCCGGCCCCGTCACCGGCCGCGTACCCTGGGCACAGACAGCACGCACGATCACGAGGGACTGAACGACACTGGGCAAGCGACAGCCCGTAGGCCCGCCGCCCGCAGCCGCGGTGCAGCGGATCCGTCTGCGGTACACCAAGCGCGGTCGTCTGCGGTTCACCAGCCACCGCGACTTCCAGCGGGCCTTCGAGCGGGCGCTGCGCCGCTCGGCCGTCCCCATGGCCTACTCGGCGGGCTTCACCCCGCACCCCAAGGTCAGCTACGCCAACGCCGCGCCGACCGGGACGGCCAGCGAGGCCGAGTACCTGGAGATCGCGCTCACCGCTCCCCGCGACCCGGCGGAGCTGCGGGCCGGACTCGATGCCTCGATGCCCGACGGCCTCGACATCATCGACGCCGTCGAGGCCCGCACCACCGGCTTCGCCGAGCAGCTCACGGCCTCCTGCTGGGAGCTGCGCCTGGACGGCGTCCAGCCGGCCGAGGCGGAGCGGGCCGTGGCGGCGTTCCTGGCGGCGGAGGCTGTCGAGGTGCGCCGGCAGACCAAGAAGGGCGTCCGCACCTTCGACGCGCGGGCCGCGGTGGCCTCGCTGGAGGTGGCGGCCCCGGCGGGGCCCGATGGGCCGGGCGGGGGGCCCTGTGCGATACTGCGCCTGGTGGTACGGCACCTCACACCTGCCGTGCGACCCGACGACGTCCTGTCCGGTCTCCGCGCCACGGCCGACCTGGCGCCGCCGGTCCCCGCAGCGGTGACCAGGCTGGCGCAGGGGCCGCTCGATGAGGAGACCGGCACGGTGACCGACCCGTTCGCGCCCGACCGCGACGCCGCCACGGCCGCCCCACCCAAGGCCGCCGGGCTGCGGGACGCGGCGGTGCCGGAGGTCACCGGATAGATGCCGCCGCATGCACCGCCGAGCCGCCAGGCGCCAGGGAGCCACTCGGGTCCGGCTGTCCCGGCCGGTGCGCCGACCATAAGACTTTCGCCGTAGCCGGGCCGGGAACGTCCGGAACCGGCGAGCGACACATACAGCTCCCGAGCGGCGCCCGCCCCACCGGCGCGGCGCCCGGGAGCGTGACGGGAGAACCGCCCGCATGCACGAGTCCCACGAGTCCGCTCAGGCGGACGGCGCCGAGCGCGCCGAGCACAGCACCCCCAGCGACAGCCTGCCTCCCCGGCGGCGCCGGGCGGCGTCCCGCCCCGCGGGACCGCCGGCCGAGGCCGCCGGGGAGCCCGCGGCACATCTGACGGTCCCGGCACCCGCCGACGGCACGCCCGCGACGGCGGACGACGCGCAGTCCGGTGCGGCCGCCGCTCCGTCACCGCAGGAGCCGCCGGCCGAGGCGGCACCCCCGAGGGCCCGCCGCCGCGCCACCCGCAAGGCCACCGCCCCGCAGACCTCACCTCCCCCCGCCCCGGCCGCGGACCCCGCCGCCGTTGCCGAGCCCGCCGCTGCTCGCGGGAGCCGGGAAGAGGCCGCCGAGCCGCCGGCGGCGGAGCCGGAGCCGGAGGCGAAGCCGGCGCGTACCCGTCGCCGTGCGACCCGCAAGGCCGCTGCCGCGACACCTCCCGCCGAGGCCCCCGAGGAGAGCAAGGCCGTCGAGGAGGCCGGGGCCGCTGGGACGGCTGGGGCTCCCGAGGAGGCCGTTGCCGAGCCGCCCGTGGCGGAGCCGGAGCCGGAGGCGAAGCCGGCGCGTACCCGCCGCCGCGCCACCCGCAAGGCCGCCGCCGCGGCACCCCCCGCCGAAGAGGCCGAGAAGGCCCCGGAGAAGGCCGAGGCCCCTGAGACGGCCGAGGCCGCCGGGCCGTCCGACGCCGATGGGCAGGCCCCGGCCGATGTCGCCGAGCCCGCTGCCGAGCCGGAGGCGAAGCCGGCGCGTACCCGCCGCCGTGCGACCCGCAAGGCCGCCGCCGCGCCGGAGAAGGAGGCCGCCGGCCCCGCACCGGAACTTGCGGCGGAGTCCGCCGAGAAGGAGCCGGAGGACGTTCCCGTCCGCCGCCGCGCCACCCGCAAGCCGGTCCGGTCGAAGGCGGCCCGTACGGCGGAGCCCGCCGCGGAGGCGGAAGCCGCATCGGGCCGGACAGCCCCGGCGGTGGCCCCGCCGTCGGCCGTCTTCCAGGCGCCGGTCTTCCAGGCACCGATGTTCCAGACCCCCGAGCGCGCCGCCGCGGAGGCGGCACTCGCCGAGGAGCCCGAGGAGCCCGAGGCCCCGGAGGAGACCGAGGAGCCGATCGCGGAGGCCGAGGAGGAGACCGGGGACACGGAAGCCGCCGCCCGCGAGGACGAGGAGGAGGCGGGGGAGCGCCAGTCGCGCCGCCGTCGCCGCGGCGGGNGAGACCGGGGACACGGAAGCCGCCGCCCGCGAGGACGAGGAGGAGGCGGGGGAGCGCCAGTCGCGCCGCCGTCGCCGCGTCGGCCGTCGCCGTCGCCGGGGGGAGACCGCCTCGCTGGCCGCCGAGGCCGCCGGGGAGGAGGGCCGCGGTTCCGCCGAGGAGGCGGAGGCCGCCGCACCCGCCGGTGAGCAGGAGACCGGTGCCGGGACAGCCGAAGCCGAGGAGGAGGGCGAGGCCGCCGGCGACGCGGAGGAGGCCGGCGGCGGATCGCGCCGTCGCCGTCGCCGCCGTCGCCGGAACGGCGACGCCGCCGAGACGCCCGCCGCCGGGGACGACCCGGAGCGCACTGTGGTGAAGGTCCGCGAGCCGCGCCGGAAGAAGGACGAGGGCACCGACACCTCCGGGGACGGGGTCACGTCCATCAAGGGCTCGACGCGGCTGGAGGCGAAGAAGCAGCGCCGCCGGGAGGGCCGTGAGCAGGGCCGCCGACGGGTGCCGATCATCACCGAGGCCGAGTTCCTGGCCCGCCGGGAGGCCGTCGAGCGGGTGATGGTCGTCCGGCAGAGCGGCGAGCGCACCCAGATCGGCGTGCTGGAGGACGACATCCTCGTCGAGCACTACGTCAACAAGGAGCAGGCGACCTCCTACGTCGGCAACGTCTACCTGGGCAAGGTGCAGAACGTGCTGCCGTCGATGGAGGCGGCGTTCGTGGACATCGGCAAGGGCCGCAACGCGGTCCTGTACGCGGGCGAGGTGAACTTCGAGGCACTGGGTATGGGCCACGGCCCGCGCCGCATCGAGTCCGCGCTGAAGTCCGGCCAGCCCGTGCTGGTGCAGGTCACCAAGGACCCGATGGGGCACAAGGGCGCCCGGCTGACCAGCCAGATCTCGCTGCCCGGCCGGTACCTGGTCTACGTGCCCGAGGGCTCGATGACCGGTATCAGCCGCAAGCTGCCGGACACCGAGCGGTCCCGGCTCAAGCAGATCCTCAAGCGGATCGTCCCGGACAACGCGGGCGTGATCGTGCGCACCGCCGCCGAGGGCGCCACCGAGGAGGAGCTGACCCGCGACGTCGAGCGGCTCCAGGCGCAGTGGGCGGAGATCCAGCAGAAGGCCAAGAAGGGCAACGCCCCCACGCTGCTGTACGGCGAGCCCGACATGACGGTCCGCGTCGTGCGGGACATCTTCAACGAGGACTTCTCCAAGGTCGTCGTCAGCGGTGAGGACGCCTGGGAGACCATCCACGGCTACGTCACGCACGTCGCTCCCGACCTGGCCGGGCGCCTGCAGAAGTGGACCTCGGAGGTGGACGTCTTCGCCACCTACCGGATCGACGAGCAGCTGATGAAGGCACTGGACCGCAAGGTCTGGCTGCCCAGCGGCGGCTCGCTGGTGATCGACCGGACCGAGGCGATGATCGTCGTCGACGTCAACACCGGCCGGTTCACCGGGCAGGGCGGCAACCTGGAGGAGACGGTCACCAGGAACAACCTGGAGGCGGCCGAGGAGATCGTGCGGCAGCTGCGGCTGCGGGACCTCGGCGGCATCATCGTGATCGACTTCATCGACATGGTGCTGGAGTCCAACCGTGACCTGGTGCTGCGCAGGCTGCTGGAATGCCTGGGCCGGGACCGCACCAAGCACCAGGTGGCCGAGGTCACCTCGCTCGGCCTGGTGCAGATGACCCGCAAGCGGGTCGGCCAGGGGCTGCTGGAGTCCTTCTCCGAGCCGTGCGTGCACTGCAACGGCCGCGGCCTGATGGTGCACATGGAGCAGGCGCACGCCCCGGCCGGTGGCGGGGGCGGCAAGAAGTCCCGGAAGAAGGGGAAGGGCGCGGCCGCCGAGCCGCAGCCCGAGCCCGCGGTGGAGGCGGAGGTGCCGGCCGCGGTGGCGGCCGAGGCTGTCGCCGAGCCGGTGGAACCGGTGCAGGCCGAGGAGCAGCCCCCGTTCGTGCCGGACGAGGAACTGTACGGGAGCGTCGCCGAGGCGCAGGAGGCCGCGCGGCGCGGAGGCCGGGCCGCCCGCCGCCGGGGC